>NZ_CP043499.1:1190000-1490000 GCF_009498215.1 Rhizobium grahamii | reverse complement strand
TCCAAGAGTTGTCCACTGCTCTCGAGGATGCCTCGGGCGCGCAACACCGCCAGTAGTCGGTCCACATGGTCACGCTCGAAGTGGCCCTTGCGAAAGACCTTGCGGCCAATGTAGTCGGATGGCGCAAAGGTCATCCGGTGATCGCCGGCATCGACCGTCATCGAAACCACGCGCTTGCCGATATTCTCGATCAGCAGCCGGCGGCCGGTGCGGGTATCGAAAAAGCGACTAACGAGTGCGTTGCGCATTTTCCGCAGGCGCTTGCGCCAATATTTCTTGATCTTCACGCCGGAAATCATGCGCTCCCTTCAGGCAGTCCGGCCGCTTTATCTCTCGGAATCATATAGACTTTCAAGGGCAGGGCGCGACCGCGTACGCTGATTTCCCGACTTTCGATGCCTGTGAGCTCGATCCCGGCGAGAGCGGCCACGGGTTCGGAGATGACGAGCGCAACGTCGAACTCCTTTGCCGCCGTTTCAAGTCGGCTCGCGACATTGACCGTATCGCCAATCGCCGTGGTGCTGCGCACCCGACCATATCCCAGGGTGCCGACGACTGCGGGGCCCGTGTGGATCCCGATTGCGATACGCAAGGGCAGGGACAGCTCCTCCGACAGTTCATCGCTGAGCTTTTCGATGTCGCGTGCAATCGAGGCCGCGGCCACTAGAGCCTGTCGACATGCCTGCTCCGGAGAAGAACCGATTCCGAACAGCGCCATGGCGCCGTCGCCGATAAACTTGTCGATGCGCCCGCCCGCCTTCTCGACCGCATTGCCGACGAGCGCGAAGTAGCGGTTCAGCAGAAACACGATGTCGAACGGCAGGCGTGTTTCGGTCAGCGTCGTGAAGTTTCTGATGTCGCAGAAGAGAACGACAATCTCTCTTTCGCGACCCGGCGACGTTTCCTGCGTATTGGCGGGCAACGCCGTCTCTGCGGCGGCTACCAGCAACGGCACGACAGTGATGTCATGGTTTGGATGTAGTTGGCACGCCAGCCGCACGTCGGCGGCGGCGTTGATGCGTTTCAGCGTCGAAAGTTCGAGTTTGTCGGGCGCCGGCAGGTCCTCGTATTGATCGAGAATTTGCACGCGGCACGTCGAACATTGGCCCTTGCCGCCGCAGACCGAGTAATGCGGAATGCCGGCGAGCCGGCTGGCTTCGAGAACGCTGAATCCCCTCGGAACCTGAATAGACTCGCCGCTTTGATATCGAACGGTGATCTGATCGACACGCTCGCGCCATCGCCGCACGCCACGGGCAGCGACAACGCCGAGCAACGCCGTTGCGAAGGAACCATAGAGCCCGACCCGGATCATCGCGATCTCGGCTTGGGCTGCGGGATCGGTCAAATAGCGTGTATTGAGATTGGCCTCATAGCGTCCGGTATCGACCATGCCTTCATAGGCAGGCTCGGCGATTGTCCGGCCCATTTCGATAAAGCCCAGGATTGCCAGAACAGGCACGAGGATTGCCACCGCCAGGAGTGGCGCGACGATATTCTGGTACCAGGGCCTGTAGCGAAGCCAATAGTGGAGCCCGATGCAGCCATGTACCCAGACGACAACAAGCGCGATGACCTGGCGCAAACCGTTGCCGGGGACATTGATCCATAGCTGCCGCACGATCGTCTCGTAATCATCCCGGTAATGGAAGAGCGCACGTGCGATGCGGGTCCCGATCACATGGTCGATGAGAAGGAGCGGGATGGCGAGGCCGAGCAAGATCTGCGCCGTCTCGCCTTTGGGCATGACCAGGCTGCGACGAATGTAGATCGACCGAAGCACGAGGGCGAGATGGGTGAAGATCGCCCCATAAAGGGCCAATGTGCCGAGCGGGTTACGCCAGAGCGCCGTGAACAGCCGGCGCCCCTCGTCAGCGGCGGAAACCGAAATCAGCCCCAGCGCATGATTGGAAAAATGCAGGGAAATGAAGACGAACATGATGAGGCCGGATCCGAGCCTCGCCCGTCTCACCGAGCGCTCCGAAAAATCGATGCTGGCTGCGAGGCTCGCCATTCAAACCCGTTCTTGAATACCAAATCAGAAATGCACTAGAGATGGGGCAATTAAGGTGAAATTGCCGCCAGGGACCGCGATAGCCTGTTAAATTTTGATCCAGCAAGCACCCGGGGAAGAACCATAGCAAATTTTCGGACAGCGATCCCAGTCATCCGCGGTGAACAGTCTGTCTCGGTGCGAGTGGCTTCATGAAGATCGCATTCTACGCCCCGCTGAAGTCTCCCCGTCATCCTGTCCCTTCGGGCGACAGGCTGATGGCGCGTCTTCTCATGCGGGCGATGGAAATCGCCGGCCATGACGTCGAAGTGGTGTCCGATTTTCGCAGCTTTGCGCCCACACCGCAGCAAGCGATGGACGTCAGCGCAAAGGCCGGCGAGGAGATTGAACGGCTGCGGCTGAAATGGGCGTCCGGCAAAAAGCCGGATCTCTGGTTCTGCTATCACCCATATTACAAGTCGCCGGATCTCCTCGGACCCATTCTATGTGCCGAGTTCGGCATACCCCATGTCACGGCAGAGGCGTCTCATTCGCCCAAACGCGACCGGGGCGAATGGGCACCATTTCAGAAACAGGTCGTTGCCCAGGTGACGAGCGCGCGCATCAATATAGCGTTCACCGACCGTGACAGGATTGGGCTCGAACGCGCGGTGCCCGGCGGACGCTTCGCCTCCATTGCTCCGTTCGTCGATACGGCGCTGTTCGATATCGCCACAGGCAATCCACAACCGAAGGCCCTGATCGCGGTTGCGATGATGCGAAGTGGTGACAAATTCCAGAGCTACGCGATGCTTGCCGATGCCCTGCGCCTGATAGCGGATCAGCCGTGGAACCTGACCGTCGTCGGAGACGGACCAAGCCGTCACGAGGTCGAGCAGCTGTTTTCTGGCTTAGGTGCAAACCGGGTCCGGTTTCTTGGTGAACTGAGCGCCGAGTCAATTGCGGTGGAACTCGCGAATTCCGGTATCTATGTCTGGCCAGGCTGCGGGGAGGCATACGGTTTGGCCTACCTGGAAGCGCAGGCGGCGGGCCTGCCAGTCGTCGCACAGAACACGGCGGGCGTTCCGGAGGTGGTCAAGTCAGGCGTAACCGGATATCTGACGCCTGAGGGTGATGTCGCCGCCTACGCAGCTGCCGTCGCTGGCCTCTTGTCCGATCCCGCGCAGCGGAGCGCGATGGGCTCGCGCGCCCGCCAGTTCGTGTTGGGCGAGCGGTCGCTACCGCACGCGGCACAAGCCCTCGACAGGATTTTGCAGGAAAGCGCGGGATGAATGGCATGACAAGCAACAACGTCTGGGAACCGCTGCGCATCGAGCTGGCGCGTTGGCAGGATGCCGGACGCAAAGCCCGCTTCTGGCTGCGCGACGATGATGCCGTCGAACCGACTGCCGCGCTGGAGCGGCTGTTGCAACTGACAGCAGCGAAATCCACACCACTGACCCTTGCTGTCATCCCGGCGGCCACGGGCGAAGCACTAGCCGAGCGGCTTGCCGCTCAATCTGCGTGCCTCGTTGCATTGCATGGCTGGTCGCATACCAATTATGCCTCCGCCAACGAAAAAAAGCAGGAGCTTGGAAGCCATCGCCCGGCCGCTGCCGTGCTCGGACAGTTGGCTGACGGCTTCGGCAAACTCAAGAACCTTCACCACGAGCGATTTGTCCCCATTCTTGTGCCGCCGTGGAACCGGATCAGTTCTGCGCTGCTGCCTGACCTGCCCGGTATCGGTCTCGAAGCGCTCTCGGTCTATGGTCGGGCGTCCACGGCTGACGGGATCGGCCTTCTGAACACGCATGTCGATCTGATGGACTGGCACGGCACCAGGGGCGGTCTTCCCCACGAACAGCTCGTTGCCATGCTTGTGCGGGAACTCGAGGCGCGCGCCGACGGCGATGATGAGCCCGTCGGCATTCTCGGTCACCACCTTGTCCATGACGAGACCGCCTGGAGCTTTCTCTCGGCCCTGATCGACGAAACCCACGACCACCCTGCGGTGGCCTGGAAGGGCTCCGACGAGCTTATAGCGAGCTAGAGTTCAACGACCTGATTGTCGCGGGCTGCGAAGGAGCGCGGGAAGGCGGCTTGCGCGTCCTTTTCCATGGCTTCGAGCTGAGTGTCGGTGCGCGAAGGTGCGTGATGGAAAAGGGCGAACTGCTTCGTCCCGGCGGTCTTGGCGAGTTCGACGCCGTGCTGCCAGGTCGAATGACCGAAGCCCTTGAAGCGCTGCATCTCGTCTTCGTTGTACGTACAGTCGTAAACGGCGAGATCGACGTCCTTCATCATCTCCAGGGCAACCGGATCATAGACACCGGGAATATGCTCGATGTCGTAGATGAGGGCGACGGAGCGGCCCTGCCACTCGACGCGGTAGCCGATGGCCCCGCCTGGGTGGTTGAGCATGAAGGTCTTCACCTTGACTCCCGGATGCGGCTCAAGCGTCTGGCCGGCATGGAAGTCGCGAAAGCTCATCGTCGCCTGGCAGATATCGGTCTTCACGGGGAACCATGGCGGGCTGATGAACTGTTCGATCATCTCGCGCGTGGTCATCTTGCCATCGAGGTGTCCCGACCAGATCCTGAGGTCGATCGTCGGATAGTAGATCGCCTTGAAGAACGGCAGGCCGATGATGTGATCATAGTGGCAATGGCTGAAGAACAGGTCGACGTCGTGGACGTTGTCGTTGAGCAGCGAAAGCCCGGCCTCGCGAACGCCTGACCCGGCGTCGAAGATCATGCGGTGCTCGCCGCAGCGCACTTCGATGCAGGACGTGTTTCCGCCATAGCGATCGAATTCCGGGCCGGAAACCGGAATGCTGCCGCGGACGCCCCAAAACTTTACCTGAAAGAGATCTTTACTCATCGCGTCTTCAAAAGGGACCGGCCTCGCCATGTCGTCGCAATCATTTTCGAGGCTTTGAACCCAACCTTGGATGTCATGGCCCGCCTGTATCCTTCGCACCGTATCTGTCTGTTGCCAGACGCAGTTGTCTCCTAAGCAAGCGGGTTTTGCATCGGAAAGCAACTGTTTATGGTTCGAATTCGGTAAACAGGAGATAACTCCCGACCAAAATGAAGCCGCAGATCATGCAAATCGTTCCAAACAGATAGGAACTTGCGCATGTGAATACAATTGTCGAGCCTATGCGGCTAAAGTCGAAGCCACGCTGTCGCCCGAAACGAGCGGCCTTTAATGAAGGCCGCCCACTCCAAGCAGGCGTTCAATCGTGTCGTGGTCGTCGGCCAATGCCTGCGGCGTGCCTGACCAGGCAAGCTTGCCGCGCTCCAGAACGATCACATGGTCTGCAAAATCGAGAGCGCTCTGGATTCTCTGCTCGACCAGCAGGATTGTCATGTCGCCGCGCTTGGCAAGCTCGGCGAAAGCAGCCATCAGCTCTTCGCAAATGACGGGCGCCAGCCCTTCGAGCGGCTCGTCAAGCAGAAGCACCGTCGGCTGCCCAAGGATACTGCGGGCCGTCGACAACATCTGCTGCTCGCCGCCGGATAGCTGGTTGCCGAGATTGCGCCGCCGCTCTTTCAGCCGCGGGAACATGCCGTAGGCTTCCTCGAGCGCGCTTTTCGGCCGGCCCTTGAGGCCGACGAACAAGTTTTCCTCGACCGTCAATGTTGGAAAGACACAGCGGGCCTGCGGCACATAACCCAATCCCCTGTGAGCGCGGCTGGCGCTCGGCATCGAGGTCACGTCGGCGTCTCCGATCCGGATCGTGCCGTCATAGCGCTTGGTCTGCCCGGCGAGCGTCGCAAGCAGCGTTGTCTTGCCCATGCCGTTGCGGCCAAGGACAGCAAGGCGAGCGCCTGCGGGTACGGAGAACGAGACGCCTTCCAGCACGCGTGTCGGTCCATAGCCGGCGGACAGGTTTTCAACCTCAAGCGGCGTGGCTGGCATTGGCATAGCTCCCGAGATAGGCCTCGCGAACGCGGGCATCCTTGGTGACGTCGGCGGGCGAGCCGTCGAAGATGATCGCGCCTGCGGCGAGAACCACCACGCGCTTGGCAAAGCGGAAGACGAGATCCATGTCGTGCTCGATCATCAGGACAGCGAGATCGGCCGGCAGATCGGCAAGCGCCTGCTCGATGCGCCCGGTGTCGCTTTGGGGCACGCCGGCAGCAGGTTCGTCGAGCAGCAGCACTTTTGGACGTAGCGCCATGGCGACGGCGATCTCAAGGAGGCGCTGCTGGCCGTAGGCTATCTCGCTGACCTTGCGGTGCATGAGAGGGGCGATGCCGAGTGTGCCGAGCAGATCGCCGACCTCGTCCATCACGTCGGGCATGGCAAGAAAATTCCCGAACATGCGACCCGTGCGTCCCTGACGCTGGAGGATGGCAAGGGCAACATGCTCGGCCGGCGTCATCTCCTGGAAGAGCCGGGTAACCTGGAACGAGCGCACAAGTCCGCGTTTCACGCGACCATTGGCGCCGACTTTTGTGACGGTCTCGCCGGCAAGGCGCACATCGCCTGAATCCGGCTGAAGATTTCCGGTCACAAGATTGACGAAGGTGGTCTTGCCGGCGCCATTCGGGCCGATCAGCGCCACTCGGTCGCCCGGCGCCATCGACAGGGAGACGTCGTTCGTCACCGCAAGGCCGCCGAAGGATTTCTTCAGGTTGAGGACTTCGAAGACGGCGCTCATTGTCCGGCCTCCTTTCTGCGGTTCAGGAAGGCCGCGGCAGTGCCATAGAGGCCCTTCGGCGCGAAGAGGACGACGGCAATCAGCAGCGCGCCGACCATCGTCAGCCAATGGAAGGGGTTAGCAGCCGAGACATAGTCCTCAAACAGCATGAAGATCACGGTGCCGGAAAGGGCGCCGAATAGCGAACCCGTGCCGCCAAGAACGAGCATGACGAGCGACTCCGCCGACATGGTGAAGGACAAGCTGTCCAGCCCGACGACCTGTGTGGTGATGGCATTGAGCGCCCCCCCAACACCGGCGACCGCGCCTGATATGACATACATCTTCATCAGGGCCGCCTTCGGCGAAGCACCCATGGCGCGAATGCGCACCGGGTCTTCCTTGATCCCGCGACACAGCATTCCGAAAGGAGAACGGACGAGCAGGCGCAGTACCACGAAAACGATCAGCAGAAGCGCGATCGCAAAGGCATAGGCCGTATGGCCGTAAAGATCGAATTCGAAGTAGCCGAAGATGGGGTCGGCCGAAATGCCGGAGAGACCGTCGCTGCCTCCGGTCCAGCCGGACGCCTTGTTGGCGAATTCGTGGAACAGATTGATCAGTGCGATAGAGAGCACGAGCTGCGGCAGGCCGTGACCGCGAAGGATCACCGCACCGCTGATCAGTCCGGCCGCTGCCCCGCCAACGATGCCGGCAAGGGTCATCAGCAGAGGGTCGTTGATGCCGTAGTGCGCCGAGAGGATGCCGGCTGCATAGGCTCCGGAACCGAAAAGCGCGGCATGGCCAAGCGTCGCCACGCCGCAATAGCCGGTGACGAGGTCAAGCGAGAGGACAAGCAGAGCGATGGCGACGATGCGTGTGAGCAGCGCCAGATTGTCCGGAAAGATGAAGTAGCCAATGACGGCAACCACGATGATCGCCGCAAGGCCGGCGGCATCGCGTCCGAACGAACGATGGGTGCGGGCGGCGGCGGAGGTTGCTGTTTCGGTGTTCATGATGGCAGCCATCCTATTTCGTCCTCCCCGCAAGACCGCGCGGGAATATGCAGATGATGGCGATAACCGCGAGGTAGAAGAAGAATTCGCCGAATTCCGGCATGAGGTAGCGGCCCGTGGTGTCGATACCGCCGAGCACCAGGCAGGCGATCAATGCGCCGGGGATTGATCCCGCGCCCCCGACCGACACCACGACGAGGAAGGTCACCATATAGCGCAGTGCGTAATAGGGCTCGACCGGCAGGAGTTCAGCGCCGACCACGCCGCCGAAGGCTGCGAGCCCGACGGCCACGGCAAAGCTCAGCGCATAAATGATCTGCGTGCGTACACCAAGCGCGGCGGCCATCGCCGCATTGTCGACGGAAGCGCGCAGTTTCACGCCGAAGCTCGTCCTTTCGATCGCGTACCAGAGGCCGCCTGCGACGGCGAGGCCGCAGAGGATCGCGAAGAGGCGATGCACGGGAATGGTTCGGAAGCCAAGGTCAGCTGAGCCCTGGAGCTCCGATGGCAACGGAATCGTCTTCAATGTAGGACCGAAGACATAGTTCGCGATGCCGATGATGCAGAAGGTAATGCCGATCGTCATCAACACCTGCGTCAGTTCGGGCTGGCCATAGATGCGTCTGTAAAGGAAGCGTTCGATCGGAATCGCTATGACGACCGTGCCGACGACGGCGGCAATCACGGCAACGCCATATCCAAGCCCGAGATCGCGTGCCGCGTAGGAGGCGATATAGCCTCCGATCATGGCAAAGGCGCCATGCGCAAGATTGACGACGCGCATCAATCCCATCGTAACCGAAAGCCCGATGGAGATGACGAATAGCACCATGCCATAGGCGAGCGCATCGACGGCTATGCTGAAGACTGTTTGCATGAGGCTATCCCGATGCTGTTCGAGCGGGTCCGCTCTGGAGCCTGGAGCGCTTGCGCGTTCCAGGCATTTCAGATCCGCTGCAGATATTGAAGGCAATTCAGCCTTTACTTCGCCGCGGCGAGACCAGGGTCGCCCTGCTTTTCGAAGGTTTGAACTTCCTTGTTGTAGTATGTGCCGCCATCAGCCTTGGTGACTTCACGCAGGTAGATGTTCTGGGTGATGTGACGGCTTTCCGGATCGATGGAAACCGGGCCTCGCGGGCTGACCCAGGAAAGACCCTTGACCGCTTCGACGGCCTTCGCCGCGTCCTGCTTGCCGCCGGTTGCCTCGATCATCTTGTAGATGACATTCATGCCGTCGTAAGCACCGACGGCCGGGAAGGACAGTTCGGCCTTGTTGCCGATTGCCTTGGAAGCGGCCTCGACAAACGCCTTATTCTCGGGCGAGTCATGCGAGACGGCATAATGGAAGGTCGTCTGGATGCCGAGTGCTGCCTCGCCAAGCGCCGGCAGGTCGGATTCCTGCGTCAGGTCGCCCGGAGCAAAGAACTTGATGCCGGCGGCCTTGAGGCCGTTCTCGTTATAGGCCTTTACGAAGCCAAGCGTGGTCGGCCCTGATGGCAGGAAGGCAAAAACGCCCTGGGCGCCGGAGTCCTTGATGCGCTGCATGATCGGGCTGAAATCGTTGGTCGAAAGCGGCATGCGGATCGCCTCGACGACCTGCCCGCCTTCCTTCTCGAAAGCAGCCTTGAATGCGTTTTCAGCGTCGACACCGGGGCCGTAATCACTGACGACAGAAATGACCTTGCTGACGCCCGCATCATGGGCAACCTTGGCGATCGGCGTCGAGGTCTGCCAGGTCGTGAACGAGGTGCGCACCACAAGCGGGCTCTTCGTGACGATCGCGGAGGTCGCGGCGTTCATGATGACGAGCGGCGTGTTTGCCTGCTTCAGGATCGGAGTCACGGCCATGGCATCCGGCGTGAAATAGAAGCCCGCGAGATACTGGACCTTTTCCTTGACGACCAGTTCCTGCGCCAGCGCCTTGGACTGTGCCGGGTCGGCCGCGGGAAGGTCGCGATAGATAACCTCGACGGTATTCTCGCCGACCTTGTCGCCGTGCAACGCCATGTAGGCGTCGATACCGGCCTTGAAGTTCTTGCCCTGCAAGGCAAACGGACCCGAGAACGGCCCAACGACACCGACCTTGATCGTGTCGGCGTAAGCCGCTGTGCTCATGACGACTGCCGCGACGGCGGCCAGAACAAGCTTTTTCATAAATCCTCCCATTGCTGTGGCGCACTCCCACGCCGGATCAGCCCGAAGCTAACCTTGTGGCGATAGTGTCTCATCCAAAACGGTAATGTAAAATGAAATAAAAGGCGAAATACATAGTTCAGTGGTTATGGTTCGCGGGGCCGATCCTCTTCATGTTGCCGGCCAGTTCAATCGCCAGTCGCAACGACGCGGCCGTAGCCATAACCATTTGCGGCAGGATCAGCCACTCCAGCGTCCAGGCGGCGCCTGATCGCTCTTGTTCGTGCACAAGCGACTGATGCATCCCGGAAAGCTGGGTTGCGTTGAAGCGGGCAAGCGCAACGAGTGCTTCCGCGGCGACGGGATTCTGCTTGTGTGCCATGGCGGAGGATCCGCCGCCGCCTGAAAGCTCGATCTCGTCAACGGCTTGCGCGAGAAGCGCGATATCCTGGCCGAATTTGCCGAGGCTTCCGCTGATGAGCGAGAGCAGGTTGGCAAAATCCGCGATGGCTCCGCGCTGGTTTTGCCATTGAGGCATGTCTGAAAGGCCAAGCTCTTGCGCCAGCGATGCCCGCACCGCGACCGCGCCGTCACGCAGCTTGTCGAGGGTGCCGGCGGCGCCGCCGAACTGCAGAGCAAAGCGAAGTTCCGTCAGCCTGTCACGATACCCGTCGAGGGGTGCGCGCCACGCTCGCAGGCGATCCGACACCGTGATCGGTATCGCTGCCTGCATGCGGGTTCGCCCCATCAGGCCATTCTTGCCGTGCTCTGCGTCGAGCTTGTCCAAGCGACCGGCGACGTGCGACAGCCTGTTTGCGAAGAGGAACGCAACCGCCTTCAGGCGGATCATCAGACTGGTGTCGATCACATCCTGGCTCGTGGCCCCGAGGTGGACACATTCCGAGAACGGAGTTCCAACCGCGCTGCGAAGCTGCTTGACGAGATCGGCGACAACGACACCGTCACGGGCTGTCGCTGTTCTGAGCTGCAATATATCAGGTTCGAAGGTGGCGCAGACGTTTCCGATATGGCGGGCGGCATCATGCGAAATCACGCCGTGAATGGCCTCGGCCCTGGCAAGCGCGGCCTCGAAATCCAGCATCGCGCGGATGTCCGCCTTTGCAGAGAAATAGGATTTCGTTTCCTCGTCGCCGAGCAGGCCGGACAGGAAGGGGTGGTCGAAAGGTGAGGTGGTCATCGGCGTCTTTCTCGCGGGCACCTCTTACTGCGCCCGGAACGGGTTCGTTGCAAGATGCCCGCGCTGCCGGCGGCTCAGATATCCAGGAACACGGTCTCTCTGTCGCCCTGGAGCCTGATATCGAAAGTATATGTCGATCCCTCGCGGCTGGCGATCAGGGTATCGACACGCTCGCGATGCTCGATGCGCAGGAGGAGGGGATCGGCCTTGTTCGCCTCCGCTTCCTCCGGGAAATACATGCGCGTATGCAGGCCGATGTTGATGCCTCGCGCGACGATCCAGACGGTGATGTGCGGCGCCATCTTGCGCCCATCCTTGAAAGGAACGCGGCCGGGCTTGATCGTCTCGAAGGAGAAGACACCGTCGTCCGCGCGGGTCGCGGAGCGACCCCAGCCGGTAAAATTCGGATCGGCCGTGCCACGCATTTCAGAGGGGCTGTTGTAGAGGCCGGCGCTATCAGCCTGCCAGATCTCGATGACGGCATCGCGGACCAGTGCACCGGCTCCATCGAGAACCCGGCCGGTTATTGTGATGCGCTCTCCAAGCGTCTTGTCGTTGACCATCACCGAGCCGAGGTCGGTTTCGTAGACGCCGCCGATGTCGCAGATATTCGGGGTCAGTCCGATGTGGACGTAGGGGCCCGCCGTCTGCGAGGGCGTTTCCTTGAGGTAGCCGAGTTCCTGTACCATCAGTTGCCCTCCATGCGGTTCTCGAACATCGTCGAGCGGCGGCCGCGCAGCACGATGTCGAACTTATAGGCGCGCGCGTCCATCGGGATCGTGTTGCCCCAGTCGAGGGGCGCGATCAACTGCTCGATGGCCTGCTTGTCCGGGATGGTTCCGACGATCGGACACTTCCAGATCATCGGATCCCCTTCAAAGTACATCTGCGTGATCAGACGCTGGGCAAAGCCGTGACCGAAGATGGAGAAATGGATATGGGCCGGTCGCCAGTCATTGACGCCGTTCGGCCAGGGATACGCGCCCGGTCGAACGGTGCGGAAAGAATACTGGCCGTACTCGTCGGCGACGCACCGTCCGCAACCGCCGAAATTCGGATCGATGGCGGCGAGATAGGTTTCCTTCTTATGCCGGTAGCGGCCGCCGGCATTCGCCTGCCAGAACTCGACAAGCGCTCCCGAAACTGGCCGCCCGCGTTCGTCCAGCACGCGACCGTGGACGACAATCCGCTCGCCGATGGCGCTCTCGCCCGGCTTTGCGAAATTATGGATCAGGTCGTTGTCCAGTTCACCGATTATCGAGTGACCGAAAACCGGGCCGGTGATCTCGGAGATCGTGCCATCGAGCGACAACAATGCGCGTTGTGGCGAGCGCAGGACCGAGGTTTTATAGCCGGGCGTGAGGGCGGGCGCGTGCCATTCGCGGTCTCGTGCGAAAAAGGCGCCGGTTTCGGGCTTGCGGTTCGGTAGCTCTGACATCCTATGCCTTTCAGGCCGCTCTTCCGGCGTCCATCTGTTCGAAAACGTGCTTGGCGATCTTGATGGCGTGATTGGCGGCGGGAACGCCGGCATAGATCGCTACGTGCAGCAACGCCTCGCAGACGTCGTCTCGTGAGGCGCCGGTGTTGGCGGTGGCGCGGACATGCATGGCCACCTCGTCATCCTGTCCAAGAGCGGCGAGGAGCGCGATGGTCACGATCGATCGCTCGCGCTTGGTCAGCGTCGGGCGCGACCAGACATGCCCCCAGGCGGCTTCGGTGATCAGATCCTGAAAAGGCTTGTCGAACGGCGTCGAACTGGCCTCGGCGCGGTCGACATGGGCGTCGCCCAGCACGGCGCGGCGGGTGGCCATTCCCTGCTCGAAGCGTTCGGATGGCTCGTGGAGTTCACTCATGAGCTCTTTTCTCCATGCAATGCGAAATCGATGAATGCGCGGATGACCGCCGTCAGCGCTTCTGGCTGCTCCACGCAGGGGATATGCCCGGCATCGCGAATGATCTCGAAACGGGCGTTTGGAATAAGTTTGGCGGTGGACTGGACCAGTTCAGGCGGCGTCGAGCCATCCTGGTCGCCGACGATGCAGATCGTCGGAACGCCAATCCGGGTGGCTGCAACGGTGTAGTCGGCATCGCCGATCGCTTCGCAGGTGGCTATATACCCCTCCAGCGGCTGGCGGACGAGCATGTTGCAGTAGCCGTGATAGGCGGTGTTTTCGGGACGACGGAATGCCGGCGTGAACCACAGTTTCATCACGCCATCGACGATGCTGCCGATGCCCTTGCTGGCTACGGTCGCGATGCGGGAGTTCCAGCTTTCGGTCGTGCCGATCTTATGAGCGGTGTCACAGAGGATGAGGCCGCGCACCAGATCGGGCCGCTGCTCATAGAGCGCCTGCGCAATCAAGCCGCCGACGGAAAGGCCACAGATGAAGGCCTGCTTGACAGCCAGCAGATCCAGCAGGCCGATCAGATCGGATGCATGGTCCTGCATCGAGTAAGGCACTTGGCCGACATCGGAAAGCCCGTGCCCACGCATATCATAGAGAACGATCGCGTAATCACCGGCCAGGCGTACGATAACGTCGCGCCAGATACGGAAATCGGTGCCAAGCGAATTGGCGAAGACAATCACGGGCTTGTCGGCGGCTGCGCCGATCAGCTGATAGTGAATGGCGATATCGTTGATACGAGCAAACTGCACTGCAAATCTCCTCTCTGCGCTGTCTCAGCCGGTCATTCGACCGCCCACCGCTACGCGCAGACCCATTGACAAATTGGATGTTTAATCTGGTTAGGTAAAATGATATTTCATGGCCTTTCGATAACTATAAGGTTATGAAATCCATGATCGACAGTCGCGTGAAGTTTCGCCATCTGCAGACATTTGTCGAGGTCGCGCGCCAGAAAAGCGTGATGAAGGCCGCAGAACTGCTGCACGTCAGCCAGCCGGCGGTTACGAAGACGATCCGTGAACTCGAAGAGGTCCTGGGCGTCGATGTTTTCGAGCGTGACGGGCGCGGCATCAAGATCACGCGCTATGGCGAGGTGTTCCTGCGGCATGCCGGCGCTGCGCTGACTGCCCTGCGACAGGGACTGGATTCCGTATCGCAGGAGCGTTTCGGCGAAGCGCCACCCATCCGCATCGGTGCGCTTCCGACGGTATCGACCCGGATCATGCCGCGCGCCATGGAGCTTTTCCTGAAAGAGAACACCTGGAGCCGGATCAAGATCGTCACCGGCGAGAATGCCGTTCTTCTCGAACAGCTGAGGGTCGGCGATCTCGATGTGGTCGTCGGTCGGCTTGCCAGTGCGGAAAAGATGGCTGGCTTCTCGTTCGAGCATCTCTATTCCGAGCAGGTGGTGTTTGCTGTCCGGGCGGGTCATCCGCTGTTGGAGGCACGCCAATCCCTGTTTGCCAACCTCGGCGATTACACCGTCCTGATGCCGACGAGAGCCTCGATCATCAGGCCATTCGTGGAAAGCTTCCTGATCGCCAATGGCGTCGCGAGCCTGCCGAACCAGATCGAGACCGTGTCCGACGCGTTCGGGCGAGCCTTCGTGCGCAAGAGCGATGCGATCTGGATCATCTCAAGCGGCGTGGTTGCCTCGGATGTCAGCGACGGCGTCCTCCGCGTGCTGCCGATCGATACGACCGAGACCCGTGGGCCTGTCGGACTGACCATGCGAACCGATGCCATCCCTTCGCTTCCGCAATCGATCCTGATGCAGACGATCCGGGAGGCTGCCGCCGAGGTTGCTGCTGTCGAGAGCGTTTAGGCAGCCTGTTCGCTTATTTGCGCCTGTGCTAATCTACGTTGGATGAACTGTGCAGGGGAGGGGACCATGGCAAGTGCCACAGCATTGCATGGAACATGGCGAATGGTGTCGTGGAAGCGCCGGGCCGTCGCCTCGGGTGCCGTCTCGGATGCAATGGGTCCCGATCCCGTCGGCTATCTGTCCTATCAAGCTGATGGGCGAATGATGGCCGTCGTCGTGAGACGAGACAGACCGGCCTTGAAGGGGGCGGTGCCGAGTGATGCCGAGAAGGCTGCGCTATTCGACTCGATGCTTGCCTATGCCGGGACCTATACCTACGAAAACGGGCGCGTGGTTCACCATGTCGATGCGAGCTGGAATCCAGCCTGGGGCATCAGCGACCTGATCAGGCCGTTTTCCATCGACGGAAGCCGCCTCTCGATCAGCGGCGCGCCGGGCATCGATCCGAAGAACGGCGAGGAGGTCGTCTACGAACTGGAGTTTCGTAAGGTCTAGCCACTCGAGATACCTCCAAAATTGGACCGATGGTGCGGTTGACGGCGTGGAGTAACGCATGCTCCTCTCGATATTGCATTGCGGAAACGGCTCTTCGCCGACATGCGTGGCAGAACTACCGGTGCATGACAGAGTGGGCAGGCGGCGCAAACTGCGATCCGCGTGTCGTGGCTGTTCAGTGCTGGCCTGGATCAATCTTGACGAGGTTTGTCGTGGCATACGGAGCGGATCGCGGTCACACCGCGCGAAAGTCAGGATACTTCATCACCTTCATGATCCTGGCGATGCTGGCGGGATTGCCCGTTGCCGTCTGGCTTGACGTCAGCACCCTCTCGCAGGGCGCGGTCAAACGCCAGGCCGAGGACATGAGTTCGCTGATCACTAGCATCCGCTCCTACTACGCCAGCAATGTCGTCGGACGGATTCTCGCGGCGCATGCCGCCGGCGACGACGCCGGAACGGTGGTTACGCACGAATATGCCGAGATCCCCGGCGCAATCCCGATCCCCGCCACGCTTTCGCTGGAACTCGGCGATGTGATCCGCCAGCAGCAGGCCAACATCACGTATCGTTTTCTTTCTGACCTGCCGTTCAAGCGGCGCGCGCCGCATCCTCTCGACGCGTTCGAGACAAATGCACTGACCGCATTGCGCGGCGATCCGAAGCAAACGCCGACCGAAATCACCCGCAGCGGCTTCACCAACACCTTTCGGCTGGTGACACCCGTCATCATGGGGAAGGCATGCGTGGCGTGTCACAACACCCATCCGGAAAGCCCGAAGACAGACTGGAAGGTCGGTGATGTGCGCGGCATCCAGGAGGTCATCATCAAGCAGCCGTTTGCGCGCAACGTCTTCGCGTTCAAGTATCTGCTGCTCTATTTCCTCTGCATGGCCGCGCTCGGCATCGGCTTTATCATCTTCCAGCAGCGGCAGACCGCGCTGATCCAGGGCTTCAACCGCGAGCTGGAGTCGGCCAACGAATTCCTTGCCAGCATCTCGATGAAGATTTCGCGTTATCTCTCACCCCAGGTCTACAAGAGCATTTTCAGCGGCCAAAAGGATGTCGTCGTTCAGACAGAGCGCAAGCGGTTGAGCATCTTCTTTTCTGACATCAAGGATTTCACGGCCACCGCGGAACGGCTGCAGCCGGAGGCCCTGACGGAAATGCTCAACGAATATCTGACCGAGATGGCGGCGATCGCGCTCAAGCACGGCGGCACGCTCGACAAGTTTATCGGCGACGCCGTGCTCGTTTTTTTCGGGGATCCGGAAACCAACGGCGCCGTCGAGGACGCGAAAGCGTGCCTGCGCATGGCCGTGGACATGCAGCGGCGCCTGGGAGAGCTCAAGGAAAAATGGAGGCTCGACGGCACGGAAGAACCGTTCGTCGTCAGAATGGGCATCAATTCCGGTTACTGCAACGTCGGCAATTTCGGCAGCAACGACCGGATGGATTACACGATCATCGGCGCCGAGGCCAATCTGGCTGCAAGGCTGCAGTCGATAGCCGAGGGTGGGAAGATCGTCATCAGTTACGAAACCTACGCGCTGGTGAAGGATATCGTCGACGCGACACCTCTGCCGCCGATCACCATGAAGGGTATCCAGCGGGAGATCGTCCCCTATGCGGTCAACGGATTGGTTGGAGCCGATCGCAACCTTCGTGTTCTAAGCGAGCATTTTGCCGGCCTCGATCTGCACCTCGATATGACGCAGCTCGATCCGGAAGAGCGTGCGCGTGTTCGCGCAGCGCTGGCGGAAGCCATGGCCGTTATCGACGAACAAACAGCGCGCACCGTATAAAGTCTGTCAAACGGCGGCGTGACGCAAATCGCCGCCGTTTGACAGTTCCTTCCGTGGATGGCGGAAGGAGAGCTAGTAGGGAAGGCCGACGTAGTTTTCCGCAAGCGCGGTCGAGGCAGCGCGCGAATGCGTGAGATAGTCGAGTTCGGCTTCCTGAATCTTCTGGTCGAAATCACCGGTGTCGGGAAACCGGTGCATCATCGTCGTCATCCACCACGAAAAGCGAACCGCTTTCCAAACCCGCGCCAGCGCTTTCTGGGAATAGGCGTCGATACCTGCATTCGAGCGATCCTGATAGTGTTCCATCAAGCCCGAGAACAGGTAATGCACGTCGCTCGCCGCAAGATTGAGGCCCTTGGCGCCCGTCGGCGGGACGATGTGGGCCGCGTCACCGACAAGGAACAGGCGGCCGAAGCGCATCGGTTCGGCAACGAAGGAGCGGAGCGGCGCGATCGACTTCTCGAAGGAGGGAGCGGTTACAAGCGCTTCCGCGTGGTGCGCGGGCAGGCGCCGCCGCAATTCGTCCCAGAAGCGATCGTCGCTCCAATCCTCTATTTTTTCGTCAAGCGAACACTGGATATAGTAGCGGCTGCGGTGCGCCGACCGCATGGAACAGAGCGCAAATCCTCGCGGGTGGTTGGCATAAACAAGTTCGTGGTTCACAGGCGCGACGTCTGCCAGAATTCCGAGCCAGCCGAACGGATAGACCTTCTCGAAAGTGCGCAGCGATTTTTCCGGCACGGCCTTGCGGCTGGCGCCGTGAAAGCCGTCGCAACCTGCGATGAAATCGCAATCGATGCGCCTGACGGTGCCGTTATTCTCGTAGGTGATGTAGGGTGCGGCTCCGTCGAAATCGTGCGGTTGAACGTTTGCCGCCTCGTAGATCGTCTCGGCGCCCGAGCTTTCGCGCCGCTCCATCAGGTCGCGAGTGACTTCCGTCTGGCCGTAGACCATGACGCGCTTGCCGCCGGTCAGGCCGAAAAGGTCGATACGGTGGTCGCGACCGTCGAAGGCGAGAGAGAAGCCGTCATGCGGGAGGCCCTCGGCATGCATGCGTGTTCCTGCCTTGGCCTTGTCGATCAGGCCGACGGTACCTTCCTCCAGCACGCCGGCGCGGACGCGACCAAGAATGTAGTCCTTCCCAACGCGATCCAGGATGATGTTGTCGATGCCGGCTTCCGTCAGCAACTGGCCGAGCAAAAGCCCCGATGGGCCGGAGCCGATAATGGCTACCTTGGTGCGCATGGTGTCCTCCCGCACTTGTCTTTGGTCAAATTCTGACGATGCCAAGAGCAATCAACAATGGACAATTCCGGCATGAAATTGCACTAATCGAACATCTGGTGCAGGGAGGAGACTGTGGCGAGGAGCGTTCCGACATACGAACTCTATGGCGAAAGCAGCGGCCAAAACCCGATTTTTGGCTGCACTGTGAAACGATCCCATCAAGAAGCAGCCTGCACCACTGGGAAATCCGGCCGCATCGCCACGATAGTTTCTTTCAGATATTGTACATGGATAGCGGGTCCGGGGAGGCGATGTTTTCAGGGATCTGGCGCCCTATCGAAGCCCAGTCGGTGGTCACAGTTCCTCCCGGGCTCGATCACGGTTTCCGTTTCTCCAAGGATATCGATGGCTTCGTCATCACGGTACTGAGTTCGCATCTGAAGGCGATCCCCGGCGACCGCAGCCGGCTCGGCGCCTGGATGGCATCGCCGCACCTGACGAAACTCGATCTCAACGACGAGGACGCTCGCCATGTCGCGACCTGCCTGCGGCGGCTTGGGCAGGAGTTCTCAGAGCAGCGGGCCGGGCGCAATGATCTGCTGGAATCTTATCTGACCGCCGCGCTGCTTCTGACCGCACGGCTGTCTTCCGCAGGGCCGGAGGAGAAGGCGGCTGCCGACGAAAACGAACGCCGCATGGAGCTGCTGCATGGTCTGATACAGCAGCATTTCAAATCGCATCAGCCTGCGGCGTTCTATGCGAAGGCACTCGGCATCTCCCCGACCCATCTCAACCGGATCGTTCGCGCAACGACCGGCTACGGTGCGCATGACCTGATCGCTCGCAAGCTGCTCGATGAGGCCAAGCGCGAACTGGTATTCACGTTTGGCAGCGTTCAGGAGATCGCCTATCGCCTCGGCTTCTCTGATCCCGCCTATTTCTCGCGGTTCTTTCTCAAGCAGACCGGTCAAACCCCTCGGGCATGGCGGCTGGCGGAGCGCGCCAAGCTTGGCGGCTAGCGCAAGACGAGGCGAAGCGCCTTCTGTGTTTCTCTGAGCAGCGGCAGGTAGCGCTCAGGCATTTCGGCGGCTGATACGTGCGCTGCCGGCGCGCCGATGTTGATCGCGGCGACCGTCTGCCCGCGATCGTTCTCGACAGGAACCGCGATCGAGCAAAGGCCTATTTCCAGCTCCTGGTCTATAAGGGCGTAGCCCTGTTCGCGGACGCGTCGAAACTCCGCCAGCAACTCCTCGACATCGGTCTTGGTGTTCGGCGTGTTGGGCTTGAGGTCCGTACGTGAAAGGACCGCTCTCGCGTCGGCTTCCGGAAGCGCTGCCAAGAGCACGCGGCCCATCGAGGCGCAGAAGGCCGGCAGTCGGCTTCCGGGTGTCAGGTTGATCGACATGACACGACGCTGCGAGGCGCGCGCGATGTAGACGACCTCCGTGTTGTCGAGGACGGAGGCAGAAGCGCTCTGGCCTGCTTTTTCCGACAGCTGATCGAGATGCGGCTGGATCAGGACGGGCAGGGGCGTCGCCGAGAGGTAGGCATGTCCAAGCCGCAGGATCTTGGGCGTCAGAGTGAAGAATTTCCCGTCGTAATCCGCATAGCCGAGTTCTGCGAGGGTAAGCAGCGAACGTCGCACGGTGGCGCGGTCGAGCCCGGTCAGCTTCGCGGCTTCGGCAATCGACAGACGCTGACGGGTCTCCTCGAAGGCTTCGATCACCTTCAACCCCCTGGCGAACCCGCTGACGAAATCAGTTTCACGCATCTGGTCCCGTCCCCCGTCTGTGACGCAGCTTTGAAGACTGTTTGGTCGGTTCTGCTTCTCGACGTCAATAGGGAAAGAGAAACCGGCTTTGCTTTCGTCCCGCGACGTCACGTTCTTGCGCCGCATGGCTGTAAGTATGAGGCGGTTAAACGTCGGTATAGATCACGGGCATGCCGGCAAGAGCTAGATTGCGGCCGATTACAGCAGTCTTCTTGTCACCGCCGTTCACAAGGACGCTCCATGCCCAAGCGCCTGATATATGCCATCCTGGTTGCCTCGATGGCGCTCACTGCTCCCGGCCTGATATCGAGCACTGCGATTGCCCATGGTGACCACGGTGGCGGGCATCATGGCGGACACGAAGGCGGTTTCGGTGGTGACGATCACTCCCATGATTACAGCCCAGGTCGCGGTGAAGGATTCGATGGAGATCACACCGGGTATGAAGGCGACGATTTTCACCGTACCCACCGCATTACGCGCCGGTTTCATAACGGCGACGGATTTCTCGACAACTTTGATGACGAGGATGAGTGCTATCCCGAATGGTTTTACAATCGCGGCGATCTGCCATTCCGCTCGGGCGTCTGCCCTGATTGACCACCACTTGGATCAAAGAGCGGCTTGAGCAGCTCTGCCAAGCGTCGCCACCTGACGAGCTGCATCCGACCATGCGAAGCACACCCCTCCAGCTGCTGAAGAGACTGAGCCGGGAAAACCCGTCGAAGCCGATGCTGTTTGCATCAATTGCAACGGCCAGTTCCGGCTTCCTGGATGCCATCGGGTATCAGCAGCTCAACCATCTCTACGTGTCCTTCATGAGTGGAAACAGCACGCACTTGGGCATGTCACTCGCGCAGGGAAAATGGAGCGATGTCCTCCAGGCATCCTATGTGATTTCGTCGTTCGTCGCGGGCTCCGCGATAGGAACGCTGATGTCCGATGCCCTTGAGAGACCTCTTCTGGCTCTGGTTTTAAGCGAGATCATGCTCTGTAGCGTTTCGGCATTTTTGGCAGCCATCGGGTTTGGCACCCCTGCCTTGCTGCTCATCGCGCTAACGATGGGCATGCAAAATGTCATGCACCAGAATGTCTCAGGCACGGATGTCGGCAAAGGGTTCGTTACAGGAGCCCTGTTCGGCTTCGGTCAGGCCATCGCACTTGCGTTAAAGAACTCGGTCAGTTGGTCGCATGCGCGCGTGCATGGATGTTCATGGATCTCGTTCATAGCGGGGGTCATCGGAGGAACGATTTTCGTCTCGACAGTGGGCGTTGCTGCCTCGCTCGGATTTGCATGCGTCGGTCTGCTGGCGATGACCTTGATGGTGGTCGACGCGGCCATTGCCGGCGATCATGCTTGCTAGTCACGGAGCGTTCTTTGAAGTATTAACTGGAAGTAATGTATTAAAAATCTGCAATAAAAACATAACTAACCTTTAATTTGTAAATCCGTACTTCCGATTTCATATCTAGTCCACGCGATGAGTTTCGAATTCACGCGGTTTGAGCAACTCTTCTCAGGACTGATATCGTGACGAACATTATCAAAAACCGCCGCTCGATGGCACTTCTCGGCGCAGCAATTGTTGTTGGCGCCGCTTCCCTTCCGCTCGCCTTTGAAACGTCGTCGGCATTCGCCACGCCGGCAAGCGCTTCGATCGCGGGATCGTCCGCTGGCAATTCGTTTTCCTCGGTCGTTGATGCCGACAAGCCGGCTGTCGTAACCATCGTTACGACGATGAAAGCGCCGGCCCAGCAGGACGGCGACGACAATTCCCAGATGCAGGAACAGTTCAAGCAGTTCTTTGAACAGCAGGGCATTCCGGTGCCTCACCAGGCTCCCGGTCCGCAATCCGGAGAGCGTGCACAGGCTCTCGGATCGGGCTTTATCGTCAGCCCGGACGGCTACATCGTGACCAACAACCACGTGATCGCGAACGCCACGGATATCAAGGTGACGTTGGACGATGGAACGGAACTTCCTGCCAAGCTGATCGGCGCTGACCCAAAGGCCGATCTCGCCGTCGTCAAGGTCGACGCCAAGAAGGAACTTCCGACAGTCGCTTGGGGCGACTCCGACAAGCTGAGGCTTGGCGATCAGGTGCTTGCCATCGGAAACCCGTTCGGCATCGGGACGACGGTCACGGCCGGTATCGTCTCCGCCCGCGGCAGGGATCTGCACAGCGGCCCCTATGACGACTTTATCCAGATCGACGCACCGATCAATCATGGCAACTCGGGTGGTCCGCTCGTGGACAGCGATGGCAAGGTTGTCGGCATCAACACCGCGATCTATTCGCCGAATGGCGGCAGCGTGGGCGTAGGCTTCGCTATTCCCGCCGATCAGGCCAAGATGATCGTCGCCAAGCTCCAGAAGAACGGCTCCATCGATCACGGTTATCTGGGCGTCCAGATCCAGCCCGTCTCGCAGGACGTTGCCGATGCGATCGGTCTGGCAAAGCCGGCCGGGGCACTCGTTGCGGATGTGACGAAGGGCTCTCCTGCCGCCCGCGCCGGTATCGAGCAGGGTGATGCGATTACTGCTGTCGGCGACAAGACTGTCTCCACGCCGAAGGATCTCTCGCGTCTCGTCGCAGATCTTTCGCCTGGTGACAAGGAAACCATTACGGTCTGGCGCGACGGAAAGAGTGTCGACCTCAAGGTAGCGATCGGCGGAAATGACGACGGCAAGCCGGAGAAGGCATCGTTCAAGGGCGGTGAGAAGGCCGCGCCGACAGGTCCTCGGATCGGCGTATCCCTTGGCGATCTGACGCCCGAGGCTCGGGAGCGCATCGGTGTCTCCGAAGATGTCGAAGGTGCCGTTGTAGCGGAAGTTGCGCCCGATAAGCCGGCGGCCGAGGCAGGGCTCAAGGCCGGTGACGTGATCGTATCGGTCAACGGCAAGGCTGTACACGATGCCAGTGAAGCCAAGACCGCGGTTGCGACCGCGGCGAAGGACGAAAAGAAGTCGGTGCTGCTGCTGATCCAGCGCGGCGAAAACAAGACCTTCGTGGCTGTGCCGTTCGCGGCAGCTTAAACTGGCAACCTTGGGGCCGGCCTAGAGCAAATGCTAGGTCGGCTCCTTTTGTTTGCTTTCTTGACAACAGACGTTCTCGATATCTTCAGGCGCCACGTGCCTATTCGCCTAGCCGGTTCGAATTCGGAAGCCATGCGGCAAACGACGTGGTTGCCGCGATCGCAAGCAGGATCGCGGCAAACTGCCCGAGCCTTACCTTGTCGAAGCCTTCGACGTGTCCGAGCACGAAACTCGCGCAGGTCAGAACCACGCACACAAGACCGAGATAGGTCACAATCCCCTTCGGGAAAATTCGCGTCGATAGGACGATGACGGGAATATAGAGAACGGTGATGACAGGATCGAACGGGCCTAGGATATCCAGAAGGAATATCGCGGAAAGTGAAACCGGGACCAGGGCGAGCCGTAAGTTCTTGCGCAATTGTTTGAGTTGCATTTCGTAGGTCTCCGGGAAAACGAGGAAACGGATTGACGCGTTGTTGGCCTAGGGGCGGCTGCGCGCCTTCGCTATTGGGCGGCTTCTGTGGGAGTCTCCACTGATCTGTGCCGTCTAAACATCGAACTCAGCTGCTCGAGATAGAGATAGACGACTGGCGTCGTGTAGAGCGTCATCAACTGGCTGATCAGCAGACCGCCGACGATGGAGTAGCCCAGAGGCTGGCGGAGCTCCGATCCGGTTCCGTGTCCCAACATAAGCGGTATCCCCGCAAGTATGGCGGCCGCGGTTGTCATGATAATCGGTCGAAACCGCAAGAGGCATGCTTCACGAATAGCGTCGTGGGGTGACAGCCCAGATTGCCGCTCGGCTTCGATCGCGAAATCCACGATCATGATGCCGTTCTTCTTCACGATGCCGATGAGGAGGATGACGCCGATGAGTGCAATCACCGTGAAGTCGAACCCGAACAGCCAGAGCATTGTAAGCGCACCCAATCCCGCCGATGGCAGGGTGGACAGAATCGTCAGCGGATGCAGGTAGCTTTCATAGAGGACGCCAAGGATCAGGTAGATCACCACAATGGCGGCGAACACGAGGAGAGGTTCGGTAGCCAGCGAGGATTGATAGGCCTGAGCGTTGCCCTGGAACGTGCCGATAAGCGTCGGGGGCTTGTTCAACTCGTGTTCCGCCCGAGAAATCGCCGCAACAGCCTGGCTGAGAGCGGTGCCCTTCGAGAGATTGAAAGACAGCGTCACCGATGGAAACTGGCTCTGGTGATTTACGGCAAGCGCGGCATTGGGCTCGGTCGTTTGCTTTACCAACTGGTTCAGCGGAACCTGCTGCCCGGTCAGCGGTGATTTAAGATAGAGGTCATCCAGCGCGCTTGGCGAATGCTGAAACTCCGGAGCCACCTCGAGCACGACATGGTAGCTGTTGAGATCCGTGAAATACTGGGTGATCTGCCGCTGACCGAAAGCGTCATCAAGCGTGCTGTCGATCAGCTGAGGCGGAATGCCGAAACGAGAGGCTTGGTCTCGATCGATTTGCAAAGTCACAGTGGCCCCGCCGTTCTGCTGGTCGGTCGCAACGTCGGCGAGTTCAGGAAGGGTCTTGAACTTGGACAGGAGCTTGTCGGCCCACTCGTTCAACTCCGCCGGATTGCCGTCCTGGAGGGTATACTGGAATTGCGTCGGGGCGCTTCGTCCTCCAACGTTGATATCCTGGGCCGCCTGCAGAAAGAGCTGCGCGCCCTCCAGCCGCGCCAGCTTCGGACGCAGTCGTTCGATGATGCCGGTCGCCGACGCGTCTCGCTCATCGAGCGGCTTCAGCGTGATGAACATACGGCTGACGTTGAGCGTCGACCCACCGCCGCCGCCAACCTGCATGCCGACGGTGGCGATCGCCGGATCACTTCGGACGATCCGGTCGGCTTCAAGCTGAAGCTGCGACATCTTCTTGAAGGATATGTCCTGCGAGGCTTCAAGGACGCCCGTAATCAGGCCGGTATCCTGCGTCGGGAAGAAGCCCTTGGGAATCTGGACGAATACAAATGCCGTTGCACCGAGCGACGCGAGGAAGACCGCAAAGGTAATGCGATGATGGCGCAGTGCTATGTCCAGCGATCGCCGATAGCCAGACAGCAAATGATCGAAACCGCGTTCGAAGAGCAAATAAGCTCGGCCATGCGCTGCCTTGTTCTCGGGTTTCAAAAAACGCGAGCTCATCGTCGGGGTGATCGTCAGAGAAATGAGAGCCGAAACGACGATGGTCATCGTGACGGTGATCGCAAGCTCCCTCAACAGTTCACCCACGATTCCTCCCATAAGCAACAAGGGGATGAAGACCGCGACGAGCGAAATGCTGATGGAAATGATCGTGAAACCGATCTCACCGGCTCCATCAAGCGCGGCTTGAAACGGCGTCTTTCCCATTTCCATGTGCCGCTGAATGTTTTCGATCATGACGATTGCATCATCGACCACAAAGCCGACCGCAATGCTCAGACCCATCAGCGAGAGATTGTCGAGGCTGAAGCCGGCGACATACATCAGCGCAAGGGTCGCCATGAGCGCCAGCGGTACCGTTACGCTGGGGATGACCGTTGCCCAGAAGCTTCGAAGGAAGATGAAAATCACGGCCACCACCAGAGCGACGGTGATCATCAGCGTCTTCTCGACATCGAGCACCGACGCCCGGATGGTAACCGTCCTGTCGCTCAGAATGTCGAGATGAATATCAGCTGGAGCAAGCGCCTGAAGGCCCGGCAGTTCGGCTTTGATTTGCTCGACCGTGTCGATAACGTTGGCACCCGGTAGCTTGAATACCGCGAGCAGGATGGCGGGCTTTCCATTCGACCAGGCCGCGAGCTGCGTGTTTTCTGCGGCATCGACGGCCTGCCCGATGTCCCGGATGCGAACTGGTGCGCCGTTCCTGTAGGCAATGATCGCGTCGTTCCAGGGAGCGGCCTGAAGGATCTGATCGTTGTCGTAGACGGTGTAGGTTCGCTCTTTGCCCTGTATGCTGCCCTTGGGAGCGTCGACCGTAAGACCGATCGCTGCTGTCCGAACGTCTTCCAGCCCCAGCCCAAGCTCGGCAATCTTGTGTGGCTCGATCTGCAGCCGCACGGCTGGCTTTTGCTGACCAAACACCAGAACCTGCGAAACGCCGCTGAGCTGGCTGATGTGTTGTGAAAGGATGCTTTCGGAGAAGTCATCCACCTGCGTCAGGGGTGCCGTATCCGAGGTGAGAGCGAGGACCATGACCGGTGGGTCGGCTGGATTTACCTTGCGATAGGTCGGCGGTGACGGAAGATTTGTAGGGAGTTGGCCGCCGGCAGCGTTGATGGCCGTTTGGACATCCTGAGCGGCGCCGTCAATATTGCGAGACAGGTCAAACTGAAGGGTAATCGAGCTGCTTCCAAGCGTGCTGCTTGACGTCATCTGGGTGACGCCGGGAATTTGCCCGAACTGTCGTTCCAGTGGCTGTGTCACCGAAGACGCCATGGTCTTGGGATCCGCGCCCGGAAGCTGCGTCGAAACCTGGATCGTCGGAAAATCGACCTGGGGCAGGGGGGCAACCGGCAGCAACGGATATGCTGCAACCCCCACAGCGAAAAGTCCGGCCATCAACAGCGAGGTCGCGATAGGCCTTTGAATGAACCAAGAGCTGATCGACATCGGCTAGTTCACCTTGCTTGCGGAGATTGTAGAAGATTGGATGGGAGTGAAGGAAACCTTCGTTCCTTCCTGCAGCCGGTACTGTCCCTGCGTTACGACCTTGTCGGACGCTGCCAGCCCGGTGGTGATGGCAGCCTTGCCGTCTTCAATCGGCCCGGGAGAGACCTGTCGGACCGAAACCGTGGAGTCTGGGTTGACGACGTAGACGTAGAAGCCGTCCTCTCCCCTCTGGAGAGCAGATGACGGCACCGTCAGCGCGCCTGACAGTGTTCGGTCCCGGAGCCTGAGCGTGACGAACTGGCCGGGCCACAATGCGTTATCAGGATTCTGGAATTCCGACTTGATGCGGATTGTGCCGCTGGATTGATCGATCTCATTGTCGATCAGGGAAAGGTGGCCGGTGGCCAGCTTGGTCGACTTGTCGCTGCTGAGCGCCTCGACCTCGACAGACCCTTGTTTCTGCGCTTGCTGAACGGACGGCAGATCGTCCTCTCTGAGCGTCGAAATGACCGAGATCGGTTGCATCTCGGTCACCACGACGATGCCGCCGGCATCCGTGGTCTGGATCTGATTGCCAGCATCGATCAGACGAATGCCTGTACGCCCGTCGATCGGCGATGTTATCTGCGTGTAGGAAAGCGAAATATCGGCCGCAGCTTTGGCAGCCTTGTCCTGGGCGAGCTGCGCGACCAGCTGGTTCACCTGGCTCTCCTGCGCCTCAAGTGTCTCTTGCGTCGTGATGCCCTGTTCCGAGAGCTTCTGGTCCTTGCCGAGCAGAAACCTGGCGTTCGCCAGATCGGCTTCGTCCTGTTGAATCTTGGCCACCGCCTGATCGATTGCGGCCTGGTATGGACGAGGGTCGATGACCGCAAGCAGATCGCCCTTCTTCACGTACTGTCCCTCGATGAAATTGACGCTTTGTAACTCTCCGTCGACGCGAGACTTGACCGTGACAGTGTTGAACGCCTGAACGGCGCCCAAGCCATCCAGATAGATTGGAACGTCGTCGATCACAGGACTGGCGACTTGAACCGGAACGGTGGCTGGGCCCGCCGCAGCGCTGTCGGCCGCAATGGAGGGCTCAGCGATAAAACCGCACGCTGGTGCGCCGCATATCAAGAGGGTCGTGGCAGCCTTTATCAGGGAGTGCCGGAAAACTATTCTCGGAGCAGTCAGCATCAAAATTCTCCGTCGATAACAGCTCCGAAGATGTTATTCGCGACGGAAAGAACTGGCATCTATACCTAGGTTTAGGCGACACCGGACGAAGGCGTATCCGAGCAATCAGCCAAGACTATTTGCAATAGATCGAGAGTTATCGGATGTGCAATTGCCTCGACGTGGGCCGCGGCATGCGGGATAGAGATCGGTGTCGATGACTAGAACATACGCCGACCGCAGAGACAAAAGCGCATGTCCGCCTGGATGACCGAAGGCGCTGCAAGAGCGTGCCTTGATAAACGTCAATTCTGCGAAAACGTAGTCATGATCCATCGATCTAATGCGTCTAAACCTTTGTATAGATGCGGTTCGTAGCCCGCCGAATTACCTTCTCATCGTCGATACATAACGATGCCAACCCGGATCATAGACGGGTTGGGCGATGCACGACTTATTGAAATCGAGATCCGACCGCGACTTGTCCTGCAGTGGAGCTACAGAGGCTCTCCTGGAGCCAAGAACCCGTGCCCTCGCGGCCTAGGTCATCGCCAAAGACCGTAAAATCAGAGGATTCCAAATGAACAAGCACGAAACCATTCAACCGATCCGTGGCACCAGGGGCGCGGATGATCCCGGTCCTCGCAACATCGAGCTCGATCTGCAGAACCCCGACATTCTGATCCCGCCGGAAACAGACAACGGTTCGTTGCCGAACCTGAGATTCCCGTTCGCGATGGCGCACAACCGTCTTGAGGATGGTGGCTGGGCGCGCGAGGTGACCGTGCGCGAGTTTCCGGTTGCCAAGAGCATGGCCGGCGTGAACATGCGCCTCGGCCCTGGCGTGGTTCGGGAACTGCATTGGCACAAAGAAGCCGAGTGGGCCTACATCCTGCAGGGTACCGCTCGCCTTACCATCGTTGATCCGGAAGGAAACCTCTCGATCGACGATCTCAAGCCGGGCGACGTCTGGCTCGTGCCCGCCGGTGTGCCGCACTCGATCCAGGGCCTCGAAGAAGGAACCGAATTCCTTCTTGTGTTCGACGACGGCAACTTCTCCGAGAACGAGACACTGCTGATCACCGAATACATGGCTCACACTCCGCCGAGCGTCCTTGCAAAGAATTTCGGCGTCGCCAGCGAGAATTTCGCCGACATTCCGAAATCGGAGAAATACATCTTCCGGCTCCCAGTGCCGGCACCGCTCGATGCCGTGCGTGGCCTTTTGCCCAATAGTCCGCCGCCATTGTCCTATGTCTTCCATTCGTCCGAAATTCCGGCCGCCCGGTACACAGGCGGGTCCGTCAAGACGATCGATGCCCACAATTTCCCGGTAACGACGCTGTCTGCGCTCATCATCGAGATCGAGCCGGGCGGCATGCGGGAGATGCATTGGCATCCGGATGCAGACGAGTGGCAGTACTACATCGAAGGCGAAGCGCGAATGACGGTTTTCGATGCCACATCGAAGGCGCGAACCTTCAACTATCGCGCCGGCGACGTCGGCTTCGTGCCGCGCACCCTAGGCCACTACATCGAGAACACCGGCACCACACCGGTGAAGGTAGTCAACGTTTTCAATAGCCGTCTCTGCACGGATGTGTCGCTGAACCGATGGATGGCATTGACGCCACCCGATCTCGTTCAGGGCCATCTGAACCTCAACGAGACCGTGATGAAAGCCTTGCGCCAAACCCGCGAAGCCGTCGTACGTTGATCGCACGTGATCCATAAGGCGACCGTTGGCGGACTTTTATAAAGTCAGAGTGCGTGGGCAGACCTGTCCACGCACCCCAGCTGACGCGCTCGCAGCAGACCCGCAGAAAGAATTTCGATGAGAATGAAATCAGCAGTTTGTTTGGCGCTCATTTCGTTTGGGCTTATCGCCTCGGATGCGCTGGCGATGGAGAATGAGCGCTCCACCAAGATCCCCGCGCAGAAGATCGTCGGTCAGACGTCTCGACAGGAGCCCGCGGCATCGCTGCTCGTGATCAATTCAAAAGCGGCGAAGCTGGAAGGGACCAAGCTCATCTTGACCGGCGTGTCCCCAAACTCGATCGTCTTCGCAGACAGGCCCACCCAGGCAGCCGGCCACCTTTCGACGGAAGACCTCATCAAGCAATGGGACCAAGGACCCGACAGTTTCGCTGTGGACCCGCCGAACGCGACGATCTCGGTGCTGAATGGTGGATCCGATATCAGTGATGCAGTCGTAACTCTGAAGTCCGCCGCGCTCGCAGGCGATACGCTGACCTTCGATGTCACTGTGCTTGAGGGAAGCCTGAACGGTGCGAGCGGACCCGCCGCGCTTTTTGTCGATCATTGGCACGGCTGGAACAATGCGGGTTGGTACGGGCTTGGCCTTGCAACGGGTGCTGTCGCTGCCGCGCACCTGGCTCGTTCGCCGCATCCGGTCTACGCAGCGCCGTCCTATTATGATCCCTATTATACTCCGAGCGCGTGCCCTCCGGGCTTCTGGTTGGGACCGTGGGGTGACTGCCGCGACACTCCGTATCATGGGCAATTGCCGAACGGAGCCTGGCAATAGGCTGGCTCCCTTAACTGCCCATTCGGGGCCCGCGGACAGGCATCGCCCCGCGGTCTCCCAAGCCAACCAGCCAATCCCATCGAAAGTGGAAATGAAATGCGCGAACCTCTGCAGAGCGTAGTCGTGACGTCCCATGCATCTATTGCCGTCGAGGAAACTCAAGGCGACGGCCAGGCGGTGTTGTTCATTCACGGCAACTCGACGTGCCGACGGGTTTTCCGAAAGCAGTTCCGAAGCCCACTCGCGGAAAAGTACCGGTTCATTTCGATCGATCTTCCCGGACACGGTGATTCAAGCGATGCGGCTGATCCATCCCGGACGTATACACGCCCGGGGTTGGCGGATGCCGTGCTGGAAACGGTGGAACGGAAGCAGGTTGAAAGTGCCGTGATTGTCGGGTGGTCGCTTGGCGGACATATCACGATCGAGATGTTGGCACGCTCCAAACTGGTGACTGCGTTGCTCCTGGTGGGAACGCCTCCCGTTGGCGACGATATCCGGCAAGGGTTTCGAGGAAAGCCCCTGGGTGGCCTCGCCAGCCAAAGCGTGCTTTCGCAAGACGAAATCACCCGCTTTGTCGAGGGGATATTCGGCACATCCGCCGAACCCTTTATGCGAAGCGCAGTCGCAAGAACGGACCCTCAGTTCCGCGCCACCCTATTTGCCGCCGCGGCGAAGGGAGAGGGGGTCAATCAACGACAGACATTGTCAGCGACAAGCCGACCGACAGCGATGGTGAATGGCGCCGAGGATACGATCGTCAATCTCGATTACATAGACGGCGTGGACTACGGAAACCTCTGGCGCGGGCATTGCGTGCGAATTCCGAATTGCGCTCATGCGCCATTCTGGCAGGCGCCCGAGGACTTCAATGTCGTTCTCACGGATTTCCTCGCCGACATCGCCGAGAAGTGACCTCTGCCCGTCGTCGAAAATCAGTTCAGTCCGGTGTTGCAAGTGTAATGCGATACCGGCCCGTTGAAACCTTCGATCGATCTGCTCGCCTCAGAATCCGACTAGGTCTTCAGAAAACAAGGCAGTGCGATGTACGCTGAACTAAACGGCACAGAAATATTCTTCGATATCGAAGGCAGCGGTTTCTCAATTGAGGGAAATCGGCTCAGCCCCAAGCCCGCCATCGTTGTCTTGCACGGTGGCCTGGGCTTCGATCACGCCTACCTGCGGCCGGATCTCGGCAAGCTCAAGGATGTCGCGCAGATCATCTTTGTCGATCTGAGGGGGCAGGGCCGATCGGGCAGACCGGATCTTGGCACCTGCACCCTGGAGCAGATGGCTGATGACGTCGTTTCCTTGTGCGCACACCTCGGCATTTCCTCGCCCATCGTGTTTGGACATTCGGCCGGCGGCTTCGTCGCGCTGCATCTCGCGCTGAAGTATCCTTCGTTCGCCGGCGGCCTCATTCTATGCGCCAGCAGCCCGACGGCCGCCTCGTTGGATGACGACGGCGGGACTGTCGCTCCGCCGCTGGCATCGCGAGCGTCGCCGGATGCCCTGGCGGCGGCTGGGCGAATCTTTTCCGGAGAAATCACGTCGGAGACGATCGGGTTGTTCTTCACCGAGGTGGCGCCCTACTACGCTGCACCCGCCAATATGGACCGAGTCCCGCAGCTCCTGGACCTTTGTTCCGCTGACATCGGGATGATGCGGCACTTCATGCATGACATTGCCCCAAGTTACGACGTTCGGTCTCGACTGCAGGAAATTGTGGTGCCCGCGCTGGTGCTTTTTGGCCGGTATGATTGGGTGTGTCCGCCTCGGGCAAGTCGCTTTCTCGCCAAGAATATTCCGAGGTCGACGTTGGTCGAGTTCTCCGCATCGGGACACTTCCTGTTCATGGAAGAATCCGAGGAGTTTTGTTCCGTCGTCAGAGAATTCGTCGGAACAATCGGCGTGCCGTAGGCCGAGTAGCGCAGCATCCTGAGGATCTAACAGCGGGTCCAACCTTCGAAGTGACGCCAGCGTGGTTCACGAGCCGATGCTCCGTGCCTTCGGCGCGGTCGGAATGGTGTGGCCGAAGACTGAGCGACTTACGATAGTGGAGCATTCGATGAGTGATCAACAGTCTGCCAGGAATGGACGAGGCGTCCTTGGAATGCCTGCCGGCAGCAGCAGGGCAGTCAGTCCGAGAAAAGTCGGCAGTCTCTATCAGACGTCGACGATTTCCGCACTCGCAGACGGTGTGTATGTCGGCGAGGCAACCTATGGCGATTTACATCGGCACGGTGATTTCGGCCTCGGCACCTTCAACAATCTCGACGGTGAGATGGTCGGCCTCGATGGCGTTTTCTATCAGCTGAGATCGGACGGTTCGGTACGTATTGTGCAAGACGATTGGAACACGCCCTTTGCTGCCGTCACCTTTTTCGAGGCCAGCACCTCGGTGCAGTTGCAATCGACTTCCAAGGCGGAGGTGTTCGATCGGCTCATGCAGTCGATCGAGGTGAACCTGTTTACGGCAATCCGGATCGATGGGCGTTTCAAGAGGGTGGTTACGCGCACTGTCCATGAGCAGCGTCCTCCCTTTCCGAAGTTTCCGGACGCCGCTTCAAAGGAAAAGAAATCCATGCTGGCGGATGTCGAAGGCACATTGGCGGGATATCGCACGCCAATCTATGCGGGCAATCTCAATGTGCCCGGCTTCCACCTGCATTTCCTCTCGGCCGATCGCGCGGTCGGAGGGCATGTCCTCGATTTTGAGATCGACGAAGCGATCGCGAAGCTCTGCCCGTTACACAGCTTGCACGTCGATTTTCCACGAAGCGGGGCTTTTCTCAAAGCCAACCTCGATTCTCCCGACCTTGCCCGAGATATCTCCGCGGCCGAAAACAGCTAGCAATCAGGTGAAACACCAATGACCTCCTTAGAAAAGCCTGCGACAGGGGCCGATATTGTTGTTGAGACACTTGAGCGACAGGGTGTGACGCATGTCTTCGGCGTTCCTGGCGCAAAGATCGACAAGGTATTCGATCGGCTCGTCGATTCCAGCATTCAGACCGTCGTGTGTCGTCATGAGCAGAATGCAGCCTTCATCGCCGGCGGAATAGGGCGAATGACGGGCAAGGCGGGCATCGCGATCGCCACGTCCGGTCCGGGTGTATCGAACCTCGCGACAGGCCTCGCCACGGCTCATTCAGAGGGAGATCCGCTGGTCGCGCTTGGCGGTTCTGTTGCCGTGGCTGATCGCCTGAGGTCGCTTCACCAGAATCTCGATGCGGTCGAACTCCTGAAACCAGTGACGAAGTTTGCCGCCGAAGTGGCGTCGCCCTCAACCACGGCGGAAGTGTTGTCGACAGCGTTCCGCGCCGCCGAGAGCGGCCGGCCTGGTGCTGCTTTCGTGTCCTTGCCGATCGACGTGATGACCGCTCCCGCGGAGTGCAAGTCTATATCGCCGCGAGCGACACCCGAATTGGGCGCGGGTTCCAAGAAAACGATTCTGGAAGCCGCACGCATCATCAATCATGCCCGCAATCCAGTCGTCCTTCTTGGCCTTATGGCAAGCAAGCCCGCCGCGGCCAACGCGATACGCTTGCTGCTGGACGAGGTTTCGCTTCCCGTTGTCGGCACGTTCCAGGCAGCAGGCGCACTATCCGAAAAGGAATTCGCATCTTTCGGCGGACGTATAGGCCAGATTGCCAACCAACCGGCCGACGAACTTCTGGATGATGCCGACGTCGTGATCACCGTCGGATATGATGCGATCGAGTATTGGCCGTCGATATGGAACCGCGGCTCCGACCGCCCGATCATCCACATCGATGTTCTCGCCGCCAAAATAGACAACGACTACAATCCCTCCGTTGAAATTATCGGGAGTATCGAGGAAAGCCTCTCACGGCTCACACCGATGCTTCGCAGGAATGCCATCTCCGAGCGTGCAGGCACCTTTCTCAAGCGGATTGCCGCTGATCGAGCACGGATGATTGCGGAAGCGGGTACCTATAACGGCAGCCCCGTCCACCCGCTAAGGATCATCGCGGAGCTTCAGAAAATCCTGTCGCCGGATGTAACGGTCTGCTCCGACATGGGCTCGTTCAGCCTTTACCTGTCGCGATACCTCACCAGTTTTCGCGCAAGGCAGGTCCTTATCTCCAACGGACAGCAAACCCTCGGTGTTGCGTTGCCCTGGGCGATCGCCGCGAGCATCGTTCGGCCGAATGAAAAGGTGCTGTCGATCTCCGGCGACGGTGGCTTCTTGTACTCGGCAATGGAGCTGGAAACAGCGGTACGCCTCAAGGCTAACCTTGTGCACATGGTCTGGATCGATGGCAGCTACAACATGGTCGGCGTCCAGGAGAAATTGAAGTACGGCCGTGTTTCCGGCACCGAATTCGGGCCCGTCGATATTGTCAGATACGCTCAGGCGTTTGGCGCCATCGGCCATCACATATCGCATGCCGAAGACATCGGGCCGACGCTGCAGAAGGCCTTCGAAACGCCTGGCCCGGTGTTGATCAGCGTGAATGTCGACTACGCCGATAACTTCAAGCTGTTCGAAGCCGTCCATCGCGACAGTACCTTCTAGCGACGCATCCTCCTGAAGCAACCATGCGACGTGCAACTCCGCCCGCTACAGGCCAGTTGCAAGGCGTCGATGTGCCCGAATGGTTTCGGCCGTTCGACGGTCACCGAAGACGGTCAACTTGTCCGTATATCCGCCATGGAAACGTATGCGGGGATGTCTCGAAACGTATGCTCGGAAAGCCACTTGTGGCGGGATGCTGCGTCTCGAAGGCTTGGTGTGGTTCGGTGTCCTTCACGGAACAGGTGGATCAGGATCGCAGCCGCCAATTCGACGTCGGGATCGTGCAAGTCCAATAGGCGCTCGTTTCGCCACTCGGTGAGCACTTCATCGACGATTCCGAGCTCGACAGTACTGAAGACAGTCGTAAAAAATGCATTCATTGCTACAAACTCAAATGTCATTGGTGCTTAATTCGCGGGGGTGCGACCGGCTCGCATCTGGCGCTGCGTAGCCGATCGGCAAGATCGGGTCGGTTAGGCAACGTCGCGGCGCCGATCTCGGCTTTTAAAATGCGCGATTCCGGTGATCGCGCGGACAATGGGAAGATCGATACCGCGCCGGTCGGCCAGTTCGAGTACCGCGTCGCAGATTGCGGCCAGCTCCAGAGGGTTGCCGCGCTCCAGATCCTGCAGCATGGAGGTTTTTATCTCTCCGAGCCGACGCCCGGATTCGAGGATTTCATCCGGATCCAGTTCAAGCTTCGATCCATATGCGGCGATAACCGGAAGAACTTCGTGGAGCATCTGCCTACTGATCGAAGCTAGATGTTTGTCTCCAAAGTTTTCGCCCAGCGTTGCACCGGTGATAGCGGTCACGGGGTTGGAGATCAGATTTCGTACGACCTTCGTCCAGACGGCATCCCTGATGCGTGAGGCCACGCGGACCTCGATACCTGAGCGCCTCAATATCCCAGCGAGATCTTCCAAGCGCTTGGATGGATGGTCGTCCAGCTCGCCTATCGTCAGATGCATCGGATGGATTGTGCGGGCCGTCCCCACTCGCAAGCGTTCCGCGGCGATCATCGTCGTGGTGCCAATAACCTGACGCGATGGAATGAGCTTCTTTATCACGTGATCGGGGTCGACGGAGGTGATGTCGAAGCCGCCCCAGCGGTCCCCCTCGCCGTCGAAATACCACCAAGGGATCCCGTTTATGAGCGGAACGATCATAGTGTGGTCCGCGATGAGTGGCTGAATATCCTTGGCCATCTCCGGCATGTCCTGCGACTTCGGGCAAAGAAACACGATGTCCTGCGGTCCGAAATCGCCAGCGCGGCCCACGCTGACCTGACTGTGATGCTCTCCTTCCAGATCAAACAGTCTGATGCCATTCCGTTTGATGAAGCCAATGCTCTCGCCACGAGCGACGAGGTTCGGTGCAAGACCCGCCAGGCTAAGGCGGGCGGCGATCGTGATGCCGATTGCGCCCGGCCCCACGACACAGATCGAGCCTGCGAATTCGTCTCTATTACCCATTGTGCATTCTCCTAGAATTACCGTGTCAGGAGAATTGGGCCGGCAGGCTTTGGAGCTATTACAGCTTCCGTATCAAGGGCTACAGATTTAACACGGGCACTTCCGAGAGATCGCGCGACTGATGTCCTGCCAGAGGTTTGTTGCAAAAGAAACGCGAGTCTGGACTTGCTGAAATCGTCTGGCAACGGAGCAGCGGGAAAGCTCCGGGTGAGTTCGAATTCGGGCGGATGTCGATGCCTGACAACTCAAGCTGTTTAGTAGCAATCAAAGGATGTTCATCAATGCGAGTGATCCTAGGGAGAGCCCTTTCAGGTCTCGTTATCGCCGTTCTCGTTGCCGACGCCGCCGTGAACTTGCTTGCACCTCGTGTGCTCGAGAACGAGATAGCAGCAGTTCAATTCCCCACAAGTCTGTCGCCTGTACTGGCGGTCATAATGCTGGTCTGCGCGGCCGTGTACGCGTTGCCCAAAACGTCATTTGTCGGAGCGGTCCTCATCACCGGCTTCTTCGGCGGAGCGATCGCCATTCATCTTCGCGTCGGCGAGATCTTTTCGCCTCCGCAGCTCGTGTCCCTTGTCCTTGGCGCCGCAACATGGGTTGGCATCTACTTGCGCGACACACGGTGGCAAGCGATGCTTTTTCGATCCAGGTAACTTTGGCTGTTTGTCCTGCCGGGTATGAAGATGTGCCGGGGCCAGGGGCGCGGCACGCACTATCCGGGGTGCGTTATCGATGCCTGACGGGCAGGTAACTTATCTATTCGGAGTGATGTCGATCACTTTGTCTCGGTCAATTTCAGAAAGATCGAGGTGCTCTTGCTTGGTGAGCGTCAATGACAGCGTGTACCGACATCTCTCGTCGCTGTCGTCGACGCTCATAACAATCGATATCTTGTTTTCGCGCTCGTCGATTGCTGCGTTGCTGAACGATAACATCATCGGCTCCTAGTATTGACAGGGCTTAGCTTGGTTCACGGCGTCGTAGCTTCGCTAGGCACCCATTTCAGAGGCTATTGTTCCCAGCGCGGTCATCAGCTGGGCAATATCAAGCGGCTTAGTGAGAAATGCCACCGCGCCACCTCTCATTGCGATCATTCGTGTCCGAGCGTCCTGCCGCGAAGTCACGAATATAATTGCAGGCGGACTGGTTTCCCTGACCAGCACGTTCTGAAGTTCCAGGCCGCTGCGGCCGGGCATGTTGACATCGAGGAGCACACACAAGACATCCTGTCGGTGTCGATCGAAAAGGAAGTGATCGGCTGATTCAAACGATCTGCTTTCGTAGCCGTATGACTCAAGCAGATCAGTCAAAGCTTCCCTGATCGAGATATCGTCGTCGACAATCGCTACTGCTGACTTTCGGGGCATGATTTCACCACCTGCGCTTCCTTGATGTGGCAATAGCTTCGCTGAAAACCCTGGTATCGGACATCATACGAGAGTCTATTGTTGCACCCCGATAGGTTTGGTCTGCACAACGGTTTGTGGGGCGACTTCATCTTGGTCTTTGCTCATTCTGGAGCAGGGGCGGCAAGTACGTCTTAGAGGGAGTTCGATGTCGGTAGTCCGCCGACGTCGCTTATCTCGGCGGCCACAAGCGGCGACACACGGAATTGCCAATAGAGACGGTCCCAAAGAGATTCCTCCGGATCCCGCGTCAGAAGCGCATCGATCGCTTCGCGATCCTGCGCTTGTTGTCTCCGGTTTTTCTGCGGCTCGAATTCGAATGCTGCTTGTTTCATGAAAACACCTCTCGATGCGAGGCGAAGCTAAATAATTCAATGATTTGGGGGAAGAAAGAACGTGGCTAGTACCTACCATACAAACGTATAGCCTACACAAACGATGGTTCGATTCCATCGACTTCGCCTGCTGCGGTAGCTTCGGCACCACAGTCATTTTGGAGCCGACCATGTATCGCAAAATGATCATGACCTGCCTGCTTGCCATCGCCTGTTTATGCATACCGACGGCAGGCTACGCCGACGAGGATCTGCCAGGCTCAACCGAGATGATGCGATCATGCGTGTCGTGATGCTGCTCATTCTTGCCGTGATGCTGGCCGGCGTGTTCGCGCCTCTGTTTGTTCCCGGTGAGTATGAGCAGATCCCACCGGGCGATCCACTGGAAGCGGAGATAGGCGGCCGCGGCAGGACTGATGCTCAACGGATGCCGCCTGATCAGTCACGGTTGCAGGCCGATCGGTGACGGATGACTGGCGACCCAAGCTGTTTCAGGAAGGTGCCGAAGCAATGAGACTATTTGACGAAGAGAGAAGGGCGGCCGGCAATGTCACGCGTTTGCCGGCGGGACGGGCAATCATCATGGCCGGTATCGTGTGCCTTGCGATAAGCCCGCAGGAAGCCAGAGCCGACAGCCTGGAGTGTGCGGAGATGGCCGATCTCAAAACGCCGCCTCTTGCCGCCGCGATAGCCAGTGTTGTCCCCAGCGGCGCGCAGCTCGCCGAGCCGAGCGTCACGGCATCCGCGATCACTGTTCTGCGCGAGCATGGCCTGTCTCCAAGCAATACCATCAATCACCTGATCGCGCTCTATTGTCCTTCGGTCTCCTCCGACGCGGCCTTATCGCATCAGGCCAAGGTCGCGCGGGTGCGCCAGTTCGCATCTCAGGCCACGAAGCTTGTCCTCGCGACAAACGGTGTCGACGACATCATCTTCAATGTCCCGATAGATCCCGCCGTCGCCGCGATATCGATCGCAAAAGCCGAGAAAGATGGGCTCGCGATCGAGCAATGGATCGCACAGAAGGTCGCGGCCGCCGCTGCGGCCGAATGACCTCGCCGCATCTCGCCAGTCGCAACCAGCAAAACACTTGAAAGGTCAAGGAATGTCTACCATCACAGCAAACGCCGGTATTGGCAAAGGCATCAAACATGTCGAAGAGAACTGGGGGTGGTTTGTCGCCCTTGGCGTCGGTCTGCTCATCGCGGGCGGGATCGCGAGCGCAAACCTGTTCCTCTCGACCCTGGCGTCGATCATCTACATTGCCGCAATGATGCTGGCCGGTGGGGTGATGCAGGTGCTCCATGGCTTCCTTTCCCATGGATGGAAGCGCCGGGCCATCTATGTACTCGGCGGCATACTCTACGCAGTCGCGAGCGCGTTCATCATTTCCGATCCGGTACTCTCAGCCGTCGGCATCTCGTTCGTCATTGGCGTGTTGCTGGTGGCGACCGGTGTGTTGCGGTCCTTGGCCGGCCTGCGTGATCGTTCGCGAACCGGCTGGGGCTGGCTCGTTGCGAGCGGCATCCTGACGCTTGGGGTTGGCGTCGTCATCCTCGCAACCTGGCCTGCCGTCGGTCTGGGGCTGCTTGGAGCGATGCTCACCGTCGACCTGATCTTCCAGGGGTGGAGCTACGTGGCATTCGGCTTGGCGCTCCGCGCAAGGCTCAACGGAGGAGAGTAGCACTCGCGACATTGCCGTTGCCGGCGCGTTGCAAAAAAGGACTTCCGATAAACCTTGGTATAGCTTCGCGACATGGGCCGGTCTCGAGTTGAGGCCGGCCCACAGTTGCCAAGTTGCCTACGCGAGCACAGCCTTGCGCTCCAGGAACGCTTCAAGACCGAACACGCCATACTCGCGTCCGATACCCGATTGCTTGAAGCCGCCGAAGGGAGCGAGCGGCTCGTGCGGCGCGGCATTTATGACAACGCGACCCGTATCGATGCGCTCCGCCAATTTCCGCATGTGAGCCATGTCGCTGCCATTGAGGTAGGACTGGAGGCCGTAGCTCGTATCGTTGGCGATCTGGATGGCTTCCTCCTCATCCCGGTAAGGAATGACACACAGCACCGGTCCGAAGATCTCCTCGCGAGCGATCCGCATGGTGTTGTTGACCTTCGTGAAGATCGTCGGCTGCGAGAACCAGCCGCGATCGATCCCTTCGGGGCGCCCCGGTCCTCCCGCAAGCAGCTCAGCACCCTCCTCGAGACCTAGCCGAATGTAGGACTGCACGCGCTCGTATTGCTTGCTGCTGACCATCGGTCCGATCATCACCTCGGCCTCGGTGGATTCGCCAGGCTTGAAAGTCTTGATCCCGTCCTTAAGCCGTTCGAGCACCTCGGCCATCCTGCTTTCCGGGACCAGAACGCGGGTGCCGGCCACGCAAGCCTGTCCGCTGTTCATCAGCCCCATCATCAGCACATTGGGGATGACCGTATTGAGATCGGCATCTTCGAGAATGATGTTCGGCCCCTTGCCGCCGAGTTCAAGCGTCACGCGCTTCAGCGTTTCGGCGCCGACGCGAAGGATCTCCTTGCCGACTGCCGTCGATCCGGTGAAGGTTACCTTCGCGATATCGGGATGACGGCTGAATTCCGCGCCGACCACGTCGCCGCGGCCGTTGACGATATTGAAGACGCCCTTCGGCACATCGGCTTCGTGCAGGCATTCGGTCAGGAGTTGCGTCTGGATCGCGCTCATCTCGCTCGGCTTCATGACGAGCGTCGTTCCTGCAGCGATCGCCGTCGCAAGCTTGGTGCAGATGAAGCCGTAATTGTTGTTCCAGGGGGTGATTGCCGCGGCGACCCCAACGGGCTGCATCGTCACCTCGGCGCGGCCGATGCGCTGCGTGAATTCGTACTCCTCGAGCACCTTCGCGAGGGTCAGAAAGGTCGCCGAGGCATTCGCAACCGAGAAGCCAGTGAAATACTGCGGAGCGCCGTATTCCTCGGCCATGGCGGCAGTGAGCTCCTGGCTACGCGCAGCGACCGCCGCGCTCAGCCGCTTCAGAATGGCGATGCGTTCGGCTTTGCTGCTTCTGGAAAAGGTCGGAAACGCTCGCTTGGCCGCCGCGATGGCCGCCCGGGCATCCTCCACGTCGCCGAGCCGTACCGTGCCGATCTTTTCCTCGGTCGAGGGGTTGAAGAGATCAGCGGTTTCGGTCCCGTGCGGGATGATGAACTGGCCGTCGATGTAGATCTTTTCGATGGTGTGCATTTTTGTCTCCGTGGAAGTGATGCCCTTCATCTAGCAATCGTCGATTGCTCTGATAAGCTGCTCAAAAATGGACAGGCTGATAAGGAATAACGGACAATGATGCGAGGGACCCTGGCGGAGCTGGAGGCGGTCATGACTGTCGCGGCACATGGCGGATTCCGTGCCGCGGCGCGCGAACTCGGAATATCGTCGTCGGCTCTTAGCCAGCAGATAGGGGCGCTGGAGTCGCGGATCGGAGTGCGTCTTTTCAATCGCACGACGCGTAGTGTCGCGTTGTCATCGGCAGGGGAGCAGTTCGTTGCCGAGATCACGCCGGCATTGGCGGCCATCCGCAATGCGCTTGATCTTGCGGATGAGCATCGTGCCGAGCCGACCGGAATACTCAGGATCAACACATCGCTCGGCGCTGCTCGTATGGTCCTGTCTCCGCTCGTGCTGGAATATCTGCGCCGTCACCCGAAGATGTCGGTGGAGATCGTCACTGAGGGTGCATTGGTGGACATCAATGCTCAGGGTTTCGATGCGGGTATCCGCATCCTGGAAGCCGTCCCGCCGGACATGATCGTCGCTCCGATCAGTCGCTTCGTCCGGCCGGCGATCGTCGCGTCGCCCGATTACTTTGCCGCGCATGGCCAGCCGCGCGTTCCTGCCGATTTGCAAAATCACGAGTGCATCCGAGGCCGCATGGCGAGCGGGGAAATATATCATTGGGAGTTCGAGCGGCGCGGGGAGACGTTCACGATGAACGTCCCGGGCCGGCTCGTTCTCGACGAGAGCGATATAATGCTGCACGCGACGAGAGCGGGTGCGGGGATTGCCTATCTCAACGAATGGCAGGTGGCTGAGGACCTCGCTTCCGGGCGGCTCGTGCGGATCCTGTCGGAGTGGACGTCGCCCTATCCGGGGCTATGCCTGTATTATCCAGGTCGGCGTCATATCCCGGCAAAACTCCGGGCCTTCGTCGATCTCATCAAGGAAATCCGGTGGGACTGAGCTCAACCCGAAGATAAGTCAACGGGCATAAATCCAGTCCTCCGTGCCCCGATCCCGCGTGGTGCCAAGCGTCCACGGACAGGGGCGAGTGCGTCATTTTTCCGCTCACATATACGGAAGGATACCTGTTCCGTCCGAGCGTATGGCTTCAAAGCGCATGCCTGCCAAAGCAATCTGGCGATGCCGTACATCAGATAGGGATCCTCCGATGCTTTCCATCAAACTGCCAACCGCCCACAAAACCTCTGCTTCAGCAGCCATGCTGATCGTTGCGATGCTGGGATTGACGTCATGCCAGACCGAGGCTGAGTCAGTACAGCATAAAGAGGACGGACTGGCGGCCGCAGGCTTCATCGTGCGTCCGGCCAACACGCCGGCTCGCCAGGCCATGCTGAAACGACTTCCTGCGAACAAGTTTCTGACCCGCACCCATGGCGATACGGTCAGCTACGTCTATGCCGATCCGCTCGGCTGCCAATGCCTCTATGTCGGCAGCCAGCAGGCCTATGACCGCTACCGTGCCACGCGGCTTCAGGAGAAGATCGCGAACCGCCAGCTGCTTGCAGCGCAAACCTACCAGGATGCCACATGGGATTGGAACGTCTGGGGACCTTCGGTCACCGGCTTTTATGGCTACGGTGGATACGGCTGGTAAGCGAACAGACGACGCATGGAGATCCTTTGGCTTCGACGTGGTCTCCATGCAGCCCACAGGGTTTTATGCAATCACCAAGACAATGGTGAAAGCCTACCGGGCTCGCGGAGCATGCGTTCCGCGATTGCGACGGCGAATTGCTACAAATGTCAGACAATTAGAAACCGATGACATCGATGAGCAGTCGTCAACTGCCACTCTAGAACGCAACAGCATCCGGTTCATCACGCGGCCTCGACGGCGCGAGTGAAACTCAACGACCAATGTCTTCAACCGTGCCGCCTGTCTTTCGATTGGCGGTCAAGGAGCTCGCCTATGTTTGCTCGACGCGGTCTCGGAACGCCCGCATCCACCCCGTCGTTGGCCGGCGCCGTTCTTGTCGTTGAGCCTGACAACGCTCTTTCAAGAGAAGTTTCTCAGCACTTGAGCAGCAGTGGTTTGAAGGCAAGCATTGCGAACAGCGTGGAGTCCGCTATCGAGGCCGTCTCTCAGACGGCATTCTCGTATGCGATCACCGAACTCAAGTTCGATATGGGAAGCGGGTTTGACGTGCTGAATGCCCTGATTGCGCACCAGCCGAATTGCAGGACAGTCGTATTCACGTCCCACTGCACGCCTGGAATTGCGTTGCGTGCCGTCCAAGCCGGCGCAGGGGACGTGATCCCGAAACCGACGGACGTGGATTTTCTGATCGGGATCCTGCTCCGCCGAGATATGTTGCATGCTCCAGGCGCAGCGCCGCTGCCGACGCCGAACTCAATCCGCGACGAACATATCCGTGAAGTATTTCTCTCTAGCGGATCGAACGTGGCGCGTGCCGCAAATCGCCTATCGATGCATCGAAGAACATTGCAGCGCATTATGAAGCGGCTGCCCGACCTGCGGGCGGAGAGATAATTTCTCTCACTCAGAAGACGGTCAACGACTAGCTGTCGATGCTAAATACGGTGGGCGTCGCAGGCGCTATTCGCTCATCCCGGAACACGGCAAACCAGCGGGTCCCATCGAGGGCGCAGATAGCGCCGATCGTTGCTACCGCAGGGAAGCTGAGCAAGTTCGCCTTGCCTAGAGGCCGCTGCGCAACGCGCTGTTTGCCGGACGCTTGTCGTCTGCTTGCTTCTTCAGCGCGCGATGGCGGCTCACGCGTTCGTTGGCACGAACCAGTTCAGCAACGGAGGTCACCTCCATCTTCTTCATCATGCTTGCGCGGTGCAGCTTCACAGTGATTTCGCTGAGCCCGAGCCTGTAGGCAATTTGCTTGTTCATGAGCCCCTCCACGACCGCCTGCAGGACGTCTCGTTCCCGCGGGGACAAGGCGTCCATCCGCGAACCGAAGCCATCAAACTCGCGCATCTTCCTGCGGCGGACGGCGTCCTGCTCGATCGCCGTCAGCACCGAGTCCAGCATATCCTGATCTCGGAATGGCTTTGTCAGGAAATCGATCGCCCCGGCTTTCATTGCCCTGACGCTCATCGAGATGTCGCCGAATCCTGTCATGAATACGATCGGGAGTGTGCTGCCGTTTCTCTCAAGATACTCCTGGAGATCCAACCCATTCAGCCGGGAAGCCTCACATCGAGGACGATGCAGCCAGGTCGGGCAAGCTCCGCGCGGTCAAGAAATTCCTCCGGACTCGCAAATGCGGTCGCCTGAAGGTTCATCGATTGGAACAGGTCGATCAAGGACTCACGCATCGAGACGTCGTCCTCGACGATATTGATGATTGGGCCGCTGATGTTGCGCAGCGGTGCGGTCGATTCAGGCATCAGCTTTCTCCTTGGGCAGCCGGATCTCAAACAGGGCGCCTCCCTCGGGATGGTTGCGCGCCTCAAGCGTTCCTCCTCTGGCCTCGATAGCGCTCCTGCAGATCGACAGGCCCATACCCATCCCGTTCTTTTTCGTCGTGAAGAATGGTGTGAATATTTTCCGTGCCGCTTCCAGGTCCAGCCCGTTGCCGGTGTCGCGGACGGAGATCAGAACGTGCTCTCCATCATGCTCGTTCTTCAACGTGATCGTCACGAGCCTTCGCTTTGCAGCGGCGGCAGCGATCGCGTGAGCCGCGTTGGAGATGAGGTTTATCAGGACCTGCTGCATCTCGATCTTGATGCCGGGCACCGAAGGAATTTCTTCTTCCTGGATAATTTCGACGGCGGTGCGTTCCCGCTGAAGATCGTGCTCCATCAATGTCAGCGTCTCACTGAGAAGAGCGTTGAGATCGATATGCTCGGCTTCAGGCGGAGTCGCTGACAGCATTGAGCGGGTGTTCTTGATGATCTCGCTTGCGCGGTTGCCGTCGCGGAGGATTCGCTCTGCGGAGCGGCGTGTCGCCTCAAGATCAGGCGGATCTTTTGCCAGCCACCTGAGCAGCGTCTGGGAGTTTACAACGATTGCGCCGAGCGGCTGGTTAAGCTCGTGCGCGAGGGATGCGGAAAGGACCCCAACGGTTGCTGCCTTCGATGCTCGGCTGAGCTCCGCCTGAGCCTCTGCCAGCGTCTTTCGCGCCTCTTCCCTCTGCGTGACATCCACCATGCTGACGACCACACGGTTGAACGCCGACGTATCGTCGGGAAAGCCGATGCTGAGCAGAACGGACTTTGTCTCGCCGTTCTCGCTGATGACTTCCGCGTCGTGTTCAAGATGAGACGCGCCATCCATGATCGCTTGCAGCACTTCGGTGATTGCCGCGCTGTCTGGCGGAATGTAGCCGGCCATCGCGCAGTTGGAGGGGTGATCGGGAGTCGCTCCCAGTAAATCGTTTGCCGCGGCATTGGCCGCGACGATCTCGATCATCTGGATGCAGTCCCGGATGAATTCCGGATTGTCGCGCGCGTGAAGCTTGATGTCGCTGATGCCCCGCGCTTTCAGCGAGACGAGATGGTGGCGCAGACGCGAATAGTCGCGCTCCCAAAGAGCGACCCTTGTCCCGTGGAAAATTGAACGATAGCGCGTTTCGCTTTCACGAAGGGCGGAATTCATCCGCAGCAGCTCAGCCTTTGCCTCGTCATTTCGGACCAGCAACGCTGTCGTTACCGCAAGCGAGGCCAAGGCGACGACAAGCCGCAGGAATGCCTGCATGTCGGGATCCGGACCGTGGCCAAAGAAAAACGCGAAAAGGGTCAGCGCGATGAACGCCGCAGATAGCGCCATCAGACCTTTGCGATTGGCGGCCTGGGCGGCGAACAGAAGGGCTATCGAGTAGAGGACCGCAACCGCGCCTTCGATCCCTGTGAACATATCGACGGCAAATACCGCTGAACCGATCAGGAGAGACAGGCCGCCGAAAACCAGGTCATGGTGTTCTGCCTCATGTGTTGCAAATAGTCCGTGAAAGCCGATTGCCATTTCTTCAACCCATTTCGATCAAAGCATCAGTCATTTCGTTTTGTCAGATCTGAGTCGGCGAACTGGTGCTCGCCGGCGACAGCCAATCCGGGTACCTGCATCAAGTGAGAGGCGGCGGCTCGACAGGAATCTCGGCGCCGAACATGTAGTCGGGCTGCTTGTCTGATGGCGTCAGCTAAACCGCGCCATGTGTCTCGAAGATTTCAAGGATCGGGACGTTATGTATCCCACCATGTCTGATGGTAGCCGCTGCGACTGCGAGGATGCATCGGCAAGGCCTTCGTAGCCGACAGCGGAAATAAACAAGGGCCGCCTCTTGAGGGGGAGGAGGAGAGGCGGCCCTTGGCGGATCGGAGGGCGATCCGCGACTTCGGCGCGATGAGGGGTGGTCGCCGAAGTCAATTCGTCTTTTGAGGCGCGTGGGCCTGCTCGAAGTCGGTCGAAAGGCTGAGCTCTTCCCAACCATCAAGCTCAACTTGCCACCGTTGGCTTGCCGCGCGGATTGCTTTTACAGCGTCACTTCCCAGCGCAAGCCTGAGCGGGGGTGCGTTGGACTGAGCGACTTGCAAGATCGCTTGAGCGGCCTTCTTTGGATCGCCGGGTTGGCGTCCGTCATAGGCGCGCTGTGTTCTGGCCGCAGCGCCGACAACCTGATCGTATTCGGGACGGCCGAAATTCAGCGTGGTCGAGGCGCCGGCGAAGTCCGTTCTGAAGCCGCCCGGCTCGATGATCGTCACCTTGACGCCAAACAGAGCCATCTCGCCGGCAAGGACCTCCGAGAAACCTTCCACGCCCCATTTTGCCGCGGAATAGGCGCCACGTCCCGGTGCTCCGAGGCGGCCACCCACCGAGGAAAAATTTATGAAGTGTCCGCTGCGCTGCTCTCGGAAGACCGGGATCACCGCCTTGGTGACCATGATGGTCCCGAACAGGTTCGTCTCGATTTCGTTTCGTATGTCGGCCAGTGTCGCATCTTCGATGGAATTGATCGTGCCGTATCCTGCATTGTTGACGACGACATCGAGCCCGCCGAATTGATCGACAGCTCTCTCGACAGTTGCGGAAACTTCGTCGGCGTTCGTCACGTCCAAACGCAGGATCATCACCCGGTCGCCATATCGCAGCGACAGATCGGCGAGCCCGTCGGTGTCGCGAGCAGTCGCAACGACATGATGTCCGTTGTCCAGGGCGGCGTGGACGATCGCGCGGCCAAGACCCTTGGAGCTTCCAGTCACTAACCAACGTTGCTTCATCGCCAATCTCCGAGACTTTGTTTGCCCCGGATCGTTGGCTCCGCATGTATCTGGTGAATTTCGGAAGACCGCAGTTTTTGCAATGTCGTGTAAGTTTCGGCGGTGACGACATATCAGGATACAAACGCCGGCGGTCCTCCAGGTGCGGCGTCCGAATAAACCCTTCATTACAGACGAAATACATCCGACCGAATCTGAAACGAAAACTTGGCTTTGGGAACGCACTACTGACATCGATCAAGGGCTGCAGAGTATGCCCTCGGGGTAACAGCCCGACACGTCAGTAAAGCAACCGCAGAGATTCCGATGGCCAGCCGATTTTCAGATTCTCGAACGCGCTGTGATCCCGAAGCGGGTCTCAGGTACAGACTCAGCACTATGCGCAACCGGCTGATATCCGTCACGATTGCAGGGGTGCTGCTGGCGCACGGAGCCCTTGCACTCGGCGTGTATCAAATGCAGGAGAACTTGCATGAACGTCGCGATCCACAATTGGATAGGGCGACGCCGGTAGAGTACGCGGCACTCACAAATCAGATGGCCCTCGATTCCGGGTTTCAGACTCGGCGGATGCCAGAAAGCTTGCCGGCCGGATCGTTTCAACGGGTCGAGGCGGATCGTCCTGAGTTCGATGCAATCGCGGCCCCTGTGCCATCCTTTGCGCGGTTGGAGCTTTCCGCAGCGACTGTCGATCCGCTGGCGGCGATGGTCGGAAGCCATATCGTTCTTCTGCTGCTGATTGGTCTGATGTTCGCTTATGTGATCCGCACGACAATCAGGCCACTGTCGCAAATCACCTCGGCCGTCAGTGCATTGGGGCCCGAACGTCTCGGCCACGAACTTGAAGAGAATGGACCACCCGAAGTGGCTGCCATGGCAAGGGCATTCAATACGATGCGCCGCCGCATGAGGGGCCACATGGACGAGCGGATCCAAATGCTCTCCGCCTTCTCTCATGACATGCAAACACCGATCACCCGGATGCGACTTCGAGCAGAGCTGGCAAACACGTTTCCGGATAGGGAGAAGTTCTTGCGAGATCTCGACGAGACTGAACGCCTGATCAGAGAGGGAATGGCCTATGCGCGAAATGCGCATGTGAGGCAGGAGGAAATCAGGTCCGTTGATCTGCATGCATTCATCGATTGCCTTGTCATGGACTATCAGGAAACCGAGCGGGCCGTGAGCGTTATCGGCAATGTGGGCGGCGTGATCATGACCCGGCCTCAGGCGTTGCGGCGCGCGCTCACGAATTTCGTCGACAATGCGCTCAAATTTTCCGGCGCTGCCGAAGTGCGCGTTGCGCACAAAGACAACGGCAGAATCGTGATCTCGGTGTTGGACCGTGGTCCCGGTATAGCGGAGGAACTGCTCGAGAGAGTCAAAAAGCCCTTTGTGAGGGGGGCACAGTCGGCGACGGGTCAGGTCCAGGGGACAGGCCTCGGTCTGGCGATTGCTCAGCAGCTTGCTGCCAGCCTGGACGCGAGTTTCAACCTTCGGCAGCGGGCCGGCGGCGGTTTGATTGCCGAGCTGATACTATCGACTACCGTCCTGCAAGCGTCGGACACTCCGCGGTTGGAAGCGGCTCTGGCGTCAGCTTGAGGGAAGCGGGCGGACCACCTCAATGCACGTGCGGAGAGACGCTTCACCGTCCCCGGTTGCTCTCTTTCAGACGTAATTAGAATCCGACTTTGGTGGCGGTTCAATAATAGGGCCTCTGAAACTTCGATAGGATTCTTATGACTTCGCCAAATTGACCGAGCATGATGCTCACACCTCTGCCAGCCCAGAGGTCTCGCCTCAACACGAACAGGAACCACGCAGACCTTCGGGATCTTTGCCACGGGATACGTTTTTCGTCAGCTAGGCGGGATTGTTGCTCGCGCATCTTGGCGACTTGTTCGGCGGGAAAAGGGTATTCGCCTTTTCAGTTCTTCTCATGGCCGCTTCGACGCTCGGTGTTGATCTGTCGCCGTCTGATAAGGTGATCGGCCCGGTGGCCCCCGGTTCTCTTGGTCTTGCTGAGGATTACACAGGGCATTGCCACTGGGGGCGAAGTCTGCGGCGCGTGGATCTTTGTCGCTAAGTACGTTCGCCATAACCGCAGGGCGGTTGCCTGCGCACTTGTTTGCGCGGGGTTGAGCGTGGGCGTCTTTGTCGGGGCTGGGGTATTGTCGTGCTGCGAGCGCGAAGGTCGTTCGAGAGTGCCTTAGCCTTCCGATCTTGAATCTATCGCCACCATCTTGGGCTCGATCAGCCTGGAAAGCGTGGTTGCGAGACTGTTCGCGCTAACAGGTTTTCGCAGGGTTGGAACGCTTGGAAAGCGCCTCGGGTCCAGCCCGTCCCGAGCTGGGTCGGTAAGGAAAAGTGTTGAGCCAAATGGGTACTCCTGGGCCACTGCTTCCAGGTCCGGAGGAGACTGCCAGATATCCAGATCGAAGACGATCAGGTCAGGATGTCGATCGCCGTCCGCGATCCATTTCCGCAGCGCGGCGAGGTTTGAAAATCCGACGGGCTCGTATCCAAGTGCGGCAATTTTCTCCTCGAACATCAGCCGCAGGTTTTGGTCTTTTTGCGCCAGGGCAACCACTTGCCCGTCGCCAAGCGGGACTGTTCGCTCGTCGAAGAACTGGGCGAGTGGAACGGGGGCTTCCGCTGTAAAGGGAAAATAGAGTTTGAAGGTCGTTCCCATCGCCGGCGTGCTCTCGACATGGATTCTCCCATTCATGCCGGTGACATACCCGTGAACCGCCGCGAGACCCAAGCCGGTCCCCCCGGATTTCGATTTGGTCGTGAAGAAAGGTTCGAAAACATGGCGTAGAAGGCCGGGCGCAATGCCGCTCCCGTTGTCGGTGACATTGATCATTATGTATCGTCCGCGAGGAAGCACATCGTGGGAAAGAGGTGTATCGCCGGCTATCTCTATCCGCTCGGCCGTGAGCCGAATGTGCCCTTCTTCTCCGGACGCCTGTGCCGCATTCATGCACAGGTTCATGATGGCCTGCTGCAGCTCCAGCGGATTGCCGACAATGGCTGGCATCTCGTCGGCGATCGTCGCGGTTACGGATATTCCCGCCGGACTAGACATCTGCACCAACGGCACAATGTCATCGATCGCTTCCTTCAGGTCGAAGGGCCGACTAACTCGCTCTCGTTTGCGGCTGAAGGTCAGAATCTGATCGATGATATGTTTCGCGCGATGTCCACTCGAAACAATTTCCTGCAGGTATTGCCGTGTACGGGAGGCGCGATTGTTGAGGTGCAGTGCCATCTCGCCATAGCCCATGATGGCACCCAAGGTGTTGTTGAATTCGTGAGCAATGCCGCCAGCCAAGGTGCCCAATGCTTCAAGGCGCTGAGAATGCTCGAGCCTGGCCTCCAGCTGCCGCCGCTCACTTCGTTCACGCTGGCCCTTCACGCATTGTGCCAGCGTGATGATTGCATGGCCGAGAAGACGGACTTCGTCTCTACCTGGCTTGCTGCGGAGGTCCTTGTGCTCAAGGAACATCAGCGCAACAGAGTCGGCATCTATACTTGCGGCAACAACCGAGCCGGCACTCATCGCGCCCTCGGGAAATGCCAGAATCTCCGATTGCTGCAGGTTGTGATAGTAGAAGCGGTCCCAATGGAGTTGCTCCTTCATCGTTGCCGTCGAAATCTGTTCGGAATGCTGCTGAAGGAGAGGAGCCAAAGCGGATTGGTTCGTTTCTCCAAAGCTTGACAGGATCATCTTCGTTCTGCTGTCGACGACAAAGAAGCTGTATCTGCGTGCATCGAAGAACTCCGCGACGATCGCCAGGGAATCAATAAGGCATGCCGAGACGTCGTCGGAATCCTCGGCGAAACGCCGCTTGATGTCCGCCGTCAGCGTTTCGAGATCCAATTGCTGCGTCAGCCGTTGGGTTTGAGCCCGCAGCCGGTAAACGAGGATACCGATGTAGATGCACAGGAAGACCGAGATGGAGCCGAGCAATGTCCGGCTCCACGAGGATCGGACGCTGATCAAGCCATAGGCATCCAGATATTGCTTCTGGAGTATCTGCGCCTCATAGGATGTCTTCGACGCCTGTATGGCCTGGATCGTATCGTCCACGGCCGGAAGTGCGGTCAGGATTGTACGTGCCTGGGCGACATACGAAACGATGCTCGGATCAACGGCTTTATCTGACCGAAGCATTGCGCTCAATTTGTCTTGGATTGCACGCGCCAATCTCTCGTTCGGCTCTGTGGCGAACCGCATCATCAGATTGCCGAGATCGACGGACCTGCCGACCGCATCCTTGATGGCGGGATCGTTGCTTTCGTGAAGTTCGGTGAGCAGTTGGTTGGCTGCAGTGAGCGAGGTCTGCAGGAGCGTGTTGTCTTTCCTGAAACGCTCGACCAACTGCTCGTCGCGATCGATCGAGCCCGACAGGGCATTCAATTCCATGTTGAGGGCAGCAATGTTTTCCACGCCGCTCTCGGGGAATACCGATCTCAGTCGGTTCACAGTGGCACGCAGACCCGAGATGGATCTTACCAAGGGGTCGTAGCTCCTGAGCAGGCCGGCCCTGGCTTGCAAAACGTCACGCTGGAGGGAGGCATGGTTCACGTCGATCGCGCGCAGCGACGTGAGGATAGCCTCATGGGTATCTCGGGACGGAACGCGCCCGAGGGCGAGCAAGGCAAAGCAAAGAGCTCCCACGACGAGAACGGCTATCCGCCATAATTCAACCGTTGCTCGCCGCCTTGGCGGTCGTGGGGTTATTTCCATCGTCTAACCAAGTGGGTCCGGTCGTGGGCAAGGGAGCTATACGGCTCTCTGTACGGGCTTTCACGCGGATTCTTCGAAACGCCTAAAACATATACGCACTTACATTGGAACCCCGGCCTGATGCCGCACAACCGATACGTTGGTATAGTTGATCGGGAATTCGCACGCTGGCGCCGAAAAATGGAAGCCGACGAGGTGCCCTGCGCCTACCGCGGGCGCCTTCTAGCCTCGATTGCCACGTCGCTGTCGAAAATGTACCCAGCTCCGCGTTCCGTGCGTATGAGTTTTGGTGTCGATGGATCGCTCTCCAATTTCCGCCGCAGCCGGAGGATCAGGACGTCGATGCTCCGATCGAAGATTTCCTCGTCATGGACACGGCTTGCGGAAAGCAGCTGCTCTCGCGACAAAACCTGACGCGGGGCATCGAGGAAGGCGATCAGGAGATTGAATTCGCCCGCCGTCAACTTAACTTCGCTCTCCTCCGCGGACATTAGCTGCCGCTTCTTGACGTTCAATGTCCACTTGTCAAAGGCGTAGATCTTCCGCTCTTTGCGATCGGCAACGACGGGACGAACTCTGAGCGCGGCGCGGACACGCGCAAGGAATTCGCGCAGTCCAAATGGCTTTGTCACATAGTCGGAGGCGCCGAGTTCAAGCCCGACGACTTTGTCGGTCTCTTCGAGCCGATCGCCGCTGATGATGATGATGGGAGCATCAGACCTGCCTGATAGTGTGCGGACAATCTCTAGGCCATCTTCGTGGCCGAGGTTCAGATCGACGATGATGAGGTCAACGGGCTCGGCTTGCAACACCTGCCCGAGCTGATGACTGTCCTTGACCCCCGTGACCCTGAAAGCGTGCTGGGACAGGTAATCGATGAGAAGACCGCGAAGCTTGCTGTCATCGTCGACGACGAGAATGTGTTTCACGTTTCCCCCTGGGGCGGCAGTCGTTGATCCGGCATTGCGTACCACATATTCAGCGATACTGTCGCTTGATCGCGTGAGTTGTAGTTCGAATTTTTCGTATCACGCCGCCAAATTTCAAATGCGTTTCAATCGGCAATGCTTTGTTACAAATGCAATTTTCCGAGAGGGTAAAGCGGCTCGCAGCCGATAGAGTAAGGCCGTTACCAATGGCTCTCGGCGACCTGCACGGACTTTGGCCAGCGATGTGGGGCGAACTCCAATCGCCTAAGCTTTCCGACCGCAACATATTCGTCGACAAGTCGTCTTTCGGCAGCGAATGGATGGTACGCAGGACCGGAGTGCTCAAGGCCTATAATGGTTACATTCGCCCGCGGAAACCGGTCAAGGACGGCGGCCACCAAAATAATCTCGCTGCTCGGTACCAGGTAAGGCCCAGGGCCATAGAAGCGAAGAGCATCGTCGACCCAATCATGCAGCCGTTCATCCACCACACGAAAGACCTTTGAAGTCGCGGCACACAGTCGATCGAACTCGCCTGAGTGGTCGTCGCAGAAGTCGCGCAATTCCGGATGCAACACCGCCACCAGCGGCCGTATTGCGTTGAACTTCTTCGGATCGCTGAGGCCCCAGATCTCGGTTGCCTGCTGAACTGCGGCTTGGGATTGCCATTTCCGCGATGCAAGCATCGATCCCGCCGGCTGCCCAAAATTGCGAACCGCCACGATGTCGGTTCTTGTTCCCGCAATGCCTTGCGACCGGCAGTCGTCCAAACGCACGACCAGATCTGCCGCGTCAATTGTGGAGGCAAACCTTCCGTCAATTCTGCCGTTCCCGACGATGATAATTCGAGCCATCTCTTTTCCGATCAAAATGAACGGGGGCTTTATGCCGCCGAAGATATTTGCGGGTGCACCCGTTTTCCCTGCCAAGATCTGCGGTCGGAACGTGAGGGCTTTGTTGCAGAAGTGATCATTCTGATTTTAATCGTAACAGCCTGGCGGTGATTATTACGATCGTAAGACGATAGGCGCGTGAGCGATCTCAACGGCGCTGGTCAGCCAGTGGACGAGACGATATTGTCGCCGTTGGTTGGAGCGCCTAAACATCAAAGCAGACCATGAGAAAAAAGAGAGTGACCGACGGCAGCTTGTTGCTGCCTTGCGATGGTCGGCCCGGCGGGATGCTGTCGATAGTCCGAGCAATCGAGGATGCGGAAGCGATCAGGTTGAAGGCAACTAATTGCTGGCTTTCTAGCTGCCGTGAGAACGGGCGGGGCCTAACCTTGGAGTGGCGGCGGACATGAACATCGCGCTCCTTTTCGTTTTCGGAATTACTGCTGGCATCGTGCTTGTGGGCTATCTGGGGCGAGCCCAGCGACCTGTCAGTCTTGAGCAATGGGCGCTCGGTGGAAGACGCTTTGGAGCCCTGCTTGTTTTCGTTCTCATGGCTGGCGAAATCTACACGACGTTTACATTCCTGGGAGCGAGCGGGTTCGCCTACGGAAAGGGCGGAGCCGCGTTCTACATCTTAACCTACACCTGCTTGGCGTTCATTTCTTCGTACTGGTTGCTCCCTCCCATATGGCGCTTTGCCAGTGAGCGAAAGCTGGTCACTCAACCGGATTTTTTTGAGCAGAAGTACCAGAGTTCCGGTCTTGGACTACTGGTAACGATCGTCGGTCTGGTGGCCTTGATTCCCTACCTGATCCTGCAGCTGAAAGGATTGGGCATCATAGCGGAGACCGTGTCGGACGGTAAAATACCCCATGCGGTCGCAATCATCGTCGGGGCGGCCGTTATGGCGTTATACGTGATCGCGTCCGGCATGCGGGGATCGGCCTGGGCGGCGACGGTTAAAGACGGCACGACCTGGGTCATCTGCGCATTTCTCGGGATCTATCTTCCCTATCATTATTACGGTGGCATCGGCGAAATGTTCGCGCAGATCGAGATCGCGAAGCCGGGATTTCTCTCGCTGCCGGACACTGGAGAAACGATTGCCTGGTACTGCAGCACGATAGCGCTGTCTGCCCTCGGTCTATACATGTGGCCGCACACGTTCTCGTCGGTCTACACCTCCAAAACAGAGGCCGCATTTCGGCGAAACGCGGTCTTTATGCCGCTTTACGCCCTGGTTATGCTCTTCGCGATGCTGGTAGGATTTGCTGCTGTCTTACAGGTGCCTGGACTGCAAGGCGGCGAGATAGATCTCGCTCTCCTGAAACTGTCCATCAAGACCTTCGATCCATGGTTCGTCGGCGTCATCGGAGCTGCGGGAGTTCTCACCGCACTTGTTCCAGGTTCGACGATCCTGATCGTCGGCTCGGCGTTGATATCGACCAATATCGTCAAACGCCTGGCACCCGCCATGTCCGACAAGGGTGCAACGACGTCCGCGCGTCTGTCTGTCGTCTTGATTAGCAGCGTTGCTGTCTACTTCACCCTTGTCGGAGGAGAAAGTATCGTCGCCATCCTGATCATGGGCTACAGCATCGTGACCCAGCTGTTTCCCGCCCTCTTTGCCAGTCTGCTGCCCAGAAACCCTTTCACAAAAGAGGGGGCTGCGGCCGGCATTATCGTGGGAGTCGGCACTGTCGGCGTGGTCGTAACAACCGGCCTGACCATTTCGAGTTTCTTTCCCGATGCTCCTCTCATGATCAAGCAGGTCAATACCGGATTCATAGCGTTGACGCTGAATGTCCTGGTGGCATTGCTTGTCAGTGTCGCGACGGCGCAGCGTCCCGTCTCGTCCACAAACTACAGGTAGCTTTCAAAATGGCTCCCGCGAAACACGTGCATCGGAGGCGACTGTGAGAGGAGTGATCGTTTTCATCATGGTGGCGATCGTTTTCGCAGGGAGTATTGCCTGCAACAGCGATCGAACGGTTTTCGGTCTGCCGGTTTTTTTCGTTTGGAACGTGTTCAGTGTCTTCCTGATCGCGGGCGGGATGTGGCTGGTCTTCCAGTTGGATCCCCGCAACAGGGACAAGTCCTGACGACCAGTAGCTTCGCTTAAGCCAATCGCACGCGAAGTACACACCGATACAAAACGGTATGCGGCTGAAATCCGACAGATACATTCACCGGTGATGTTCTTCAGGAAGCGTGATCACCGTAGGAGTGTGGAATGAAGCTTGCTATTGTTAGTGCGGTTGCCGTTGCGGCTGCCGGTTTTGCTGTCGCGGTATCCTACTCCGAGGCCACCGAAGCACCTCCCGCGAATGCTTCGCCGATTTACGGCGTCACGATCCCTGAAGGCTATCGCGACTGGAAGTTTGTCGCTCCGGCCCAGGAAGCGCCGCCGTTGGACGAATTGCGGGCGGTTTTGGCAAACGATATCGCCATCGACGCCTACAAGAGCGGGACGCTGCCGTTCCCGGATGGCTCCATCCTCGTCAAGCTTGCCTACAAGCGGAAGCAATCGACGGAATTCCCGCCGGCGACGGTGCCGGGCGCCCCGACGACTGTCCAGGTGATGGTGAAGGATTCCAAGAAGTACCCTGATAGCCACGGGTGGGGATTTGGACGTTTCATCGATGGCAAACCTGTCGATCTGGCTCAACACGAAACCTGTTTGGCGTGTCACGAGTCGAGAGTGAAAGACCATGACTACGTCTTCACTCGATACGCGCAGTAAAACTGCTCGACATCGCGAACAACCTGAAACGCCGCCCATCCCGGCGGCGTTCCGATAACAGGCAGAAGCCTGAAAGAGCGCAGGGGTGGCCGCAGAGCATGTGGCCGGGCGCAAGAACCTGCTGTCGGCAGTCGCGCTGGCGATGAATTGTCCTGGCAGTTCTCAGACGACGGGGTGGTGCGGGAAACTTGTACCTCAGTGCCGCGTCCGAGATGGTCGTCATACGCGACATTGTATCTCAATGTGTCGAACCCGACGGCAGCTACAATAGCCTTCAATTAGATAAGCTTGCGGACATAGCTGCGATACATCGGTGCTGTTTTCTCACCGATGGAAGCTGATGTGTGGGGCACCAACGGTCCCGACAGAACAGTCCATCCAAAACCAAGAGATTGTAATCTGAATATCGTCGATCGTTGAGCCTATGGAGGCATATATGGGATCGTTCAGCGCGTGGCACTGGCTAATCGTCCTCGCAATTCTCGTGCTGCTATTCGGCCGCGGGAAGTTTCCTGCATTGATGGAAGACGTTGCTTCCGGAATCAAAAAGTTTCGCCGGGAGATGCCCTTCGAGGACGCGATCGAACAGAGCAACAATGATCCAAAACATGGATGAGCACTGTGCCCAGGGATTTTAGACAGCGGTAGCAATTCCGCGATTTCAGAAGAATAAATTAGAGGCGAATATGGAACACATCGATCACATACTTGTCGTGGATGATGACCGTGACATCCGCGAACTCATATCTGATTACCTTAGAAAGAACGGATTCCGTGTAACGGCAGCGGCAGACGGCCGTCAGATGCGCGGCCACCTGGAAGCAAATGCATTCGATTTGATCGTTCTTGATATCATGATGCCGGGAGATGATGGTCTCGAGCTCTGCCGGGAGTTGCGCTCGATGAAGGAACGAGCGATGCCGATCATCATGCTGACCTCGAGATCGGATGATGCGGATAGAATCCTGGGTCTTGAGATGGGTGCGGATGACTACCTGACGAAGCCGTTTTCCGCTCGTGAGCTATTGGCACGCATCAATGCAATCCTGCGGCGCGCGAGAATGATGCCGCCGAACTTGAACGAGGCCTGGCTGCCGGATGTGGTGGCCTTCGGAAAGTGGATGCTTGATACCGCTGCCCGCCGTCTCTTCGACAAGGGAGGAATGTCGGTTGCGCTCAGCGGAGGAGAGTATCGGCTTCTCAAGGTGTTTCTGGATCACGCGCATCGCGTGCTCAGTCGCGATCAACTTCTATATCTCAGCCAGGGCAAGGATGCGGATGTATTCGACCGCTCTATCGACCTGCTCGTCAGCCGGCTCCGCCAGAGACTGAATGACGACGCCCGTGATCCCGTCTACATCAAGACCGTGCGGAGCGAAGGCTATGTCTTCTCGGCCCACGTCAATCAGTCGCGCGTACCCGCCACACAAAGGGGTGTTTGAGCGGTCCGCGAATGGCGCATGTAATGGAATAGCTGCGATCGTACCGCCCTATTTCCAGCGGCGGTCGCTGTTGCTCATTGCTTCTTGAGCTCTGCATCGTCTCTGCTGGCGTAGCCAGTCGTCGAGCTATTGTGCGACGTCCATCCGACTGCCGACACTCGCCTTTGCCATGACTTTGCGGATCGGCCACCGTCTGCGCGAAGGCCAATCCGTGTCGGCGTATGGCTTAACTACCTGATGGCTTTCGCCTGAAACAGGAACCGACCATGGCACTCCGCATTGGAGCTCATGGACCGGTCGTCGGTAGTGGCTCCTGGCCGAGGCGCGAGGCGTCAATGAGGCCCACGAGTGGGGATGGTTCTTTCGAACTGATCTCGTATATGCAGGGCGCTGCGAGCACGCTGGCGACAAGAATGGCGATAACTGCTGCTTTCATCTCAACTCCTCGGGAGGGGCCTCCCCCTCCCTGTGTCAACGGGGCGGGTCCGCGCTGCATCAAGCGACGGAAATCTCGACGTTGATATTGCCGCGGGTTGCTTTGGAGTATGGGCAATTCTGATGCGCCTCGGAGACAAGGCTGCGAGCGGTTTCACCATCCAGGCCAGGCAGGGTGACGCGCAATCTTGCCTGCAGCAGATAGCCGCCGTTTGTCATTCCCAGATCAACTTCCGCGTCCACGGCGGTATCGGCGGGCATCTTGATACCGCGTTTCACCGCAGCGTGGCTCATTGCGCCAATGAAGCAGGCCGACCAGCCAGCTGCAAAAAGCTGCTCGGGATTGGTGCCGGCATGATTGCTGCCGGGAGGCGAAAGCCTGATAATAAGCTGCTCGTCACTGCTCCTGGCAAAACCGTCGCGACCTCCGGTCACGTGTGTTTTGGCGGTATAGAGCACTTTGTCGATCGTCGTCATGGGGCACGTCCTTTATCGGGGTCGCGGGATGCGACACGTCTTTACAGTTCCGATTCTGACGCAGGGACGTATCTCGTATATTTCCGACAGTGGCGCTAAGTGTATCGAAACGTAGAGGAATTGCCTTATTGCAGCACAATCGGCGCCCGCCGCTTCTGGCGGCAGGCTAGGGCGGCCTAACGCAACGCAGGCGGAGGGGACTTCGAATCTCTTGAGGAAGACATGTGACCCGTGCGGCACAACTGGCCGCCTATTGAGTCGTGGTGGCGCACAGCTATCCGGCTGCCGAAACGAGAGTTCGGCAGCCGATTTCTGCGATTAGAGGCGCGCGACGTCCAGCATGGCCTGTGCAAAGGCTTGCGGGGCTTCCTGCGGCAGGTTGTGACCAATCCCGCCGGTCACATCGCGATGCTCGTACTTGCCCGTGAATTTGTCGGCGTAGCTTGCCGGCGCGGGATGCGGCGCACCGTTGGCATCACCTTCCATCGTAATTGTCGGAATGCCGATGGTTGGGGATGTGGCGAGCTTTCTTTCGAGGGCGTCGTACTCCCGCTGGCTTTCCGCAAGACCCAACCGCCAACGGTAGTTGTCGATGGTGATCGCAACATTGTCCTCGTTCTCGAGTGCTTTTGCGGAGCGATCGAACGTCGCGTCGTCGAAGTGCCAGTCCGGCGAAGCCAGCTTCCAGATGAGCTTCGCGAAGTCGTGCCGGTATTTGTCGTATCCCTCGCGGCCGCGCTCCGTTGCAAAATAGTACTGATACCACCAGGCGAGTTCGGCTTGAGGCGGGAGCGGCTTCTTGTTCGCTTCCTGGCTGCCAATCAAATAGCCGCTGACCGACACCATGCCCTTGCATCGCTCAGGCCAGAGGGCCGCCATGATGTTGACAGTCCGGGCGCCCCAATCGAACCCGCCGACGACGGCTTCCTTGATCTTCAGCGCGTCCATGAACTCGATCATATCGACAGCAAGGGCGGCCTGCTGCGCATTGCGGAAGGCGTTCTTCGAGAGAAAGCGAGTTGTTCCGTAGCCGCGCAGATAGGGGATGATAACCCGGTAGCCGGCCGCCGCGAGAATGGGAGCGACATCGACATAGCTGTAAATGTCATACGGCCAGCCATGCAGCAGAAGCGCAACAGGGCCGTCCGCCGGGCCGGCTTCGGCGTAGCCGATGTCCAGCACTTTTGTTTTCACTTGCTTCAATGCTTCAAACGATGTGTGGGAGCCTGGTTTGACAGCCGCTGCGGTGTCGGCTGTGCCCTGTGTCTGAGCTTTGGCCGACCCGATAAGTCCGAATTCGACCGCGGCAACAGTCAGTGCGGCAGCACCGAGCAAGCCTCGACGCTGATGGTTGATTGTATCTGGCATGAGCAGTCTCCGGTTTGTTCAACTAACAGAGCTAGAAGACCTCCGCGTTGTATCCCCGTTATGTCCCTCCGAAGACGATATTGAATATGCGTGTTGCAAAACAACGCCCATACATTCTTCGGTACAATGTGCCGATGTTTCCGGCGATAACCGGAGCATCCGCAGGCGTCGCGACCCTCGCCGCCATCGGAAAAAGCTGGGCGGATTCAGGCGAATGACGACGGGCGCGCGCCACTGCTGTCGCGTTGTGTTGAAATCTTGCGCGTCTGTATTTGATCTGGCGGCGATTGCGTCAGATACCATATCCGCACTGCGGCCGATTTCACGGCGGCTCTCGGTCAATGTAACGGATCGGCGGCAGGCGTACCGGTTGCGAGTACGAGGCCGCAAGCGACATCTCCTCGCATCTCTTTAGAGAACGGCTGCCGGTTCGCGCACGGGAACGTCCGTGGCCAGGCGCGGTTATACCTTGCGGGAGAGAAGCCGTATCGTCGAGGTGCAATGGTAGCCAAGCCGCTCGTACAGCGGCCGTGCTCCCTCGGAAGCGTGAAGGACCGACCGCGTGAGACCGGTCGCGCGATGCCCTTCGTATAGAGCCTTCCTGACCGTTGCCTCGGCGAATCCACGTCGCTGCAAGCCTGGCTTGGTCGCGACCAGTGCGATAACCAGCCGATCGTTTGTCTCGATTGCTGCCGCCGTAGAGACTGGCACCCCATCTCTCAGCGCCAGATACGCGAACGCTTCATCGCGCAACAGCGTGGAACGAGAGATGCCGTCTCGTCCGCTTTCGCTCGGCAGGCCATAGGCGGCTGAATTGATGTCGGCATAAGCCAGGAGGTGCTGCTCGCTTGCCACGCGCACAAACGTAAGGGATGGGTGCGATGGCGGCTCTTGCGGTATCCAGTTGCAGGCCATGCCGTAGGCTGTCTCCGCGATCTCCAAGCCAGCCTCACGGGCAAGGGCAGGGAGCTGATGGCGTAGCTCCGCCGTCAGAAGCTCCTCAAAGAGCCAGAAGTAGCCTGGTCGCGTTCGCCGTTCCATGTACTCGCGGCCGGCGAGAAGCCGTTGTGAAAGTGCGTCTTGCTTGAAGACCGGTTCAACGAGCGTGATCGAGTTGAACAGGCGAAAGTCGCTATCCGCCCACCGCCGCGCCAGACCGTTCTGATTCCAAACCGCGCCAGCGCCATAGTCGAAGACAATTTTCTCCCAGGTGTCTGCGAACTGCCCGATTGACTCATGGAGCTCGGAATAAAGCTCATTCGCTCTCAGATGCATTGCGCGCCCTCCAGTTCATGTTGGCCGTCGAAAGATGGCGTGCGCGCAACAGAGCTGAATTTCGAATCCAGAGATGCAGGTTTCAGATGCAATTGTCCTCGAGGGACCGATCCAAGTTGCGGAGGATACTTCCCGTCCGGTTCGGTTTTTCGTTCGAACCCGACGCGATCCATACGTGAGTGCGGGAAGCGCTGGGCGTCAGCGCCACGTCGCAAAGATGCATTCGTGTTGACAGCCTCGGCGAGGCTGCTAGCGAGGGAACGGTTCGATCAGGGAGTCGTAGGCAACGTGATACAAGCGGTTGCCGAGCGCACCGAGAAGCATGTTTCGGACAAGATCAGGGGCTGTTCTCAGTCTGTCGCGCTTGCGGCTCTGCTTCTGAACCCACGCGACGCGATGCTTGCGCAACTCGTGAAATTGCGCCAAGGCGCTTGTCAGTGGCTGAGGTCGAGAGATGCATTCAGCCAGGACAACTGCGTCCTCGATCGCCATCCCGGCGCCCTGCGCCATACTGGGGATGAAGCATGGGCGGCGTCTCCGATCAGGACGAGCCGGCCGGCGATAAACGTGCTGAAGGGAACTTCCTCGATCGCTGATCGATGTGCTTCGATACCATCCGAGAGATTTGCGACGATCGGCCCGAGGGGCGAGGCGAAATCCCGGAATGCTGCCTTGAGAGCGGAAATCGAACCGTCGCCAAAGTCCTTGGCGAAACAATCCGCATAAAGATAAAGCTCTGAATCGTTCAGCGGTATGGCGAGAAGCGTTCTGCCGGCGCCGAGCATCGCGGTCCACCCCTCTATCCCGTAACTGTTTTGCGTCAAAAGGCGCCATGCGAACAGGCCGGTTGGCTTGGGCACACTCTCCGGAAAAGCAGAAGCACGTATCGATGAGCGAAGCCCGTCCGCTCCGATCACGAGATCATATTCCTGCACGTGACCGTCGGAGAAGTAGACCTCACGGCACTCCGGCCTCGAAATCGTGTGTATTACCGAGGTTCCAAAATCGATCTGAGTGTTGGTGAGCGACTGTTGGAGCACCTCGACAAGCATGCGACGATGGACTGCAACACACGGCCCGCAGGAGTGCCAAAGATCGTTCGTAACGACATGGTTCAGGACCTTGCCTCTGGATGACATGATCGTTTGCGCGCCGATTGGAAAAGCCTGTGCGCGGACCTGCTCCTGCAGCCCCAAATCGCCGAGCGCACGCATCGCGTTTCCAAGGAGGAAAATGCTTTGGCCGGCGACGGGAGACTCCGTTTGGCGCTCGACGATGTTGACCCGATGGCCGTGAATTTCCAAAGCGCGGGCCGCCGCGAGACCCGCAATGCCTGCTCCAACAATAAGTATTCTCAAAAGCGTTCTCCTGGTCCGCGGCCATCATCAAGAGCCCGGCCGAGGCAGGATGCTTTCAGCTTATGTCGCGGCGACATCAAAACGCTGATAACGCGTTTCATTTGTAAGGGGCCGCGTGGACACGACCTTCTCGATCTCGCACTCAGGAACGATCGGGTTCGGCCCGGATTTGGCTGATCAACGCCCTAAGAGCGGCCGATGGATTTCGGTTCCTGGGATAGTAGAGACAGAGACGTGAGTGTCTGGGCGTCCAGTCGTCGAGGACGCTGCGGAGCCGTCCCATGTCGACGGCTTCCCGGGCAACGGCTCTCGAAATGTAGGCGAGGCCCATCCCGTCAAGGGCTGCCTTCAGCATAAGATTCTGGTCGTCAAGGGTCAGGGAGCCGTGGACTTCCACCGCGTGGGCTCGTCCCTGCTCCTCGAACTCCCAGCGATATGTGCTCCCGTTCGGTATGGCCGCCTTTATGCAGGAGTGGTTGATCAGATCCGCGGGCTTTTGCGGGGCGGGATTGCTGTCCAGATATTCGGGAGATCCCACAACGCAGAAATCGAGATTAAATGGGAGCGGCACGGCAACCATGTCGGCCGGAATGGACTCGGCGAGCCTTATACCCACATCGCAACCTTCGAGGACCACGTCCACGAGACGCGTTTCGGTCGTCACTTCCACCTGCACATCAGGGTATTTGCTGAGGTAGTCGCGCAACAGCGGCGACAAGATCTCGTGGGCCGCCGTAACCGAGCTATTGATACGAAGAGTACCGCTCGGAGTGGTTCCGTGGCTTCCGGCAGCATCCATGGCGCGCTCGATCTCGCTGAGAGACGGGGCCACCCGGCGGATGAATTCCTCGCCGGCGGATGTCAGCGAGACGCTGCGCGTTGTCCGGTTGAACAGCCGGATGCCGAGGCGATTTTCAAGCATGCGAACGTTGCTGCTGAGTGCGGTCGCCGACATCCCAAGCGCGTCTGCTGCGGCGCGAAAGCTAAGGCACTCTGCTACCGTGATCGCAGCTCTCAGCTCCGTAAAACCACTCGACTGAATTGTGCGGAATTTCGGCATAACTCATCCCGATTTAGCTGTCTAAACAGGATAATCCATATCGCTTACTTCTTCGGTATCCAAGACTGTTACCGTGGAGAAATTGAATGGATATGCACCTCACAGGGAAAAGAGCGCTTGTCACCGGCTCGTCCGCCGGACTGGGCGAGGCAACGGCAAAGATGCTTGCCGCTGAAGGAGCGGCGGTCGTCGTTCATGGCCGGGATGCGGCCCGCGCGAACGCGGTGGCGAAGAAGATCAGAGATGCCGGAGGCCGGGCAGACGTCGCGATCGGTGATCTCGCAAACGACGCAGGCGCCGATGCGGTGGCCAATCAGGCCTTGGCCGGCGGCGACATCGACATTCTCGTCAACAATGCCGGTCACTACCACCATCTGGATTGGCACACATCGACACCTGATGTCTGGGCCGAGACCTATCAGATCAACGTGCTGTCCGGTGTTCGCATGATCCAACGGCTTGTTCCGGCGATGGTCAAACGCGGATGGGGCAGGGTCATACAGATCGGCGGCGGCCTGGCGAGCCAACCCATTCCCATGCAGCCGGACTACGAGGCATCGCTTGCCGCTCGTCATAATCTTGCGGTTTCGCTGGCGCGCCGGTTGAAGGATACCGGTGTAACGTCGAACATCGTTTCGCCGGGCGCCATCCTTGTTCCCGCTGTGAAGGACCTGCTTGAGAAGATCGCCCCCAGCCACGGTTGGGGTGAAAGCTGGGATGAGATTGAACGTGGTTGTGTGAACGATATGGTCCCGAACGACATTGGCCGATTGGGACGCCCCGAGGAAATCGCCAGTGCGGTTACCTATCTGGCGAGCGTTCACGCCGGCTATATCAGTGGTGCGACACTCCGCGTCGACGGGGGCACGGTTCGGTCCGTGAACTGAGTTCACCGCCAGCCTGGAATGCTCGCAATGGAGCGCTGGAAAGGATTTGCCCCTTTCCAGCGCTAGGTTATCAGTACCAATCAATGTCCGGTCCGAAAGGGCCGTCGAAGTTTGCTATGTCGGACCCCCATCTCGACCAATCCCAGTTCGTATCGGCGTAAGTCTGAGCCGCCTGCAGCTGGCGGTTCGCGATCTTTTCCTGGATCCGCGTCTTTTGATAGCGGCCATAGGCCTGCGATGATCCGACATAGAGGCAGTCGCAGTTCTTCGGGTCCGCATACACGTAGTTCACGGTCTTTCCACGGGCTAGGATAAGGAGTTTGTTCGGCAGAAGCCGCTTCAACATGGCTTCGCGTTCGGGTGTATTGGCCGGGCGTGCGACGAAGCCCGCCGCCGCCAATCGATCCTCCCGGCTCTCGCCCTTGTCTGCCACTGTCGTGCACGAAGAGATCAAGGGAACAGCACCTAGTGTGAGAACTGCTGCGACTACAATGTTGCGAAAATCTTTCCTCGGTCTCATGTCCACTCTCTCGATTTGTTTTGAACAATGAGAGCATGACATCTTCCCCTAAGACCCAATGCTATACTGTTGGGTCGGAAGACTACCCATTGGTTTACTCGTCAGTGGGCATTCCCTGGTCCGGCCGATCTGGCTCCTTCCCCAACAGCGACGAGGCCGATCCAATGCCGCGTCGTCGCCGGCTGAATAGACCGCTGAAAATGAACTCCCCAAACCAAAGGATAGGCGCGAGAACACCTGAGTATGATTTCGGCGCTCTCGTCCGGATCATAGGTTTTACGAGCCGCACACAAAGCGGTCGACTGAACAAATATCGTTGTTTGCAGCGCTGGCGGAAACCCGCAGCGCCCTTGATCGAAAGGATAAAACCATGAACCGCATTTCAAGCTTCGCAATCGCTGCCGCTTTCTCCACGCTTGCTTTCGCGAGCGCCAGCTACGCCGACAGCCTCACGATGAATGATGGTCCGCAGATCGAAAAGACACTGGCGACCTTCGACCAGGGCTTCAACGTCAAGTATATCAACGACTATCAGAACCAGAAGGATCAGCCGGACGCGCAGGATACCGCGGCACCGCGCACTGACGAAGGTGTCCAGCACATCCAGGCTGCCATCAAGTCCAACAAGCCGCTTTCCGAAAAGCTTGCCTCCAAGGGCATCGCCGTCGACAACGTGGTCAACGTCGAGCAGGCCGCCGACGGCAGCATGACCTTCTGGATCCGCTAAAAAAATCGACTGGTCCGGCTGCAAGAGAGCCGGACCAGTCGCTTGATGAGTTTGCCGAAAAGTGCGCGCTGAACAATTCCCGTCGGAATTGTCTCGAGCCTGGCACGGCGGCATTCATTCCCCGTAGTATCCAATCAGGAGGCGTTCGAACGTGAGCGGGTATCCCACAAAGCTAGGCGCTCCAAGCGGGAATGCCGCGGAAACCCATAAGCGGCAACGGAAGCTCAGCTCGAGCAAGTCAGACGCAATGACCATCCCGATTGATGCGATTACCGGTGTACCTCTGGAAGCAGCGGATGCTTGCCGCATAGCAGATCTACGTCCGGCACTGGCAGACTATCTCCGCGCTCAATACCCGACACTGAAGCCTGATGACTGCATCGATCGAAATGCGATCGAGGACCTTCGACGCCAATATGTCATCGATCTTCTGAAAGACGACAAAGGCGAGCTGACGTCGGACGAGACGGAAGTCGCCGACAGCATCGTCTCCCAGGACACTTTGGCCGAGAATACCGATTCCGAATATGAAGACAATGAGGGAGTTGGCGGGCGCGTCGCGGACGTGGTGGCACGCTCCGGTGGCAGCTGGACTTTCATTATCGGCTTCGCGAGCTTTCTCGTCGGCTGGATGGTTCTGAATGCGACGCTTGGCAAGACGGAAGCGTTCGACGCGTACCCTTATGTCCTTCTCAACTTGATCCTGTCGAGCCTGGCCGCCTTCCAGGCTCCGGTTATCATGATGAGCCAAAGGAGGCAGGAGGCGAAAGACCGCCTGCGCGCGACGAATGACTACAAGGTCAATCTGAAAGCGGAACTCGAAATCCGCAATCTGCACGAAAAAATGGATCGCCTTATCGAACGGCAATGGCAGCGCATCGAAGAACTGCAGCGCCATATCGGCAAGCTCGCGCTTGAAAATGCCGGGATCGAACAGGTGAGCGCAAGTCCCAGGAGAAGCCGTGCCGATCGCTCGGCCGACACGACGACAGAGGTACTACCGGCCGTTGATCGCAGATCATGATCCTTCGAGCAGATCTGCGCGATAGCCGAAGACAACAGTTTCCATCAACAGAAAGGCTTGCCCTATGAGAAAGATCCTTGGTTCCGCCGCCGTTGCTGCCATTTTGCTCCTAGCCGGTGCAGACCTAGCCAGTGCGGATAGCCTCTACATGAATACGAGTCCGGCGCTCGAAAGGACATTGCGCAGCTTCGGCGGCAATTTTGACATTTCCTACGTTCACAATTGGCGACACCAGTCGGATCGGGCAGATGGTCCGGTTTCGGTGGAGCAGCGGACGCCTTCCGCGATCAGGCACATTCAGGCGTCGATCAACTCCAACAGGCAGCTCGTCAGGCGGTTGAACAAACGCGGCGTCGACGTCCGGACTGTTGTGAACGCGGAACAAGCCGCCGACGGAAGCATGACGTTCTACATCAAGTAGCCACGTCGGAACCCCTTGCGGTTTGCTACGGGTTCTTCCGGCTTGTCGGTTCGAGGGTTAGATATGGAGCCCCGGACCGATCACTCGATGCTAGCCGATCTGTCTTGATCACTGCTCCGTGACGGAAGTCCCTCGATCACCAGGGACCTGCCGAGTGCGCTCAAAGCGATGACGCGTTCGATCCTGTCTATGGGTTGAGCCGTTACTCAGCTCTAAATGCTGGCTAGCGAGCAACCGGTTGACGCGCCGCGCGCAGCGTCGACGACGTCTTGCGGGCGCAAAGTCCGGTCGGACGTCGATGGGTCTTTGAGATCAAATTTGTCTCGAGATCGGCGCAAACAAAGAGGGTGTTCGTCTCCTTTCGAAGAGTGGCCTACTCGCAGATGATTGATGAAGCTGCTCGCCAGCTTGTTTTGCCACCGCTCGCCGGAATATCGCTGTCGGCTGGCATCTTCCAACCTGTCGTCGATAGAGCGATTTTGTAACTTCGCGAGCCGCTCAGATTCCGAAAATGCACCGGCAGTGCCTGGCGCAGTGACCTTGTCATCTTTCCTGTCTGGCTTCGTTGAACCATTTGTTGATGATCGCCGAATATGGTCACGGGCATCGAGCACCGACGGCCTTTATTTCCAAATGATGATCTCATCCATTTTCGCAGCGTTCAAAGCGGTTCTGAGATCGGCAGACGGGCTTCTCGAAATGGCGGGTGGTGGATGGGTGAAAGCTAAGGAAGTCGCTGCTAGGTTTCCTGGTTCGCACACTCATGTGATATTCGTCAAAGCAGTTGTAATCCTGATAGTGACGACGCCGCTCGCACTGGCTACGCTTAAAACCCTGATCGTGCCTATTGCCGCCCTTCCGGCCGATTTGCTCGCTTATTTTCACAGCGGAGAAGCACATCCAGAAGCCACCACCACAGATCCCTTAAGTCCGGTTTCGTTGCCTATTGATGGGCTACTGCTCAAAGCTCAAAAAGACTTCGATCCGGTCCAGCCCATCGATCCAGACGTTATCCGTGGACTTCTTCGCAAGGTTGACGACGGACCGATCTCACGATCAAAATCTACGCTTGCGGTCGTAGACAACTTGAGAACCGCTCTGGATATTAGCCTTATATCCCACTTTGGTTTGTCGTCATCGTCAGCCAAATCTGTTCCTCTCGCATTTGTTGCCGGCGACGATCAATACGACAAGGCAATGGCTCAAAGGCTTTCGCGGGTATTCCGGGAAACTGGGTACTCTGTTGGTGAAGCCAGCCCTACGCTAATTGTCAGGGCGAGACTTTTGAAAGTCAGCGTCATTCCTAGTGGTGATGATGGGATGATGGTCGAAGCCAAGGCCGGCATACAACTGACTTGGAGTTGGCTTGGACGCCCCTCGATACCGCTGTCACTACCGGATCTAGATCTGACATTCGAGGAGCCGGGCGACCGCGAGCACGCTCTTGCCCGGCTTTATGACGAAATTGCTTCTCAGATAATGCAGGTGCGACCCTATATGGATACCAATGTCGTCAGGCACCGCGCAGGCTGATGTTCGGCACGCCAAGGGAAACTGTTTTCCACTTCGCGCCTGGATCGCCTTCCGCCGAATCGCTTCGCACGTGGATCAGGAGACCGACGGAGACCTCGTCTCCAACTTCGGTATCTGCACCCGCAGGATAGTTGAAGGCAATCGTCAATGTGACCGAGGTATTGGGATCAACGATTGTAGCATTATTTTCCGTCTGCGTTTTCTGACTGTCGAGGCAGCGAGCGTTGTCCTCGCAGATGTACAGTCCGCCAATCACACCGTTCATATTTCGATTCGCCGAAAAGCTGTGGCCACGGTTATCTACGACGGTCGGGTCATCAGCAATGTAGAGCTGTTTAGCGACTGTGGAGGTATTGGTGAGCACGACGGTTACAACGAGGTTGCTGGCCTTTTTCGACGCTGAAGCGCTTACGGCTTCGGCGATAATTCCTGTCGAGCCAAAAGTCCTGCTCGGCTTTTTCTCTTCAGCAGCTGGGGCCGAAGCGGCTGCAATGCAAATGGCCAGAGCGGAAGAGATAAATAACTTAGCAAACGGCATTGTAACTCCTATTGGCAAATCCAATGGTTTCGATAAACGGCAAAGACCAATATCAACTTAAACGATATGGTGAAGGGATCTAAAGCGCACAAAAGCGCAAGCTTCTGGTTGAGTATTCGGAGATAGAGCGCAGCCCGTGGTCGAGCCCAGGTTGAGCCTGGTATGTTTGAACCCCCATGCAAAGGTCCCTGCGGCATTCCTGTCTGTCGGGAGATTGAAATTCTCCATCTTACCCATACTGCATTCACTGGTTGGGCCTTTTTGCGCAATCCCATTGCGGGTGAAGATTTCGCTGTCAACCCAACCAACCGCAGCGCATACATCTACAGGATGTGTGCGGTATAAGAACAAATATCAAATAACGCACAAAATATTTGACGATACGCCCCTGGAGGCGCTTATTGGCGCGCATTCGACAGCAGATTGCGGGAGGCCATATGGCGAAGATCGTATCGTTGAAGGAAGCCGTCGCCGAAAACGTCAGAGATGGCGACACGGTCGCCATGGAAGGCTTCACCCATCTCATTCCTTATGCCGCCGGTCACGAAGTGATCCGTCAGGGCAAGAAGGATCTCTTCCTGATCCGCATGACCCCGGATATCCTCTACGATCAGCTGATCGGGGTAGGTGCCGCCCGTGGCATGAAATTCTCCTGGGGCGGCAATCCCGGTGTCGGCTCGTTGCATCGCTTCCGTGACGCCGTGGAAAACCAGTGGCCTCGACCGCTGGAGATCGAGGAACACAGCCATGCCGCCATGGCCAACGCCTATGAGGCCGGCGCCGCCAACCTGCCGTTCGCGGCATTGCGCGGCTACATCGGCGCCGATCTTCCGAAGGTGAACCCGAATATCAAGTCGGTGACATGTCCCTTCACCGGGGAAGTGCTGGCAGCCGTTCCGGCCATTCGGCCGGATGTCACGATCATTCACGCGCTGCGTGCCGATCGCACGGGCAACGTGCTGCTGGAAGGCATTGTCGGCGTCCAGAAGGAGGCGGTTCTTGCAGCCAAGCGGTCGATCGTCACGGTCGAGGAGATTGTCGACGAACTCGCTCCGCCATCTCCGAATTCCGTTGTGCTTCCGAGCTGGGCCGTGACTGCGGTGGCCGCGGTTCCAGGCGGCGCATTCCCATCATATGCGCAGGGTTACTATCCGCGCTCGAATGCCTTCTACATCGCCTGGGACGAGATCGCCCGTGATCGCGACAGCTTCCTGAAGTGGGTGGACGAAAACATCATGAATGCGGGGCCGGAAGACTTCGCCAAGCATGCCAAGAAGCAGGCTGCGTGAGGAGGCTGAGATGAGCGATTTTACCCCGACAGAAATGATGACCATCGCAGCCTCGCGCGCCCTGACCAACGACGATGTCTGCTTCGTCGGCATCGGCGCGCCGTCGGCGGCCTGCAACGTCGCGCGGCTCACCCATGCGCCGGACATTACGCTGATCTATGAAAGCGGCACTGTCGGCACGAAGCCCGATGTGCTGCCGCTTTCGATCGGCGACGGTGAACTTTGCGACACGGCTCTGTTTACCGTCTCGGTGCCGGAAATGTTCCGCTACTGGCTGCAGGGCGGCCGCATCACCACCGGCTTCCTCGGTGGCGCCCAGATCGACAAGTTCGCCAATCTGAACACGACTGTCGTCGGTCCTTACGATCATCCGAAGGTTCGTCTGCCGGGTGGCGGCGGGGCACCGGAGATTGCCAGCAATTGCGGTCAGATCTTCATCACCATGGCGCTCTCCAAGCGCGGCTTCGTCGAAAAGCTGCCGTTCATCACCTCCATGGGCCACGGCGAAGGCGGCAATCATCGCGAGCGCCTCGGCATGAAAACGAAGGGGCCGACGCGGGTTATCACCGATCTCTGCATCCTCGAGCCTGATCCCGTCACGAAGGAGCTGACGGTCGTTTCGATCCATCATGGCGTCAGCCGCGAGCAGATTGTCGAAAACTGCGGTTGGGCGATCAAGTTCGCCGACCATGTGATCGAAACGCCGGCTCCGACCGAAACGGAGCTTGCGACGCTGCGCGACATCAACGCGCGCACGAAGAAGGCCCATCAGGGCAACAAGGAGGCCGCTTGAAATGGCTGACGCTTTCATCTGTGACTATATCCGCACGCCGATTGGCCGCTTCGGCGGCTCGCTGTCTGGCGTTCGCGCCGATGACCTCGGCGCAGTGCCGCTGAAGGCATTGATCGAGCGAAACGGCAATGTCGATTGGGAAGCGGTCGACGACGTGATCTTCGGCTGCGCCAACCAGGCCGGCGAAGACAACCGCAACGTCGCCCGCATGTCTGCGCTGCTCTCCGGCCTGCCGGTCTCCGTATCCGGCACGACGATCAACCGCCTGTGCGGCTCCGGTATGGATGCTGTAATTGCGGCGGCACGCGCCATCCGGGCCGGCGAGGCCGATTTGATGATTGCCGGCGGCGTCGAGAGCATGTCGCGCGCGCCTTTCGTCATGCCGAAGGCGGAGACGGCCTTCTCGCGCAACGCCGAAATCTACGACACGACCATCGGTTGGCGTTTCATCAATCCGCTGATGAAGAAGCAGTACGGCGTCGATTCGATGCCGGAGACGGGCGAGAACGTCGCCGCAGACTACAAGGTCTCTCGGGAAGATCAGGATGCGTTTGCCGTTCGAAGCCAGGTGAAGGCAGCCGCAGCGCAGAGCAACGGTCGGCTGGCGAAGGAAATCACGTCCGTCACCATTCCTCAGCGCAAGGGCGATCCTGTCGTCGTGGACAAGGATGAGCATCCGCGCGCAACCACGATGGAAGCGCTCGCGAAGCTCTCCACGCCCTTCAAGAAAGAGGGTGGCACTGTGACTGCTGGCAATGCTTCCGGTGTGAACGATGGCGCCGCTGCGCTCATCATCGCCAGCGAGGCTGCCGCCAAGAAATACGGGCTGACACCGATCGCTCGGATTCTGGGCGGGGCGGCGGCCGGCGTACCGCCGCGGATCATGGGCATCGGCCCGGTTCCGGCATCGCGCAAGCTGATGGCTCGCCTGGGGATGACACACGATCAGTTCGACGTCATCGAACTCAACGAAGCCTTCGCTTCTCAGGGCCTCGCCGTTTTGCGCGAACTCGGTATCGCCGACGACGATAGCCGCGTGAACCGCAACGGTGGCGCGATCGCGCTTGGTCATCCGCTCGGCATGTCCGGTGCGCGCATTGCCGGCACGGCGGCCTTGGAGCTGCGGGAAACCGGCGGGCGGTACTCGCTGTCGACCATGTGCATCGGCGTCGGCCAGGGGATTGCCGTCGCGCTCGAGCGCGTATGATTTGCAATGCCAAATGAAAACGGCGCGGAGATGATCCGCGCCGTTTCCCGTAAAGAAGCTTGCCTCTATGGCATCAACTGGCCGCCATTGACCTCGATGATCTGGCCGGTGACGTAGCCTGATAGCGTTGGAGACGCAAGGAAGAGATAGGCGCCGACACAATCCTCCGGCGTTCCGACGAAGCCCATCGGGATGGATTTACGCTGGAGTTCCATCTGCTCGTCGTTGGTGTAGCGCTCGTGGAACGGGGTGCCGATGACCCCGGGCGCCACCGCGTTGACGCGGATGCGATCCGGAACGAACTCCTTGGCCTGACCGCGCGTGATCGTCGAGACGAAGCCCTTTGATGCCGCATAAAGAACCGCGCCATTGCCGCCGCCGTTGCGCGCGGCAATCGACGTTGTGTTGATGATGAAGCCGCCCTGCTTCTTCAGCCATGGATGGGCCGCGCGCGTCGCGGCGAGCACCGAGCGTGCATTCAAATCCATGACCTTCAGGTAATGCTCGTCGGTATATTCAGCGGTCGGCTTGCGGCCGAGCATGCCGCCGGCGTTGTTGATCAGGCCGTCGAGATGCCCGAAGGTTCTGGCGGTTTCCTCGACCACCCGTTCCGTCTCGCCCTCCTTCGAAACGTCGCCGTGAATGAGGTGCACGGTGCCACCGGCAGCGCGGATCTCTTCTGCTAAAGCCTCGGCAGGCTCCCGGCTCGCATTGTAGTGAATGCCGACTTTCATCTCCTGCGCGGCAAAGGCGCGGGCAAGCGCCGCTCCGATGCCGGTCGAGGCGCCTGTTATCAGCACCGACTTGCCGGCGAGATCCGGGATCTTGATGGATGCGAGCAATTGAGCAAGATTTGCCATGGCAGCGATAGCCTCCAGGAATGTGTTGGGATGGGTAAGGGCGAGTTGGCGGGACCTTATCAGTCACCATCGACACGCGGCAATGGATATCCGCTATGGCGCGAGATCAAGTTCCGGGTAGTGGCGGAAGATGCCGTCCTCGTTGAAGGCGAGGCGGCGATCAGAGCGCAGATAGGCGGCGATGTTCGGGCGCTTGCCGACGGTATCGCGCAGCGCCGTTAGCCCCGGATAGTTGCTCATGTAGGTCTTCATCGCTTTCGGAAAGGCATAGCGCAGACCTTCGATCACCTGAAACAGCGACAGATCAACGTGGCTAAGCTTATCGCCGACAATATGGGTGGGGCCGCCGGGGTTCTGCTGCAGCACCTGCTCGAAATAGCCAAGGAATTTCGGGATGCGTTCCTTGATGAAGGCTGCGGAGCGGGCTTTCGCTTCGTCCTTCTGGTCCGCGTAATAGAGCGACGTCGCGATCGGATGGTGTGTGTCGTGCACCTCGGCGACAAGGTCGGTGATCGTCAGTTGCAAGCCGTTGGCCACATAGCGCAGCTTTTCGTCCGGCGGCGCAAGACCGAGCTTCGGACCGAGGTAAAAGAGAATATTGGCGACGTGCGATACGATGAGGTCGCCGTCCTTCAGAAAGGGCGGCGCAAACGGGATATGCGGCTCGTGCTTGCTTTTCATAAGCTCCAGCATGGCGCCGGTGCCCATGGCGTGGCCCGATTGCCTGGCGACGTCGATATATTCGGCCCCGGCCTCTTCAAGCGCCAGACGAACGAACTCGCCACGCCCCTGGATGCCGTCCCAATAATACAGCTCGTAGGCCATCGATATCCCTCCCGATGCTCATGGTCGCTTATCACCCGCAATCAATGATGCGTATGCTGCTCATTGCGCTTGCGCGTGGCCGCTGCCTTCTTTGCGGACGCGGAACGCTCGGCTGCCGGACGCGCTGCCGACGCAGCCCCGCCTTTTCGCCCGCCCTTTTCGGAGGACTCGTGCGTATCGGCCTTGCCTCTGCCGGATCCGGACTTGTTGCCGCCGCCGCTTTCCTTGTTGACCGTCGCCCAGGCGCGGCGCTCGGCCTCCTTGGTGGAAACGCCCCGATCCTCGTAGCCCTCCTCGATATGCTCGGCTTTTCGTTTCTGCTTGTCCGTGTAAGCGGATTTGTCGCCTCTATGCATGTCGATCTCCTTTCGTTTGAAAGAAGGTCAATGATGAGGTGCGCGAAAGGTTCCGAGCCTCAGCACGACGAGGGCGCGATCTAGCGGCGGTAATATTTGCGGGATACGGCAATGACACGCGCGAGCGTAGACAGGCGCTGCGCCGAAATCTGGCTGGTTTCCCGGAAGAAAAGGCCGACCATGTTGTCGACCGCGATCACGAGGATCATGGCGAGGATGAGATAGGAGATTGCGGCGAAAACCACGAGGTACATTACATCTCACACAGGGGCGATGAACAGGTAGCACCCTGCGACAATCAGGGAAACCAGAATGGCGTCAAAATAGCTTCTGTTCATGACGATCCTCCATCGATGCACGCAGAAAACATTCGAGCCCGATTTTTGTTCCATCCGCGGTCGAGCCGAGGTGAATTTTCTGCGAGTTGGAATCATGTCATGAACGCGCCGATCACAACGATAGAGAGCGATTGCTTCAGGCGTGTGACGCGGTAGGAAAGGGCGCCCCTAGGCGCCCTTGAAACAGAACAGAAATCTTCTGCGTCAGGCGGACTTTCGAACCGAAGCGCGCTTCGCTTCGGTCTTCGGAACACCCTTGGCAGAGCCGTTGGATTTGGGTGCGCTGGTTGCGCGCTTGGCGCGATTTTTTACTTCTTTGCCGTCGACCGAGGCGGCCGACCCTTCAAGCGCCGCGCGTTCCCGCTTGGCCTGTTCCCAATGGATGTGATCCCGGCCGCTTTGGCGACCTTCTTCTTCCCAAAGCGCATAGGCGCGCTTTTTGATCCACTCTTCCTGAGTTTCCGTCATCGCCGATCTCCCGTCCAAGGATGCGAATGTCTAACGCGATACTAAAGGCAGAGTTCCAGACGAATCACCCTCTTTCAAGCTATTTTTGATGCACTGCGGCAATATATGCGCGGCGCAACATCAGGGGTTTCGAGTGCGGTCCCCGGGTTGAACCGGAGCCGTCCTTTTGATGCAATTGAATGGCGAGCGATAGCCGCTATATTTCGCGCATGTTTTATATGATATCGACCTACTGGCCGCATATATTATTCGTTCTTTCGATTGCCATGGGCGCGGCGGCAGCAATACATGCCACCATGACCAAGGAGGAGGTCCGCGCGGCACTTGGCTGGGTCGGGGTCATTCTCCTGTCGCCCATCGTCGGCGCCGTCTTCTATGCCATTGCCGGTATAAATCGTATTCGTCGCGCCTCGCTCAGCCTGCGCCGTGACGCCCTGATACCCGAGGCGGATCTGGACGAACTGGAGAGCTTCGACGCGGACGCCGAGCTCGTCATCAGCGGCTTCGGCCGGCGGTTCGCGGCCTTGCAGACGCTCGGCGATCGCGTTGCCCGCAACCCGATCGCGACCGGCAATACCATCGACATGCTGGAAACCGGCGACGACTGCTACAACGCCATGCAGTCGGCGATCGACACCGCCCAGCGCTCCATCCTCCTGGAAACCTACATATTCGACCGTGACCGGATCGGGCTCCGCATTGCCGACGCCTTGATTGCCGCGGCCAAGCGCGGCGTCGAGGTACGCGTGTTGATCGACGCGGTGGGCGCGCGCTATTCGGTGCCGAGCATTCTCGGCCACCTCGATCAAGGTGGCGTGCAGGTGGCGGTCTTCAACGGAAACGTCATCATGGGGTTGCGGCTGCCCTATGCGAACCTTCGCACCCACCGCAAGATACTTGTCGTCGACGGCGGTCTCGTGCTGACGGGTGGGATGAACATTCGCGAAGGCTTCTCACGGGAGACCGTGGGCGACAGTTTTGCGCGCGACACGCATTTCATGGTGACCGGGCCTGTTGTTGCGGACATCTTCAACGTTGCCGCGGAAGACTGGCGCTTCACGACCGGCGAGGAACTGACGACTGAGGCGTGGCGGATAGCGCCGCCAGAACGGGCGGTGGGCGATCCCGTGTTCATCCGCGCCGTCGCCTCCGGACCTGACAGAAGCATCGAAACAAACCACAAGATGCTGATGGGGGCTTTTTCGGTCGCGCGCAAATCGATCAGGATCATGTCACCCTACTTCCTGCCGGATCGCGAACTGATCAGCGCGCTGGCAACGGCGGCGCGCCGCGGTGTGGAGGTCGATATCGTCGTCCCGCAGGTCAATAACCTGGTGCTGGTCGATCGAGCGATGACCGCTCAGTTCGACCAGATCGTCGCCAATTACTGCCGCATCTGGCGGGCGAGCGGTGCCTTCAGCCATTCGAAGCTGCTGTCCATAGACGGGGTCTGGTCCTACGTCGGATCCTCTAACCTCGATCCGCGGTCGCTGCGCCTGAACTTCGAGATCGATCTGGAGGTGCTCAATGAGGGCTTCGCCAATGAGATCGACGAACATATCGACGAAGCGATCAAGTCTGCGTCACCAGTCACCTTGAACGGGTTGCGATCCCGCCCGTTTCCTGTGCGGCTGCTGGATAAGATTTTGTGGCTTGGATCACCGTACCTGTGACAGTTTTTCCGCGATCGGACATGGCAAGTTTCGGCAGGGCGCCTATACTGCCATAGGTGCCCCTGTTCAACGGAACCTCATCACTGCAATGCATGCCCGCAACGATAGCCTCCCCGCCAGCATTCTTGCCTCGATCCGAAACCGCAAGAAACGGCTGGATACGCTGCATCCGGAAAAGGCGCCGCGGGTGCAAGGCACTCTCATTGCGTCCTATAACGTCCACAAGTGCGTGGGCAACGATCGGCGCTTTGACCCCGAGCGAACCAGTCGCGTAATCCACGAGATCGACGCCGACGTCATTGCGCTGCAGGAGGCGGACACGCGCTTCGGCGAGCGAACCGGGATTCTCGATCTGAACCGGCTGGAGAGGGAAACCGGACTGCTGCCGGTCCCGGTGACCGGCATGAGCAAGGCCCATGGCTGGCATGGCAATGTCGTCCTCTTCAAGAAGGGTCTCGTGCGAGACGTCCACCAGATCAACTTGCCTGGCCTGGAGCCGCGCGGGGCGCTGGTCGCCGAGCTTGAACTGGAGGCAGGCGGCGCGCTGCGCATCATTGCCGCCCATTTCGGCTTGCTTCGACATTCCAGGGCGCGGCAGGCCAAGGTTCTCGTTGAACTGATGGGACAGAAATCCGACACGCCGACCATTCTGCTCGGAGACCTGAACGAATGGCGCCTCGGCGACCGGTCGTCGCTGCATACGTTTCAGTCCATCTTCGGACCGCAACCGGCCGCCGTTCCAAGCTTTCCTGCACGTCTGCCCGTTCTTGCGCTGGATCGGATCATGGTAAATCGCAAGGGTATGGTAGCAACCGTCGAGGCGCACGATACGCCTTTGGCACGCATTGCCTCCGACCATCTGCCGATCAAGGCGGTCGTTAACCTGAGCGGCGAGGAAGAGAAGGTGGTTGGCAAAGCCTCCCGCCCGAAAGCCGGCCATGCCCGATGATAGCAGAGCAAACTGCAGCAAAGACAGACGCTTGACTCCATAGCGGGACATGGCAGTTTCAGCGGCATTCGATTGAGCATTGGAGAGGCTCGACCATGCCGAGGCCGCATGCGCCAGGAAAACCGGAACTGCACGAGCTTGTGCGACGCGTCATGGCGTTGATCGCATCGGCGATCCTGTCGTCGGCCATCGGGCTCACGACCGCATATGCGACTGACCTGCCCCAGCAGAGCGATGCCTCGAAGCAGCAGGTCGGCGATTTGCTGAAGAAGCTGCAGACGGGCTATGCGGGCGCCAAGAGCCTGAAACAGCGACGCTTCGCGTTCGATGACCTGATGGAACAGGCTCCGGAAGCGTCACGCATTCAGGTCAGGCAGGTGGACGCGGGTGGTGTGGATGCCGAACTCATCTGGCCGGCGCGATTGCATCACCCCATGGGCAAGCGCGTGATCCTTTACGTTCACGGCGGCGGTTTCTTTGCCGGCTCACCCGAGACGCATCAGGCACTCGCCGGTTCGCTGGCAAAGGCGGCATCGTCAGATGTTCTCCTGATCGACTATCGACTTGCGCCGGAATATCCGTTTCCCGCCCAGATCGATGATACGTTGACGGCCTATCAGTGGCTTCTGGATTCCGGGTACGAGAACGACAACGTGGTCATCGCCGGCGACTCGACGGGCGCCACCCTGGCGATCGAGGCCGTGTTGCGACAGATCACTTTGAGGGGGCCATTGCCTGCGGCCGTCATCGCCATGAGCCCGGTGGTCAATTTGCTGCCGCAGGACCAGCAGGACGGCGCCTCCGACCCCTTGACTGCCAGCTTCCTGTCGGACGACGCACGTGCGGCCTATCTCGGCGCAAGGTCTCCCAGCGATCCGCGGGTGTCGCCACTCTATGCCGACATGAAGGGCTTTCCGCCGCTTCTGGTTCAGGTCGGTTCGAACGACGCATTGCTAAGCGATACGCTGCAGCACGCGGAGAAAGCCCGGCAGGCCGGCGTCGACGTTACCTTGCAGCAATGGCCGGGAATGACCCACCAATGGCAGCTCTTCCCATTCTGGCTGGATGATGCCCGCCAGTCCAACCAGAAAGCAGCCGAATACGCGCTGCAGCATTTCTCCGACAGGCCGAAGGAGTGAATTAAGCGACGTTTCGGCTGCCGTCGGCCGCGCAGGCGCTCCTCAGGTCACATAGCCTGAACGCGGGACAAGCCGCGCTTGCTGTCGGCGTAGTGAGCGCGCTTCTGCTCGTACATGGCAAGATCCGCCCGCCGAACCGTTGCTTCCATCGTCTCGCCAACATCGCTGGTCGCGATGCCGAAGGATATGCTCAGCGGCGCATTCGAGTAGAACTGGTTGTTGATCTTCAGCAGCTCGTTGATGGTATCCATCATTGCGCCTGCGGCCTGTCGATCCGCGCCGGGCATCAGAACGGCAAATTCGTCACCGCCGATACGGGCCGCGTGGTTGGGAAGCGAGACAGCGCCGTTCAGCACCTCTCCGAGCCGCCGCAGAAGTGCGTCGCCGGCATCGTGGCCAAGCTGGTCGTTGGCGTCCTTGAGGCCGTTGAGGTCGATGATGATCGCCGATACGGGCCGTAATGTCTTGCGCTCCAGCCGGTTCAGCTCGTCGACATAGAAGGCGCGGTTATGCAGCTTGGTCAGCACGTCGTGCTTGCCGAGATATTCCAGATAGGCTTCCGCCTTCTTGCGCGCCGTAATGTCGGTGAGCGCCACCTGGATCAGCGACCAGTCCTTCTCACGTCCCGGCAGAACCGAGAATTGCAGCAGAACGAAACGTTCGGAGCCGTCGAGCGCATAGTTGATGACCTCGCGCTGGTGCATCAGATTTCCGTTCCACAACTCGATCAGCTGCTCGCGGAAATGCTTTTCCATCTCGTCACGGAAAATGCTGTTCAGGCTTTGGAGAAGCGTCTTGCGGTCGGGCGCGCAGAACAGATCGAGCGTCGCCTGGTTGACGTTGATCACCTTGATCTCGCTCATGCACTGCCGCACGAATTCCGGGTGGACGTCGGTGAACACGCGAAAATCGACGATGCCGCGATCGCGTACATCCTGCAGCAATGTCTTGATACGGCTGAAGTCCTCGACCCAGAGCGATACGGGGGAGTGCTCGAATATGCCTTCGGCATATTGACGGTTCTCGCGCTCGTTCCTCCGCGCCTGCTCCCGGTCGCTGACATCTTCGGTCGTCAGAAGCAGCCGGGCCAGCGTTTGCTCGTGTCCGGGAAGCACCGCGCCGCGCAGCTGGATGTCGAGCCGTCGGCCGGAGAGGGAATAGTTGACGGCGCTGCCGCTGAACTCCGTCTTTCCTTCCCAGAGAGCCGCCAATTCGTTGACATGGCTTTCCAGCATCTCGTCGCGAAACACCCTGCCGAGATTGCTCGTCAGGTGGTCGATGTCTTCGGCTTCGAAGAGCTCGAGCGTCTTGGCGTTGACACGCAGGACCCGGATTTTAGCGGAGCAGGTTGCGACCCGTGACGGATCTTCCCGCAGGAATGTGCGGATGTCTTCGACGCCGGCCGAACGCCAGGCATCGAACTGGGCTTTGACCCCGCTGAAATCCTCGATCCACATCGCGATTGGCGCCAGATCGAAAACGTCAGTGTCGGCCGAGTCAGCTGTCATGGGGTCACCGCTAGAGCGTCAATCGCAAGCGCGGTCGAGGCGCGCGCCTGATCGGGAGATTGCGTCAACTCTTACTAGCGATTGGTAAACCATAGATTGACGTTGGCGGCACGATATTGCCCGTGCCGCCAGTCTGGCTGCGTCACGATGCCGTGCGAAACAGCTTCCAGCGCGTTGGCCGGAAAGCGATCCGGCTGCGGTCGAGGCTGTCGATCTGGGCAGGAGGAAGCTCCAGCTCGATCGGCGGATGGTCCTTGCCGATGTTCAGTTCGATGTGACGGGTACCAGCCACGCGCCTGCTGCTCGTCATCAGTCCAGCGATGCAGCCGCCGCAGCCGTCCCTGAGTTCAATGTCATGCGGACGGAAGTAAAGCTGCGCCTCGCCATCGGGCTCGCCTTCGGCCTTCAACCCGAGGGGGCGATCCTCGAACCATATCTCGCCATCCGCAATCCGGACCTGCAGACAGTTGGACTGGCCGACGAAACCGAACACGAAAGGCGAATTCGGGTTGTCATAGACATCGTCAGGGGTGCCGACCTGTTCGATCGCACCCTGGCTCATGACGACGACGCGATCCGCCAGTTCCATCGCTTCATCCTGGTCGTGCGTCACGAAGACAGTCGTGTGGCCAGTGCGATCGTGGATCTCACGCAGCCATTTGCGTAGATCCTTGCGGACCTGGGCGTCGAGCGCGCCAAATGGTTCGTCGAGCAACAGCACGTTCGGCTCGACCGCCATGGCGCGCGCCAGCGCGACGCGCTGACGCTGGCCGCCCGAAAGCTGCGTCGGATAGCGCTTCTCAAGACCGGAAAGCTGTACAAGTTCCAGCAGCTCGAGCGCGCGGCGACGGATTTCCGCCTTCGGCGGCCGGCGTGCTCCGTGGCGCACCTTGAGGCCGAACGAGACGTTGTCGAGAACCGTCATATGCCGGAACAATGCATAGTGCTGGAAGACGAAGCCGATATTGCGTTCCTGTACCGTCTTTCTGGAGGCGTCCTCGTTGCCGAAGAACACCTTGCCATCGGTCGGGCTCTCAAGGCCGGCGATCAACCGCAGAAGCGTCGTCTTGCCAGAACCGGATGGCCCGAGCAGAGCGATGAGCTCGCCAGACCGTATATCGAGCGACACATCGTGAAGAGCCGGAAAACGCTCGAATTCCTTGCGTATGTTTTGGACGCGAACTTCCATTCTATTTCCTTCAATGCCGCCGGCTTGCGGCGATTTCTTCGCTGTAGCGCATTTCGAGGAGCGTCTTCAAAACGAGCGTGACCAAAGCAAGCAGGGCAAGCAACGTGGCAACAGCGAAGGCACCGGTGAAATTGTATTCGTTATAAAGGATTTCGACCTGCAGCGGCATCGTATTGGTCTGTCCGCGGATATGACCCGAGACGACAGATACGGCGCCGAACTCGCCCATTGCGCGGGCGTTGCACAGCAATACGCCGTAGAGCAGCCCCCATTTGATGTTCGGAAGGGTGACATACCAGAACGTCTGCCAACCATTGGCGCCGAGCGAGATTGCGGCCTCTTCATCGCCCGTTCCCTGTTCCTGCATGAGCGGGATCAATTCCCGTGCCACGAAGGGAAAGGTGACGAACATCGTCGCGAGGATCAGGCCCGGGACAGCGAAGAGGATCTTGATGTCGTGCGCGCTCAACCAGCTGCCGAGATAGGTATTGGCCCCGAACAGCAGGACGAAGACCAGGCCGGCGATGACAGGCGATACCGAAAACGGCAGATCGATAAGGGTCGTCAGGAAAGCCTTGCCCTTGAACTCGAATTTGGCGATTGCCCAGGCGGCAGCAACGCCGAAGACCAGGTTCAGCGGAACGCTGATGCCCGCCACGATCAGCGTCAGCTTGATCGCGGAGAAGGTTTCCGCGTCCTGCAGCGCTTCGAAGAATGCAGCTCCGCCTTTTCGGAACGCCTCGACGAAGACGGCCGCAAGCGGCAAAAGCAGGATCAAGGTCAGGAAGACGAGCGACGCCAGGATCAGCGTCCAGCGCGCCACCCGATGTTCGGTGACGACGGAGCGAACCTTTGTTGTCGTGATGGTGCCATCAAGCGCCATAACCGTACCTCCGCCTGCTCCATCCCTGGATGAGGTTGATCACCAGCAGCAGCACGAACGACAGCACCAGCATGACTGCGGCAATGCCTGTCGCGGCTGCGTAATTGTATTCCTCGAGCTTGATCACGATCAGCAGGGGCGCGATTTCCGATTTGAACGGCAGGTTGCCGGCGATGAAGATGACCGAGCCGTACTCTCCGACGCCGCGAGCGAAGGCGAGGGCAAAGCCGGTCAATACAGCGGGGGCAAGCCCCGGCAGCAGAACACGGAAGATCGTCTGCAGGCGCGTCGCGCCGAGCGTGGCGGCGGCTTCTTCGACTTCCTTGTCGATCTCTTCCATCACAGGCTGGACCGTTCGAACCACGAAGGGCAGGCCGACGAAAACGAGAGCGATGACGATACCGAGCGGCGTAAACGCGATCTTGATTCCGAGCGGTGTCAGAAACTGTCCGACCCAGCCGTTCGGCGCATAGAGGGTGGCGAGTGCAATACCGGCGACGGCAGTCGGCAGAGCGAAGGGTAGGTCGACCATTGCGTCGATCACGCGCTTGCCGGGGAAGCGATAGCGGACGAGTACCCACGCAAGCACGATGCCGAACACGGCGTTGACACAGGCGGCCGCAAAGGCAGTTCCGAAGCTGATGCGCAAAGCGTTCAGCGTGCGCGCATCGAGTGCGATGGCCCAGAAACTGGCCCAGCCGAGCTCGCTCGACCTCCAGGCAAGGCCAGAGAGCGGGATGAGGATCAAGAGGGTGAGCCAGGTCAAGGTGAGGCCGAGCGCCATTCCAAATCCTGGAATGACGCTCGGCCGCCTGAACCGCCACCGTGTGGGGCTATGTGCTGTCATGCGATGTATTATTGGGCCGGCTTGTAGATTTGGTCAAATACACCGCCGTCGCCGAAGAATTTCGGCTGAGCGTCCTTCCAACCACCGAAGTCGTCGATCGTTGCGAGCGTCAGCTTCGGGAAGCGGGCGATATCTGCAGGATCGGCAGCTTCCGGCTTGATCGGACGGTAGAAGTGCTTGGCAGCAATCTTCTGGCCTTCGTCGGAGTAGAGGTAGTTGAGGTAGGCTTCGGCCACCTTGCGCGTGCCCTTCTTGTCGACGTTGCCGTCAACGATCGCAACCGGCGGATCCGCGCGGATCGAGAAGCTCGGCGTTACGATCTCGAACTGATCAGGGCCGAGTTCTTCGAGGGAGAGGTAGGCTTCGTTCTCCCAGGCAAGCAACACGTCGCCGAGGCCACGCTGTACGAAGGTCGTCGTTGCGCCGCGCGCGCCGGTATCGAGAACCGGAACGTGCTGAAGCAGCTTCGTAACGTATTCCTGCGCCTTGGCGTCATCGCCGCCATTGGCCTGCTTGGCCCATGCCCAGGCAGCCAGGAAGTTCCAACGAGCGCCGCCCGAGGTCTTCGGGTTCGGGGTGATGACCTGAACGTCGTCCTTCACCAGATCGGCCCAGTCCTTGATGCCCTTCGGGTTGCCCTTGCGGACAAGGAACACGATCGTCGAGGTGTAGGGCGTGGAATTGTTCGGGAACTTGGTCTTCCAGTCGGCCGGGATCTTGCCGGTCTTCTTGGCGATCGCGTCGATGTCGCCTTCGAGAGCGAGGGTAACGACGTCGGCCTCAAGTCCGTCGATGACCGAGCGGGCCTGTGCGCCGGATCCGCCGTGCGACGCCTGGATCGTAACGGCTTCGCCCGTGTCCGCCTGCCACTTCTTCGCGAATGCGGCGTTGAAATCCTTGTAGAGTTCCCTCGTCGGATCGTAGGAAACGTTCAAGAGGGCCTGGTCCGCGAATGCGGGCGCAACAGCGCTGATTGCTACGCTACCTGCAAATACCGCGGCTGCCAGAAGCCGCGTAATCCGTACTGATTTCATCGGGAACCTCCTTCGTTCATGAGCCAAACTCTACCAAGTTGGTCGTATAATGAAACGAAGATTGTTTCTGTTCCGCGGCTGCCAGCCGGAATGGAGTGCCATTTCGGGCCGGCTTTTGAAATGAACTTGCTCGCATCTCTCATGACTGCACGGGAGGTGTCTAAGAGAGCGGGAGGGCTGTCAGGTCCGGGAGTCGGCCAGAAAGTCGGAGTAGAGTTCCTCCGAGGTTTTTGCCTTGCGCATCGCCATCAGGATGCCTGGCGACTGGAGTTGGCGGGCAATTGCTGCGAGCGCGTTCAGATACTCGCCGCGCTGCGCCTCGCCGAAGAGAAGGGCAAAGGCGATGTCGGTCGGCAGGTCGTCGACGGCTTCGAAGTCCACCGGCTTGGCAAACCGCAGCAACAGTCCGCGAGGATGGGTCATGCCCTCCACGACTGCATGCGGCACGGCGACGCCGTTGCCGATGCCCGTCGAGCCCAGGCTTTCGCGGCTTTCCAGGGCATGAAGGATCGCCTTCTCCTCGATCCCGAATGCACGCGCCGCCTTTTCCGCGATCGCTTGCAGCCCACGCCACTTCGTCGTTACGGAAACGCCGATGAACACGTGTTCCGGCTGAATGATCTTCGTGAAGTCCATAGAAATTCTCTGCTTGTCTGCTGGCCACGCGATGGCTCGCGCGACGCTCGCCGTTCATATGTTCAATTCGGGTAAATGGTCGAGGGGGTGCGGGGTCGGGAAATATAAAGGAGGCATAAATGCCGCAGCCATCCCCAGAATGTCGCTTTATGGGCAATTCATCATTTGATGAGCAAAAGCTATCCAAGTGCGATTGAATTTCGAACGCGTGGGGTCTTATAGTCCTTCCAAAGCCGCGCTGATTTGATCGGCGCGGGGAGGCAACGGGAAGGAAACAGAACAATGGCCAAAGTCCGTGCGCTGGTGCTCGAGCGCCAGCATGAACTCGCGCTCCGCGATATCGATTTGCCGATGGACACCGGTCCCGGCCAGGTGAAGATCAAGATCCACACGGTCGGCGTCTGCGGCTCGGATGTCCATTACTATACGCATGGCAAGATCGGCCCCTTCGTCGTCAACGAGCCGATGGTGCTCGGCCATGAAGCGGCGGGCACCGTGGTCGAGGTCGGCGCTGGTGTTACCCATCTGAAGGTCGGCGACCGCGTCTGCATGGAGCCTGGCATTCCCGATCCGAATTCCAAGGCGAGCCGGCTCGGCATGTACAACGTTGATCCCGCCGTCACCTTCTGGGCAACGCCGCCTGTTCATGGCGTGCTGACACCGGAGGTCGTCCATCCCGCCAACTATACCTACAAGCTTCCCGATAACGTGAGCTTCGCAGAAGGCGCCATGGTCGAGCCCTTTGCTGTCGGCATGCAGGCCGCGACGAAAGCGAAGATCGCGCCTGGCGATACCGCCGTCGTCCTCGGCGCCGGCCCGATCGGAACGATGGTGGCGATCGCGGCTCTCGCCGGCGGTTGCGCTCGTGCGATTGTCGCAGACCTCGCGCAGCCGAAGCTCGATATCGCTGCGCAGTATCAGGGCGTCATTCCGGTCAATATCCGTGAGAAGAACCTCGCCGAGGAAGTCGCGCGGCTGACCGACGGCTGGGGCGCCGATGTGATCTTCGAATGCTCCGGCTCGCCGAAGGCCTGGGAGACCGTCATGGAATTGCCGAGACCCGGCGGCGTCATCGTCGCCGTCGGCCTGCCCGTCAATCCTGTCGGTTTCGATGTCTCGACAGCCTCGACGAAGGAAATCCGTATCGAGACGGTGTTCCGTTATGCCCACCAATACGAACGCTCGATTGCGCTGCTCGGCTCCGGCCGTGTCGATCTTAAGCCGCTGATCTCGGAGACATTCGGCTTCGAGGACTCCATCAAGGCCTTCGATCGCGCCGTGGAGGCCCGTCCTGACGATGTGAAGCTGCAGATCGTCATGGAATAACGCGATGCCGATGCCAGGGGGGCGGCTCCGGGACGAGCCGCCGAACCGATCAGATGCTGCGGCAGAAGAAGATTTCCGTGTGCCGGATCGCCTCGGGAACAGGTCTGAATGGCTCGCAACGTCGAAAGGCGAAGGCTTCGTACAAGGTGACGGCCTGTGTCATGTAGATCGCCGTGTGCACCAGTGCCTTTCGGTGAGCGGCCCGGCTGATCACCTCCAGTGCCGCCGTCATCAAGGCATGGCCGATGCGCCGCCCGCGAAAGGCGGGATCCACATAGAATTTGTGAATCTCGCCCGCCTCCGTATCAAAGGCGGCGAGACCGATACAGCCGGCCGCCGTGCCGTTCCAGTTTGCAATGAGCATCGATGCATTCGCCGAGCCGAATTTTTCGGCAAGGCTATCGCCGGTCTGGCCGTGATAGAGGCCGATGATCAGGTCCGCCGGAACGCCAAAGGCTTTGCCCTGAGCCACATCCAGTTCGCCAAGCGCCCGACAGAATGAGGCGCAGGTCTCGAAATCTTCTTCAGTTCGCGCCGGTGCGATCGAGATCATCCTTCGTCCCTCAGTTGTTGTCGGCCCAAGATCTGAAGGCGTCAGTTCGACCGCGCCTCGTCGGCATCGGCCCACTCGCATTCGAATGCCAGGACCGGTTTCTCAAATCCTTTGAGACTTCGCCGCGATGCGTTGGCGAAGAGGTCGGCCGCCCCGTGTTCGCGAAAGATATTCTCCGATACGAGGATCTGATCGCTGTCGGCCTCCGCGCAGAGCCGAGCGGCCAGTTGCACGGTCGAGCCGAAGAGGTCACGGCTATCCTCGATCGGTTCGCCGCAATCAAGCCCGATCCTGACATGGATGGGTTCCGGTGTGCCGCTGTTGTAAGTCCTGAATTCACGCTGGATGCTCATCGCACAGCCGACAGCCGCGTGCGTGGAGATGAAGGCAGCCATGATGCCGTCACCGGTGTGCTTGACCTCTCGGCCTTCGCATTGCGCCAGGCAGCGACGAACGATGGCGTCATGCGCCCGCACCAGTTCGGCGGCCATCCGGTCGCCGAGCCGCGTGGTCATCTCGGTCGATCCGACAATGTCGGTAAACAGGATCGCCCGATGACCGGCATCCCGCTCGACGCCCGTCTCGCCTGCCTTTTGTTCCGGCTCGTTGATGCGCCCAAGAAATGCCTCGACCGCCGACAGCGCCACCTCGACCACTTCGCCGGCGATAAAGCCATGTGCTTCGCGATGCACGCATTGCGCCGTTTCCGCATCCGGCGCATCGATCAGGCAGAATGCCGTTCCGCGCCGCTGGTCGTACCAATAGGTCAGGAACCTCACCCCGTACCGATCTTCGACAGCCAGATCCCTGCGATGCGCATCGGCTATGTCTTCAGCGGATGTACCCGCAAGATCATGCCGGTCCATGAAGATAGCCACGTTCGTGCGTCCTTCGGAGAGCCCCTCAGCATTGGCCGTATCCTACGCCGATGCCATCGCGAGGTCCACAGCGCAGGGCGTCAGGTCAGACGGTCTGCGTAGCCGCTGCCGCGCATAGCCAAACACGGAAGGCCGACATCGCCGGCGTCTCCGACCGAGACTGCAGGCGGGTCAGCCAATAGCTGCCCATGGTGACCGTGATGCCGAAGGGCTGGCGGATTGCCTCGGCAAGCAAGTGCCGGGAAAACATCAGCGGCGGCGCCAGCGCAACGCCCGCGCCCTGTAGCGCGGCTTCCATCATGGCAAGCGAGGAATCGAAGACGATGTTCTTCAACGGCGGCAGGCTGGCCTCCAGCCCTGTAGATGCGAACCACTGCGACCACTCATCGGCGCGGTACGAACGCAGCAACGTCTGCTTCAAGAGGTCAGCCGGCGAGTTCAGTTGTGTCGCGATCTCGGGCACGCAGAGCGGCGACAGCGGCGCTTCCAGCAGCCGCAACGCCTCGATGCCGTGCCACGCGCCCGAGCCGAAACGGACCGCATAATCCAGACCCTCGGCGGCGATATCGACCCGGTTGTTGTTCGTCGAGAGCCGCAGGTCGATGAATGGGTGCTGAGCCTGAAAGGCCCGCAACCTCGGTAACAGCCAGCCGACCGCAAAAGTGCCGACGGCGCCGACGCGCAGCACCTCGCGATAGTGCCCGCCCTCGAATTGCTCCAATGTCCCGGCGATCCGGTCGAAGGCATCGCGGAGCGCCGGTAGCAGCGTCTCGCCTTCGCTGGTCAGCATCAATCCGCGCGGCAGCCGTTCGAAGAGCGTCACGTTCAGCCGCGTTTCCAGGCTCTTGACCTGGTGGCTGACAGCAGCCTGCGTGACGCAGAGCTCGATCGCCGCCTTGGTGAAGCTGAGGTGCCTAGCGGATGCTTCAAAAGCTCTGAGCGCGTTCAGCGGCAGATGGGGACGAACCATGCTAACCCCAAATTTTTCTAATGCCTCATGTTAGATATCGTCGTTTGAGGCGGCCGTACAGGCTTCGTATACAAATCACGCCTGAGCCAAGCTACTTCTCCGACAACGCGAGAGTGCCCGGTATCTCAGCGCATTTTGTATTGGACGTGCTGCCGCGGCGAGTGCCCGCGGCAATTCCATGAAACCCGAGGCACCGTATTTGCTATGAGAAATATTCCGCCATCGACATTTGCCGTTCTCACCGCCGCTTCAGTTTTGGTCGGCGCCGGTGCGCAGGCGGCCGACCGCCGGGCCGATCTTGCCCGCATCGTTGACGCCGTAGCCGTCCCCCTGATGGCGAAGAACAATATTCCCGGCATGGCAATTGCCGTCACGGTCGGCGGAAAGCGATATATCTACAATTACGGCGTGGCATCGAAGGCCGACGGACGGAAGGTGACCGACGCGACGCTGTTTGAAATCGGCTCGGTCAGCAAGACCTTCACCGCGACTCTTGCTGGCTATGCTCACGCGAGCGGCGATCTCTCGTTTGCCGAGAGCCCGGCCAAATATCTTCCTGAATTTGCCGGCAGCCGGCTTGCCGAAGCGACCATGCTCGACCTCGGCACCTACACGGCGGGTGGCTTGCCGCTGCAGTTCCCCGATGATGTCACCGATCACAAGGGGATGGTCAGCTATTACAAAAGTTGGAAACCCGCCTATGCGCCGGGAACCCACCGCGCATATTCCAATCCGAGCATCGGCCTGTTCGGCTATGCCGCCGCCAAGGCGATGGGGTGGCCGTTCGACGATCTGATGCAGCAGAAGCTGTTTCCGGCGCTCGGCCTCAGCCATACCTTCATCTCGGTTCCGAAGGCTGACAACGACAACTATGCCTACGGCTATTCAAAAGCCGGCAAGGCCATCCGTGTTTCGCCTGGCGTCCTGGATTCGGAGGCCTACGGTGTGAAGATGACGGCAAGCGACATGCTCCGCTTCGTCGAAGCCAACATGGACGGCTCCGATCTCGACACGACAATGCAATCGGCGATCGCTGCGACCCATACGGGCTATTACAAGGTCGGCGGCATGACACAGGGCCTCGGTTGGGAAATGTACCAGTACCCGACGACCCTCGACCAGCTTCTGGCGGGCAACTCGGCCGACATGACCTTGAAGGCGAACGAGATCGAGAAGCTGTCGCCGCCACGGCCGCCGGTGAACAATGCGCTTCTCAACAAGACCGGGTCGACCAACGGCTTCGGCGCCTATGTCGCCTTCGTGCCATCCAAGCGCATCGGTATCGCACTCTTCGCGAACAAGAACTATCCGAACGGCGAACGCGTCAAAGCCGCCTACCGGATATTGGCGACACTGGATGACGATCTGCCCACCCCGAACGCCGACTGAGCGCCTGATGAAAGGGGATTGGCTGGCCGTGTCCCTCAATGGCGTCAACCGGTTAGGCCAGCTTTCGTTCACGCAGTGCCGATCATAGCGATAATGAGCCCGTCCCGTCGCGGATACACCGCAAGGCGTTGCGGCGAGGCGGGACCGGCGCCGGATGTGGAGGAAGGACGTGAGCTTCCGCATCGGGGGTTTGCAGAAAATGGTCTCCCTCCGGGGACGGCGGCCCGCGCGAATGCGGCGTCGAGTTGAGCCCCGGACGTGCCTGTGTGGCACACATGGCCCCCAGGGAAGTGATACTTCCTCTGGCAAGGCGGCAGAGAGGCCGGAGTTGCGAACAAAAACCGCCGAACGGGGCGCTGGGAAGCGCCATATTGTTTTTACTCCAGCGAGGCAATTTCCAGCGCCCCGTCCGAGTGCCATGCAGGAGCAAACCCACGGGCCGAACCGGCCGTGTGAAGGCGAAGCCGTGCCTATATCAGGCGCATTCTATGAACTCCGCCCCGGTTGCGGGCAAGCCGGATGGAAGGCGAGGGACACCGCATCAGCACCGTCGAGATGCAGCGCGCAAAATCGAATGCCGGAGCGCATCGCTGCATGAATCGGGTGGCTAACGCAGCCGTCTCGGTTGACCATATCGTTCTCAAGACAGAGGAACGTAGCATGTCATCCCTCCTCCTGGCACTACATGTCGTCGCCGCCGGACGTGGTGAAGGGCTGCGTCCGGAACTCGTTGAAGCCCTCAAGCAAAAATTGCACACTGACTTTCCGTCCGATATTTGCCCGCCGGCCATCACATCTGCTGGCAATACGCTCCCCATCGGAGAGGCAGTTGGCGAGGCGAACGGCTTCAATAGGCGCGAGAAGAATTAAAAATGCCCCCGTGTGGCGGCTTCGGGCGCCTTCTGGCGGGTTACACTAAACCGCCGTCAGGTCTCCCAGCAGCGTCGGGATCAACTCTGACACGGTCGGATGAATCGGCACCGCCCATTTCAACATCGGATAGGGGGTCTTGGCATTCATGGCATCGATGAAGCCGTGGATCGCCTCGTCACCCTCGATCCCGAGGATCGCAGCACCGAGGATCTGTTGTGTATCGGCATCGGCGATCACCTTCATGAAACCCTTGGTTTCGCCGCGCTCGTTGGCGCGACCGACGCGGCTCATCGGGCGGGTGGAGACCATGATCTTGCGGCCGGTGGCGCGCGCTTCCTTTTCGCTCATGCCGACACGCCCGAGCGGCGGATCGATGTAGAGCGCATAGGCGAGGATGCGGTCGCTGAGCTTGCGATCCTCGCCGTCGAGCAGGTTGGCGGCGGCGATCTCGAAGTCGTTGTAGGAGGTATGGGTAAAGGCCCCATGGCCATTGCAATCGCCGAGTGCCCAAATGCCCTCGACATTGGTGGCCAGCTTGTCGTCAACGGTGATGTAACCGCGCTTGTCGCTGGCGACGCCGGCCTTGTCGAGCCCGAGGTCATCGGTGTTAGGCGTGCGTCCCGTGGCAACGAGCACGTGGCTTGCCTCGATTGGCGGCTGACCTTTACCGATGTGGACTTCGCTCCCGTTTGTCGTCTTCGAAAAACCGATGCCATCGGCATCCGTGTGGACGGCAATACCTTCCGCTCGCAGGATGTCGGCGATCGCATCGGAGATGTCGGCGTCCTCGCGCGACGCGAGCTTCGGGCCGCGCTCGATGACCGTCACCTCGGCGCCGAAGCGCCGATACATCTGCGCGAATTCGAGCCCGATATAGCTGCCGCCGATGACGGCAAGATGCCTCGGAAGCTCGTCGAGGTGAATGATCGAGGTGCTCGTCAGATAATCGATATCGCCGATCCCAGGCATGTCAGGAATGGTCGGCCGCGCGCCGACATTCAGGAAGATCTTCGGAGCGGTCAGCCTTTCGCCATTGACGCTCACCGTATGGGCATCCTCGAAGCGGGCGTGGCCGTAGATGACGGTCATGCCCTCCATGCCGGCAAACCAGCCGATCAGGCCGTTGCGGGCGTTGATCGTCACGGTCTCGGCGCGCTTGCGAACGACCGTCATGTCGATGCCGATGGCGCCCGGGATCAGCACCCCATAGTCGGCGGCGCGTCGCGCAACATGGGCGGCGCGAGCGCTTGCCACCAGCGTCTTCGTCGGCATGCAGCCGGCGTTGACGCAGGTGCCGCCGAGGAACTTGCGCTCGATCAACGCCACCTTCATGCCCTTCGCGACCATGCGGGCGGCAAGGAACGGACCGGACTGGCCGGCCCCGATGACGATGGCGTCGAAACTTGGCATCATACTGCTCCCACGATGATCAGCGCGCCGATGATCGCAACCGCATCCTCTATCAGCGCTGCCGGTGTATCCTTGCCGAAGGCGGCGGCGAGCTTGCCGCGGGCAGCCGCTCCGCCAAGTGTGCCAACCGCGGCGCCGACGACGCCGGCAATGAGCCCGCCGATCAGCGAGCCACCGGATGCGCCGATGGTGGCGCCCGTCAGCGCGCCCATGATCAGGCGAGCGGCAAACTGCATCGGGACCTTGCGGGACGGTGTCGAGGGCAACTGGTCGGTGATCAACTCGACGACGGCAAGCAGGCTGAACACCCAGGGAGTCCAGCGATATCCCATGAAGGCAAGTGGTGTCTGCGAAACGTCAAACCAACCGAGAGCGGCACCCCAGGCAACAATGGCCGGCGCCATCATGGCTCTGAGCCCTGCGATAATTCCAATCAGAAATGCAAGAAACAAAAGCATGTGCAATCCCCCATGCCGCGTGCAATTCAATCGCGGTCACGGGAGGCTTGCATATTGTCGTGCAGGTTTCAATTTGCGCTATGGTCTACTTGACGCAATTGCCGAAGACGAGGACCGAGCGCCGAAGATAAGACCGGCAATCGTCAGCATGCGGTTACTTCCGCTGCAACAGTTCCGTCCGCTTACGCTCGTCCATGCGCTCCACGAGCAGCGAGTAGGCGACATAGTACTTGTAGATATTGCTGACGTATTGAACGGTCTCGCGTCCGACGATGGCTGCCGCGCCATTTTCGACATTGCCAAACCAGACGTCGGGATCGAGCCCCATCGTCTTTGCCTTTTCGCGGAATTTGCGAAGATTTCCCGGCCCGGCATTGTAGGCAGCGAAAGCAAAGAGCTGCCGGTCCTTGGGTTGGAGATTCTCATCGTCGATATATGTTTTGATCAGGTGGCGCAGGTATTTCGCGCCGGCCTCCACGTTCCGATCCGGATCCTTGTCGATGCCGCTGATGCCGATGTCCTTGTCCTTGGCGGTCGACGGCAGCATCTGCATGATGCCGACGGCACCCCGCGGCGAGCGTCGCGACTGGTCGAGCTGCGATTCTTGATATCCCTGTGCGATCAGCATCAGATAATCAAAGGAATATGTCCCGCCATACTTCCGAAAAATCTGGATCAGCGCCTCGAACCGCTGCACATCAGACGGCGAATAGGCGCGCTTGACGATCTTGTCCTGCTTGAAGAACGTCGTGCGCAAGATGTTGCCGAATGTCGTGCCGACCTTGTGCGTTGCCACGAAGGCATTGAGTTCGGCTTTCAGCTGCGGGCTGTTTTTGCGGATCGCCCACGCGATCCTGCCTTCCGAGGACACCACGACGTCGTCGCGCACTTTCAAGTCATGAAAGACATGCGCCCAGATCTCTGCCTTGTAGGAGTCGACGACAGTGAACGGAAGAAGGCCCGCATTGACCATCTCCATCAGGTCCTCGTCCTCAAGGCTCTCATCCATCGGGTCGATAACGATCTCCTTCTTTCCGCTGGAGACGAGTTCCCGGTTTCTAGTGAGAAGATGCTCGTAATAGCTGCTCGACTTGCGCACCGCGACGTGTTGGCCTGAGAGCGCATCAAGGTTGGCCACGCTTGGACTGGCTGGCGATGCGACCAAGACTTCCTTCGCGTCGGCATAAAGCGGATCGGTGAAATCAACGGCCTTCGCCCTCTCGTCCGTGATGGTGAGATTGGCCATGACAATGTCGCCAAGTCCCTCGTTCAGCGCGGTGAGCAACTGGTCTCGCGGCGTCGGCACGAAAATGGCGTTGACATGATCGATCTGCTTTTTGCGGTCCTTGTTGAGGACCTTTTCGAGCTCTCTGCCGAACTCGACTGCGGTGCCAAACTGGCGTCCCTTGTCGACGAAATAAATCGTTTTGCTGAAGGGCACGATAACCCGAACGATGCGGCGCTGCTTCATCGCGTCGAGGTCGATGACATGTCTCTCAATAAGGGCGGGCTTCCCCGCAGGAGCTGCCGAATTCGCGAAGGCGCCTGACGGCAGGAGACAAGACGAGGACAAGGCAACTGCCAGAACCAAACACTTTGGAAGCGATTTCATCGTGCATCCTCCGCAAAGCGCCGTTTCGCGCTTGGCCACTCTGTCCATGAACTATGCGGCTGAAGCTCCTCGCTGGGGAAGTACGTTACAGTTAACCCCCGCGACACATTAGGTAACAAACGTCATATCGCTCCGTTTGATCGATCCAGCAGCCACGTGCTGCCGGCGTTATCCTCTGCCACGCCGCTCTCCGATCCAGTCCGAAGAAGCACCAGCCTGCCTCCGTCAGCTTCAACCTCGCGACGCGGGGAAGGTTATTGCTGCTAATGGGCTGGAAAAGATGACGACGCAAGAAGGGGGCGCCGACCAAGAAAAAACCCCGCATTGTGGCGGGGTCGAAAAGGAAGACGATTGCTTGAACATCACACCTTGAACGCGGGAAACGCATTTTGGTTCCGAGTGTTCTCGAATGCGGCCGCCTGTCGCCGGTCCCATTGGACGAGCGCCTCGCCTTGGCTCAGTTGGCGAAGGCGGCAATGCCGGTGACGGCGCGGCCGAGGATCAGCGCGTGAACGTCATGCGTCCCCTCATAGGTGTTGACCACCTCGAGGTTGACGAGATGACGGGCAATGCCGAATTCGTCGGAGATACCGTTGCCGCCGAGCATGTCGCGGGCAAGCCTGGCGATATCCAGCGCCTTGCCGCAGGAGTTGCGCTTGACGATCGAGGTCAATTCCACCGGCGGATGCCCGTCTTCCTTCATGCGGCCGAGCCGGAGGCAGCCCTGCAGGCCGAGCGAGATTTCGGTGATCATGTCGGCAAGCTTCTTCTGGACCAGCTGATTGGCGGCCAGAGGCCGGCCGAACTGCTTGCGGTCGAGCACATATTGCCGGGCCTTGGCATAGCAGTCCTCCGCAGCGCCGAGAGCGCCCCAGGCAATGCCGAAGCGGGCCGAGTTCAGGCAGGTGAACGGTCCCTTGAGGCCGGTGACATTGGGCAACAGGTTCTCTTCCGGCACAAAAACCTCGTCCATCACCACCTCGCCGGTGATCGAAGCACGCAGACCGACCTTGCCGTGAATTGCCGGCGCAGACAGACCCTTCCAGCCCTTTTCCAGGATGAAGCCGCGGATGACGCCATCCTCGGTCTTGGCCCAGACGACGAAGACGTCGGCGATGGGCGCATTGGAGATCCAGGTCTTGGCACCGGAGAGGCTGTAGCCGCCATCGACCTTCCTTGCGCGCGTCACCATCGAGCCCGGGTCGGAGCCATGGTTCGGTTCGGTCAGGCCGAAGCAGCCGATCCACTCGCCGGTCGCAAGTTTCGGCAGGTACTTCTGCTTCTGCGCCTCCGATCCAAAGGCATCGATCGGCACCATGACGAGAGAGGACTGCACGCTCATCATCGAGCGGTAGCCGCTGTCGACGCGCTCGACCTCGCGGGCGATCAGCCCGTAGGCAACGTAGCCGAGGCCGGCGCCGCCATATTCCGGGGCGATCGTCGGTCCAAGCAGTCCGAGCTCGCCCATTTCGCGGAAGATCTCAGGGTCGGTCTTTTCATGACGGAAGGCTTCGAGCACGCGGGGCACCAGCTTGTCCTGAGCATAGGCGTGGGCTGTCTCCTGCACCATGCGCTCTTCGTCGGTCAACTGCTCCACAAGCCGGAAAGGATCGGCCCAATCGAAGATCTCGCGGGTATGCTGCATGGTCGTTCCTCCTCCTTCACCTTCCGGTGCGAACATCCTTCGGGCATAGACCTGCGGGTTGGAAGGGTCAACTTGTCAGGAGATTTCGACGTCGATCTTGCGCTTGACCCAGGGCGGCACGAACCTGACATCCTCGCCGGTGACCGCCTCGCGCAGAAAATCGATGACGGCTCGAACCCGTGGCGACTGGCGCAGATCGCGATGGCAGGTGATCCAGTAGTGCCGCCTGAGATCGACCTCTTCGGGGAGTACCCGTTCCAGTTCCGGGTAGCGGCTGGCAAAGAAGTAGGGAAGTACGCACAGCCCAAGGCCGTTGCGGGTCGCCGTCAGCTGCGCGAAGATACTCGAACTTTGAAACTGCGGCTTGATGCGCGGATGCACGTCGCCGAGATAGTCGAGACCGGGCGCGAAGATCATTTCCTCGATGTAGCTGATGAAGGGATGCTCCAGGAGGTCGTCGCGGCAGGTGATCGGCGCGCTTCGCCGCAGATAGTCCCGCGAGCCGTAGACCTGGAGATGATAGTCGGTGAGCTTGTCGGAAAAATAAGGTCCACCCTTCGGCTCGTCGAGGGCGACCGTGATATCGGCCTCCTTGCGCGACAGCGACATGATCTGCTGGATCGTCACCAGTTCGAGCGACAGATTGGGATGGTGGGCGACGAACTGCGACAACACGTGTGCGAAGAAAAAGTTCGAGAAGCCCTCCGGTGCGCTGAGGCGAACGATGCCACGTTGCGTTGCGCCGTCGGTAAGATCAGCGCGCAACCGCTCGGTCTCCTGCTCCATCCTCTCGGCGGTCTCGACAAAGCGTGCGCCCATCGCCGTCATTACATAGCCGCGCGGGTTGCGCTCGAAGAGCTTGACCTTGAGCGCGAACTCCAGCCGGTCGATGCGGCGCGAGACGGTGGCATGGCTGGTGCGCAATTGCCGCGCGGCGGTCGACAGCTGCCCGGTGCGGGCAACCGCCAGGAAGAACTGCAGGTCGTCCCAGGTGAATTGCGGCGGATTGTTCAATTGAGCCCCCCAATCGGCCCTGGCGTCATCCGGCCGTTCGATATTGGTCTTTCGTCTAATGCGGCGCGGACTGCGCCTCGCCGTGCTCCGCCCTAGCTTTCAACGAAAGTGCCCTAACGATCTGCATTCATTGGGTCGGAGGCCGTGCTCGAACGACAGTTCTGTTCAAAAACGAACAGATACTGTTTGGAATTAGTTGTAAAGCGGCCTTGCCTGAATGGACCAATTCCATGATCGTGAGGCACGCGCCGGCAGCTTTGAGGAGGGCGGCTGGCCAAATTTGAACAGACCCGCATTCTGGCCAATCTCTGGGAGGAGAGACTTATGCGAAAGAATCTCATTGCGTCGCTGGCATTTCTGCTTGCAAGCAGCACCGCTGTGCTCGCCGATGGTGCATCCGACGGCAAGGTAAAGATCGGTATCCTGAACGATCAATCCGGTGTCTACGCCGACTTTGGCGGCAAGTCCTCGGTCGAGGCAGCCAAGATGGCGGTTGAGGATTTCGGCGGCAAGGTGCTTGGCGTTCCTGTCGAGATCGTTGACGCCGACCACCAGAACAAGCCCGATATCGCCTCCAACATCGCCCGCCAGTGGTATGACACCGAGCAGGTCGACGCGATCATGGAACTGACGACCTCGTCGGTGGCGCTCGCCGTTCAGGCCGTGGCGAAGGAAAAGAAGAAGATCGACATCGTCACCGGCGCGGCCACGACCGACCTGACAGGCAAGGCATGCTCGCCCTACGGCTTCCACTGGGCCTATGACACCCACGCCCTTGCCGTCGGCACAGGCGGCGCGCTCGTCAAGCAGGGTGGCGACAGCTGGTTCTTCCTGACGGCCGATTATGCGTTCGGCTACTCCCTGGAGCAGCAGACGAGCGACTTCGTGAAGGCCAACGGCGGCAAGGTGGTCGGATCGGTTCGCCATCCGCTCTCGACGCAGGACTTCTCCTCGTTTCTGCTGCAGGCGCAATCATCTGGCGCCAAGGTGATCGGCCTCGCCAATGCCGGCCTCGATACCGCCAACGCGATCAAGCAGGCAGCCGAATTCGGCATCACCCAGGGCGGCCAGCATCTGGCGGCATTGCTGTTCACACTGGCCGAGGTGCATGGCCTTGGCCTTGAAGCAGCGCAGGGCCTGACGCTGACCGAGGGCTACTACTGGAACCTTGACGACAAGAGCCGCGAATTCGGCAAGAAGTTCTTCGCCCGCACCGGCAAGATGCCGAACATGATCCATGCGGGTACGTATTCGGCGGTCCTCCAGTATCTCAAGGCCGTCGACAAGGCCGGTACGGACGATACCGAAGCCGTCGCCAAGCAGTTGCACGAACTGCCGGTCGACGATGTCTTCGGCCGCGGCGGCACCGTTGGCCCGAACGGTCGCATGATCCACGACATGTACCTGCTGCAGGTCAAGAAGCCTGCTGACAGCAAGGAGCCGTGGGACTATTTCAATGTCCTCGCGACCATTCCAGGCAAGGAAGCCTATATCGATCCCGCCAAGAGCGGCTGCACTCTGGCGAACTGACCGATGGCGGTCTCCGCAACCCAATCGAGCGCGACACCGCGGGTGGTTCTCTCCGCTCGCGGTCTGCGCCGCGACTTCGGTGGCTTCACCGCCGTCAAGAATGTCGATCTCGATGTGCACGATGCAAGCGTGCATGCCCTGATCGGCCCCAACGGCGCCGGCAAGACCACGGTCTTCAACCTGCTGACGAAGTTCCTGCAGCCAACCGCTGGTTCGATCACCTTGATGGGCACGGACATTACCAAGACGGCACCCGACAAGGTGGCGCGTATGGGGCTGGTGCGATCGTTCCAGATTTCTGCCGTCTTTCCGCACCTGAGCGTGCTCGACAACATCCGCGTCGCGCTACAGCGGCCCAACAATCTGTCGACGCAGTTCTGGCGTCCGTTGTCAGCACTCGACGCCCTGAACGACCGCGCAGAACAGTTGCTGGCGAAGGTCGGTCTCTCCAAGGAGCGCGACGCGATTGCGGCGGATCTTTCCTACGGCCGAAAGCGTGTGCTCGAGATCGCAACGACGCTGGCCCTCGATCCCGCGTGCTGCTGCTCGACGAGCCGATGGCCGGCATGGGCCACGAGGATGTCGGCGTCGTCTCGTCCTTGATCCGCGAAGTGGCGCGAGACCGAGCCGTTCTCATGGTCGAGCACAACCTGTCTGTCGTCGCCAACATCTGCCAGCATGTGACCGTGCTGCAGCGCGGAGAGATCCTGGCGGAGGGCGACTATGCGACGGTCAGTGCCGATACGCGGGTGCGCCAGGCCTACATGGGCTCGGAGGAGGGGTGATGGCGACACTTCTTGACGTCCAGGGGCTGAACGCCTGGTACGGCGAAAGCCACATCCTGCACGGTGTCGACATGCGGATCGGCGAAGGCGAGACGATCACCATCCTTGGCCGCAACGGCGTCGGAAAGACGACGACGCTGCGCACGATCACCGGCATAGTCCGCTCCAGAAAGGGCAAGCTGACCTTCGCCGGCGAAGACATGATGCAGGTGCCGCTGCACAAGACCGCGCATCGCGGTATCGGTTTCGTTCCGGAGGAGAGGGGCATATTCTCGACGCTGACGGTGTCCGAAAATCTGTTGCTGCCGCCGGTGGTCGCTTCGGGAGGCATGACGGTTGACGAGATCTACGAGCTGTTCCCGAACCTCTATGAGCGCCGCACCAGCCCGGGCACAAAGCTCTCGGGTGGCGAGCAGCAGATGCTGGCGATCGCCCGCATCCTGCGCACCGGCGTTCGCATGCTATTGCTCGATGAGCCGACCGAGGGCCTGGCGCCTGTCATCGTCCAGCGCATCGGCGAGGTGCTGAAGCAATTGAAGCAGCGCGGCATGACGATCCTGCTCGTCGAGCAGAATTTCCGCTTCGCTAGCAAGATCGCAGACCGCTTCTATCTTATGGACCACGGGCAGATGGTGTCGGAATTCCCCGTGGGCGAATTGCCGGAGCGGATGGATACGCTGCACAAGGTGTTGGGAGTATGATCGGATGACGATGATCTTCGGCATTCCGCTGCAGGCGTTCATGGGCCAACTGCTGATCGGCCTGATCAACGGTTCCTTCTATGCGTTGCTGAGCCTTGGCCTCGCCATCATCTTCGGCCTGCTGCGCGTCATCAACTTCGCCCATGGCGCGCAGTACATGCTCGGGGCTTTTGCGGCCTATCTTCTGCTTGCCTATGTCGGTATCGGCTACTGGCCGTCGCTGATCCTGGCGCCCATTATCGTCGGAGTGGCGGGTGCTGTGATCGAGCGGCTCTTCCTGCGCCGGCTCTATGACCTCGATCCGCTCTATGGCCTGCTCTTCACTTTCGGTCTGGCACTCGCCGTGGAAGGGACTTTTCGCTATCTCTATGGCTCTTCCGGCCAGCCCTATGCGCCGCCAGCAGCCCTTACCGGTGCGGTCAATGTCGGTTTCATGTTCCTGCCGATCTATCGCGGCTGGGTGGTCGTAGTGTCGCTGGTGGTCTGCCTGGGTACCTGGCTTCTGATCGAAAAGACCAAACTCGGCGCATATCTCAGAGCTGCCACGGAGAATGCCACGCTCGTCCAGGCGTTCGGTGTCAACGTGCCGGTGCTGCTGACAATGACCTACGCGCTTGGCGCTGGTCTTGCCGCCTTCGCGGGCGTGCTGGCAGCACCCATCTACCAGGTGTCGCCGCTGATGGGTTCCAGCATGATCATCGTCGTTTTCGCCGTTGTCGTGGTTGGCGGAATGGGCTCGATCATGGGGGCGATCATTACCGGCTACGTCCTCGGTATTGCTGAAGGCCTGACCAAGGTCTTCTATCCGGAGGCGTCCAACATCGTGATCTTCGTCATCATGGCGATTGTTCTTCTCATCAGGCCCGCGGGCCTCTTCGGCCGGGATGCATGACGATGACGGAGATCACCGAAACCCTCAGGACGGAAAAGAGCCGGACAGCGCTGTCGGTGCAGGCAGCCTTCCTCGTCATCGGCTTACTGCTTCTGCTCCTGGCGCCGTTCTTTTTCTACCCGATCTTCCTGATGAAGCTTCTGTGCTTCGCGCTGTTTGCCTGTGCCTTCAACCTGCTGCTTGGCTACACCGGCCTTCTCTCGTTCGGCCATGCGACGTTCTTCGGTGGGGCCGCCTATTTCACGGCACATGCCGTGAAGGAGTGGGGATTTTCGCCGGAACTCGGCATCCTCGTTGGCGTGGTGGGCGCAGCGGTGCTCGGTCTCGTCATGGGCTTTTTCGCGATCCGCCGTCAGGGCATCTATTTTGCGATGATCACGCTCGCCCTGTCGCAGATGTTCTTCTTCTTCTGCCTGCAGTCGGCGTTCACGCACGGCGAAGACGGCATCCAGTCCGTGCCGCGCGGCCATCTGTTCGGCCTCATCGACCTCAGCAGCTCGACCAACATGTATTACTTCGTTCTTGCCGTCTTCATCGTCGGCATCCTGATCATCTGGCGCTTCATCAACTCGCCGTTCGGAATGATCCTGAAGTCGATCCGTGAGAACGAGCAGCGGGCGGTATCGCTTGGCTATTCCGTCGCGCGCTACAAGCTCGGTGCCTTCGTGATGTCGGCAGCGCTGGCGGGGCTCGCGGGCGCCGTGAAATCGCTGGTCTTCCAGTTTGCGACCTTGACCGATGTCGCCTGGCAGATGTCGGGCGAGGTGATCCTGATGACGCTGCTTGGCGGCATCGGCACGCTGATCGGTCCGCTGTTCGGCGCGGGCCTCATCGTCACACTGGAAAACTATCTGGCAACATCGGAATTCCCGGTGACGATCATCACGGGCGTCGTGTTCATGATCTGCGTGCTGATCTTCCGCCGCGGCATCATCGGTGAATTCTACGCGTCGCGCCTCGGTCGGAAACTCGGCTTCGTCTATCGCCGCTAACGTGCCAGGCAATCGTCTCTCCGAGGACCGGAATATTCTCTCTCGACCGAACGAGACTGCGACATACCTATCCGTTCGGTACCTTTCACAGCAATTCGCCGACGATCATGATTACCGAGAGGGCGGCCGCCATGATCCTCGAAGACAACAGGTAGGAGAACGGCATGGCACGCATCGCATTCATCGGACTTGGCAACATGGGTGGGCCGATGGCCGCCAACCTCGTCAAGGCGGGCCATGAGGTGACCGGTTTCGATCTCGCCGCAACCGTTCTGCAAGCCGCGGAAGCAACTGGCGTGGTGCCGGCGAGCCATATCAGCCAGGCGGTCTCGGGAGCGGAAATCGTGGTGACGATGCTGCCGCAAGGAAAACATGTCTTGACGGCCTGGCCCGATATCCTGGCCTCGGTCGCGAGCGGAACACTCGTCATCGACTGCTCGACCATCGATGTCGACAGCGCGCGAAAGGCTCATGAGTTGGCCAGAACAGCCGGATGCCTGTCGCTTGACGCTCCGGTTTCCGGCGGCACTGGCGGAGCGACTGCCGGGACCCTGACGTTTATGGCCGGCGGTTCCGACGAGGCGTTCGAGAAGGCACGGCCGGTTCTGGAAGCCATGGGAAAGAAGATCATCCATTGCGGCGAGGCGGGCGCGGGGCAGGCGGCGAAGATCTGCAACAACATGATCCTCGGCATATCGATGATCGGGGTCTGCGAGGCATTCGCGCTCGGCGAAAAGCTCGGTCTGTCGCATCAGGCTCTTTTCGACGTCGCATCGACCTCATCAGGGCAGTGCTGGTCGGTAAGCACCTATTGCCCGGTGCCGGGACCGGTTCCCGCTTCACCGGCCAACAACGACTACAAGCCGGGCTTTGCGGCAGCTCTCATGCTGAAGGACCTCCGTCTCTCCCAGGAAGCAGCACTCTCCACGGGTGCGTCGACGCCACTCGGCGCGGAGGCCGCGCAGCTATATGCACTCTTCGAAAAGCAGGGCAACGGAGGGCGCGACTTTTCGGCCATCATCGAAATGTTGCGCGGCAGGAGCATATAGCGCCCGGGTGGCTTGACACGCTCACCGATATCAGCGACGGCCCCGGCAACTACAGCGCCGCGGTGGCCGACAAGAGGAATACGACATGCAGCTTCAACCCACGGCATCGGGCGTCAAGAACGCCGTTCTGGTCGGGGTCGCCTTGATGCTGCTTGGAGACCTTCTCTTTGCGCTGAACGATGCCATGGGTAAGTGGCTGGTGACGAACTTTTCGCTCGGGCAGGTGCTTCTTATCCGTTCGCTCGGCTGCTTCATCGTGCTCGGACCGCTGCTGGTCAAGCAGGGGCCGGAGAAGCTGTTTCGCGTCGAGCGAAAGGGCCTGCAGGTCCTGCGTGTCCTGTTCGCCACGCTTGATGTCGGCCTCTTCTATGCTGCCGTTGCCTACCTCCCGCTCGCGGACGTTATGACGTTCTATATGGCCGGGCCGATCTATGTCGCTGCCCTCTCTCATTTCTTTCTGAACGAGCGTATCGGCTGGCGCCGCTGGCTCGCCGTCCTCGTCGGCTTCTGCGGCGTCGTTATCGCCCTGCGTCCATCTTCGGCGATGCTGTCCTTGCCATCGCTTTTCGGTATTGTCGGCAGCCTGTCATTCTCGATGTCGCTGGTACTCAACCGGTATCTGCGCAACACCAGCGATACGACGCTGGTAACCTGGCAGATGCTGGCCGCGCTTGTCGTCGGCGTCGTTCTGTCGATCGGGTCGTGGCAGCCGACCACGCCGATCGAACTCGGCAGCATGCTGGCGCTCGGCGTCGTCGCGTCCTGCGCGCACCTGCTCATCACCCGCTCCCTGAAGCTTGCGCCCGCTTCGCTGCTGGCGCCGCTGCAATACACGCTGTTGATATGGGCGATTGCATTCGGATACGCTTTCTTCGGCGACATTCCTGATATGTACGTGATTGTGGGAGGGGCAATCATCGTTGTGGCGGGATTGTTTATCTTCCATCGGAAGAACCTGTTGGAGACTGTCTCGGTCGAAGCGGTGCCGGTGGATGGTCACTGAACAGGTCCTCAGCCTTAGAAATTCTTGAAGTCGAACTCCATTGAAGAAGAGGACAGCGATATGCCAACGCAAAAAGTAGCGCTCGTGACAGCTGGTGGGAGCGGAATGGGAGCAGCGGCGGCACGCCGGCTCGCGGCGGATGGTTTCAAGGTTGCCATTCTGTCGTCGTCGGGCAAGGGCGAGGCATTGGCCGCGGAACTTCAGGGTGTGGGCGTCACCGGTTCGAATCAATCGAATGAGGACATGCAGCGTCTCGTCGATCTTGCCATGTCGAACTGGGGGCGGATCGATGTCCTGGTCAACAGCGCAGGCCATGGACCGCGGGCGCAGATCATCGAGATCACCGACGAGGATTGGCACAAGGGGCTCGATGTCTACCTGATGAACGTGATCCGACCGACACGGATCGTCACGCCGATCATGCAGGCGCAGAAGTCCGGCGCGATCGTCAACATCTCCACAGCCTGGGCGTTTGAGCCCGCCGCGATGTTTCCGACATCCGCAGTCTTCCGTGCGGGCCTCGCTTCCTACACCAAGATTTATGCGGACACTTATGCGGCAGATAACATCCGCATGAACAACGTGCTGCCGGGCTGGATCGACAGCCTGCCGGGCACCGAGGAACGACGCGATTCGGTCCCGATGAAGCGTTATGGGACGAGCGAGGAGATTGCCGCCACCATTGCTTTCCTCGCGTCTGAAGGCGCGGGTTACATTACCGGCCAGAACATCCGTGTCGACGGTGGCCTGGGGCGTTCGGTCTAAGGCGATACCTGCGCCGCGCCCCTGCTTTTTCCGATAGGGATCGATTGATGTTCTCTATCGGAATTTTATAGTTTATCTATTTCATTTATGGTGGACGCCTGTTTATGTTGCGCCGCGAAAGCGATATCTCGCTTCGCAGCAATTTACAGGAGTCCGCATGTCCCTCATCAACACCGCAATCAAGCCCTTCAAGGCCCAGGCTTACAAGCAGGGCAAGTTCGTCGAAGTGACCGACGTCGACACGAAGGGAAAGTGGGCGGTTTTCTTCTTCTATCCTGCGGACTTCACGTTCGTCTGCCCGACCGAACTCGGTGATGTCGCAGATCATTACGCCGAGCTTCAGCGTCTTGACGTCGAGGTCTATTCCGTCTCCACGGATACCCACTTCACGCACAAGGCGTGGCACGACAGCTCAGAGACGATCGGCAAGATTCAGTACACCATGATCGGCGACCCGACCGGCACCGTAACGCGCAACTTCAACGTCATGCGCGAAAGCGAAGGCCTTGCCGACCGCGGCACCTTCGTCGTCGATCCTGACGGCGTGATCCAGGCCATGGAAGTGACGGCGGAAGGTGTTGGCCGCAACGCCGCCGATCTGCTGCGCCGGATCAAGGCAGCCCAGTATGTCCGCGCGCATCCGGGCGAAGTATGCCCTGCGAAGTGGGAAGAGGGCGAAAAGACGCTCGCTCCCTCGCTGCACCTCGTTGGCAAGATCTGATTGATCAGTGAGCCGCTTCCTCGATTGGAAGCGGCTCGCTACGGCTATGCCGCATGCGCGGCAGATGAATTTATTTAGCGGAGTGCGCAATGCTCGACGAAGCCCTGAAATCCCAGCTCAAAAGCTATCTGGAACGCGTTGTCCGCCCGATCGAGATCGTGGCGTCGCTGGACGACAGTGCGAAATCACGCGAGCTGTCGGAGCTTCTGAACGCGCTGGTGTCGCTCTGCGACAAGATCTCCGTGACGGAATTGCATGGCCAGAACGAGCGTGCGCCTTCGTTTGCGCTGACAAGCCCTGGGCATGACATAAACCTGCGCTTTGCGGGCATTCCGATGGGACACGAATTCACATCGCTCGTTCTGGCACTGCTGCAGGTTGGCGGCCATCCGCCGCGCGTCGAGCAGGCGATTGCGGACCAGATCAAGGATCTGGACACCGACCTGACGTTCGAAACCTATTTCTCCCTGTCTTGCCAGAACTGCCCCGATGTCGTTCAGGCTTTGAACCTGATGGCCGTATTGAATCCGCGGATCAAGCATGTCGCCATCGACGGCGCGCTCTTCCCCAAAGAGGTCGAGAGCCGGCAAATCATGTCGGTCCCCACGGTCTATCTCAACGGTCAGGTCTTCGGGCAGGGCCGCATGGAGATCGAGGAAATCGTTTCCAAGCTGGATACGAATGCTGCGGCGAAGGCCGCCGAGCGCCTCAACGATCGCGCCCCCTATGACGTTCTCGTGGTCGGCGGCGGTCCTGCCGGTGCGGCTGCAGCAATCTATGCGGCGCGAAAGGGAATCCGGACAGGTGTGGCTGCGGAACGTTTCGGCGGACAGGTGCTCGATACCATGTCGATCGAAAACTTCATTTCGGTTCGTCATACCGAGGGACCGCACTTCGCCGCTGCCTTGGAGGAACACGTTCGGGACTATGATGTCGACATCATGAACCTGCAGCGCGCCAGCAAGCTGGTTGCCGGCAAGGGGCTTGTGTCAGTCGAACTCGAGAACGGAGCCGTGCTTCGATCGAAGACCGTCATTGTCGCCACAGGCGCGCGCTGGCGGCAGATGGGTGTGCCCGGCGAAGACAGCTACCGTAACAAGGGCGTTGCCTATTGCCCGCATTGCGACGGTCCGCTGTTCAAGGGCAAGCGGGTTGCAGTCATCGGCGGTGGAAACTCCGGCGTGGAAGCGGCGATCGACCTCGCCAACATCGTTCAGCACGTGACCTTGATCGAATTCGATTCGAAGCTGCGCGCCGATGAGGTGTTGCAGCGCAAGCTTGAGAGCCTGCCCAACGTCGACGTTGTGCTCTCGGCCAAGACAACCGAAGTGTTGGGCGATGGCCAGAAGGTAACGGGTCTCGTCTATGAGAACCGCATTGCCGGGCAGCGACACACGCTGAATCTGGACGGTATCTTCGTCCAGATCGGCCTCCTGCCGAATACGGAGTGGCTGAAGGGCACTGTCGATCTCTCCCCACGGGGCGAGGTTGTCGTCGATCATCACGGCCAGACGTCGGTGCCCGGCGTATTTGCCGCCGGCGATTGCACGACAGTGCCTTACAAGCAGATCGTCATTGCCCTGGGTGAAGGCGCAAAAGCGTCTCTCGGTGCGTTCGACTATCTGATCCGTCATGCGGAGACGCCGGCGGACGCGGTCAAGGCCGCATAACGTCAGCGATAGAGAATGACACTTCGAGAGCTTGAGTATCTGATCGCCTTGGCGGAGCATCGGCATTTTGGCAAGGCGGCGGAAGTTTGCCTTGTCACCCAGCCGACACTCTCGATACAGATACGCAAGCTCGAGGAGGCGCTGGGAGCGCCGTTGATCGAACGCACGCCCCGGGCGGTGATGCTGACGCCATTCGGGCAGGATGCGGTCGAGCGGGCTCGGCGCATCATGGCCGAGATAGGCGAGATGAAGGCTGCGGCGCTTCGCAGCCAGAATCCGGGCTGCGGCACCCTGAAGCTCGGGATATTCCCGACACTTGGGCCGTATCTCCTGCCGCATGTCGTTCCGCGGCTGCGGGCAGCTTTCCCGGATCTCGAAACCCTGCTGACGGAGGAAAAGAGCGATAGCCTGCTGATGCGGCTGCGGGATGGCACGCTCGATCCCGCCATCCTTGCTCTTCCCGTCAATGACGAGCGGCTGAAATCCGAGCTGCTTTTCGAGGAGCGATTTCTGCTGGCCGTGCCAGCGGCGCACCGCCTTGCGAAGCGTACTCACCTCTCCCTGAACGAGCTTCAGGGGCTTGATCTCATGCTTCTCGAAGACGGTCATTGCTTGCGGGATCAGGCTCTCGATGTCTGCCGGCTGTCAGGCGCGTCGGAACGGGCGTCCTTCCGCGCCACCAGCCTGGAAACCTTGCGCCAGATGGTCAGCGCCGATGTCGGAATAACCCTCCTGCCCGAACTTGCGACGCATTACCCGGTCCGCGGCAATATCCGCCTTCTCAATTTCGAAGATGATTCACCAAGTCGTCAGCTCGCGCTTTTCTGGAGAAGCGGCTCGGCAATGGGAGGCTTCCTGAAGGATGTCGCGGCGCTCGTGCGCGAGGTCGCGCAGGACCTGCTTGCGGAAGCGCCTGACGGTCAATCCGTAACGCGGCTGCGCGCAGGCGCAGCCGGCTGAAATCCGGCGGCTACTTCCATTCCCAAAGGACGGCTGACGAATAGGGGCGCTGCTGCACGAGAAGTGTGAGATCGTCCATGCCGTTCTCGTAGGTTGTCGCATCGGCCTCGCCATTCAGTCCGATGAACAGCATCTTCATCGACGTTGACCGCTCACTTCCCTTTTTGCGGTAGGAGAGATGCACGGCGCAACTCGGATATTGCCAGTTGCGCGTCAGCCGCTCGGCAAAGGCTTCCTCGTTCAGCCCGTCCGTTCGGCCGGTCGCGGCGAAGAACTCACCAAGGCCCAGAAAGCCGGAGAAGAGCTTGTATGCGGTTTCCTGTTGCATCTGGACGCCTTGACCCGTCGCGGTGTCGCGGCGATAGAAAAGACTGTCGCTCACGCCGCGCTGCTTCTTCAGCGAATAGCTGATGAGGTTCTGCTTGGCGAGAAGCTCCATTGCCAGCTCATAAGTCTGGAAGCGCTCCGGCTCGGCATGAAGCGCCTCGATACGCGACTTCAGATCTAAAACATATTCACGATAACGCGCCGCAGCCATGCTCGATGTCCTTTTTGATTGGCGCCTCCTAGCAGAAAAGAACCGTTTTCCAAAGCCAGTGTCACGATCCGCACGATCATTCTCCCATTTCCGCCAAGAGAAGTCTTACAATGCGGAAAACAGGGCAAGCTCGACATTCAGCTGCGCGCCACGCGCATAGCGCATAGCTGCCCTGCAGGTTCGTGCCTATCATTTGGGCGGAAATCCTGTATTCTCCTTTTCATCGAAGCGCTGCACCTCCTCCGGCAGCCCTTCGTAATTCGCAAGCGCTCTACTCCTCCTCCCAAGGGCGCCTGTGGGAACAGCAGCACTCCTCCTCCCAGCTGCTGTTCGGTTATTTTTCGAAAGCCTGCCGCACCTCCTCCCGCGGCAGGCTTTTTCGTTTTCTGGCCACTACCCTCAAGCGGGCTGAGCGCCAATTCGAAGCGCAGCCGAGGCTTTCGGCCTTGCCGCATAATACTTTCCTGAAAATACGACGTCGTCGGAAATGCTGTAGTGGTCGATCCACTCGCTTCGATAGGGGCTGAAACCTTGGTCTCAACCTAGATCGAAAGGTGTATTTTTCATCCCAATTGCCGCCCGGTGGGACCATTTACAAGATTCACGATTTCGCCACAATCTCGATGCGCCTGTGGAGGGAAAGATGGCAAACCCAGCATATCCGTTGAATTCCGAGAATTTATTGATTGATACGGACGCCGCGCGTGCTGCAGCGAAATCCTATTCGGAGGCCTACCAGCACAACGAGCCATATCCGCATATCTGCATCGACAACTTCCTGCCGCCGGATATTCTCGAGAATGTGCTTAGCGATCTTTCCTCGCTGCCGGCCGCCGAGAGCAGCTTCGCTCGCGCTCAGGAGAACAGGAAGACATCATACCTGCCGGAGCGGCTTCCCAGCTATACCAAGAACCTGTTTTACGCCCTCAACTCGCGGCCGTTTCTGCTCTTCCTCGAGGACCTCACCGGTATTGAGGGTTTGATTCCCGACCCGTTCTTCTTCGGCGCCGGCATCCATGAAGTCGCGAATGGCGGCCATCTCGATATCCATGCGGATTTCAATCTTCATTCGAAAATGAAGCTCGAACGCCGGATCAACGTGCTGATCTACCTCAACAAGGATTGGCGCGAGGAGTGGGGTGGCTCGTTCGAAATCTGGGACAAGGAGATGAAGGGGAAGGTGAAGGGTTTCGTGCCGCTCTTCAACCGCATGGTGGCCTTCTCGACGACATCGGAATCTTTCCACGGCAATCCGACGGTCGTTGCCCAGCCGGATGATCGCTCAAGATTCTCCATCGCCCTCTACTATTACACGGCGACCTGGGATGACACCCGGAAATCACATTCGACACTGTTCAAGCCGCGCCCGAACACCAAGGACAAGCGAGACTATGCCGAGCAGCGGCGCGAGTTGCTGAAGGAAGTCACGCCGCCGATGCTGTTCCGCAAGATTATCGGCCCTCTGAGCCGGATGGGATTCTGACGCCGTCTCGCGGGTATCGAGCCGAAATTATGAATGCCAGCTCGGCCCTCGGCAGTGCTGGCATTCCGTTTTGTGCCGGAGCGTTGGACATGGTCGCGAGACGCTTATGCCGGTGCGCTCGTGTCGTATTCCCAGGCATCCGTCATCTCGGCATCCACCTCGCACAAGACGCCATCCGGATCGTAGATTATCGAGACCTTGCCTCGCAGCTCGGCCGCCAAAAGGCTTTCTATAAGGCGCGAGCCGAAGCCGCGCTTTGTGGGAGGCTCCACCTTCGGGCCGCCTGACTCCTGCCAGCGCAGGCGAAGCCTCGGTGGATCGCCGGCCTCTATCCACCATGACAACACGACGCGGCCGGCAGGGACGGAAAGAGCTCCATACTTGGCCGCATTCGTGGTCAGTTCGTGAAGTGCGAGCGAGATCGAAACGACGGCGCGCGGAGCGACCTGCAGATGCGGTCCTGATATTTGGAACCGTTCGGGCGAATAGGGCGACAAGGATTGCTCGACGACGGCGGCAAGCGCCGCGCGCTCCCAGCTACCGTGCGTCAGCAGGTCATGGGCGCGAGACATCGATGCCAGGCGCGCTTCGAATGCATCGACCCCCGTGCGATAAGCCTCGTCTCGTCCGAAAGTCTGGCGGGCGATCGCCATCACGGTCGCGAGCACGTTCTTGACGCGATGATTTAGCTCCCCCACCAGCACGGCCTGAAGCCGCTCGGCTTCCTTGCGTGCACTGATATCGTGGGCAATCTTCGAGGCGCCGACGATCCGCCCGTAGACATCATAGATCGGGGATACGCTCAGCAGGACATCAACCTGGCTACCGCCTCGCCGCCGCCGCTTGGTTTCATACGGCTCGACCTTCCGCCCGGCGCTAACCTCCCGGAGGATCGCGGGCTCCTCGTCGAGCCGGTCATCCGGCACAAGCATCAGGACTGAGCGGCCGATCGTCTCATCGGCTCGATAGCCATAGAGTTTCTCGGCGCCGATGTTCCAGCTGGTGATGTTCATGTTGAGATCGGTGCCGAGGATGGCGTCGTCCGAGGACGCGATGATCGCTGCCAGCCGTCGCTCCACTTCCTGGGCGCGCTTGCGCTCGGTGATGTCGATGATGACCGCCGTCGCCTGACGTATCTTTCCGCCACTGTCGCGCAGGGCTGATACTGAGTTGGACACCCAAACGAGGCTGCCGTCCTTGCGGACGTAGCGCTTCTCGATTTCGAAGCTCTGTCCGGTCGCCACCATCTGCTCCAGCAGGCGAGCGTTTTCCTCCCAATCCTCCGCCAGAGTGAGATCCTGTATGTGCATCGTCAGCAATTCGGCCTCGGTGTAACCGACGATCTCGGACAGGCGGCGATTGGCAAGAAGAATCCGTCCGTCGAGATCCAGCTGCCCGATTCCGGCCGCCGTCTGCGAAAAGATCGCACGAAGCCGCTCTTCGCTCTCTCGCAAAGCTTTCTCGGAGCGGATTCGTTCGCTTGTCTCGTTGACGATGCAGAAGACACCGAGCGGCTTTCCCGTGTCATCACGGACCGGAGAATAGGATATGTCGAAATAGACAGTTTCGGGATATCCATGCCGTTCGATGTAGAAAGGGCGATCCTTCGCGGCGACGGTTTCGCCATCATCAAGGACGCGCCGAAGCAGTGGCTCCAGATCGCCCCACAACTCGCCCCAGTTCTCCCTTGCCGGGCGGCCGAGCGCCTGCGGATGCTTGCTGCCGATCGTTGGTCTGTAGGCGTCATTGTAGAGAGCGATGAAGTCCTCGCCCCAGAACATCACGATCTGGGCATCGGCCGACAGCATGATGTCGACGGCCACCTTCAGGCAAGTCGGCCAATTCTCTTTCGGGCCCAGGCCGGTGTCATCCCAGTCGCGGTTGCAGAACGCATCTGCCATCTCGCTTGCCCCGTCACTATTCGGCAAAGAGTCCGCCCTCCCGTAATTGTCATCGACAATTCAACGGTCTGCAGGCTTTTCGTCAATAGCAATCTTCAAGGAAAACGGCGCACGCGTGGTCGATCGGCGGAGTTGTTTCCGACATGATGAATCCCGAAACAACCGTGGGTCATCCAAGGAAAGCCAGTGCCGCCATGACAAGCGGCGCTGGCCCAAGCGTGATCGATGCCTAGTGCGGCGCCACGACGGCGCTCGCCAGCCGTTGCAGGTTGAGAAGACCGATCGGTTGGCCACTTTCGTCGGTAACCGCCACGTCGACTGCCGGTGCCATGGCAAGGACGCGGATAGCATCTTCGATGGTCGTTCCGCACGCAACAGTTGTTCCGTTCGCCTGGAACCCAGGTGTCAGCGGCGCCATGACTGCGTCGACCTGGATCACGCGACCGCGGTTCACCTCCCGAACGAAATTGGCGATATACTCGTCCGCAGGGCGGAGCACGATGTCCTGGCTGGTGCCCTGCTGGATGATTTCGCCGTCTCGAAGGATTGCGATCTGGTCGCCCAGCCGAAGCGCCTCATCGAGATCATGGGTAATGAAGACGATGGTTTTCTTGATCTCCTTCTGGAGGTCGAGAAGAACAGTCTGCATGTCCATGCGGATCAGGGGATCGAGCGCCGAGTAGGCCTCGTCCATGAGAAGCACGGGAGCGTCGTTGGACAGCGCGCGCGCCAGACCGACGCGCTGCTGCATGCCGCCGGACAACTGGTTCGGATACTTTTTTTCAAAGCCCTTGAGGCCGACCCGTTCAATCCAGTTCATCGCGACGTCGATGCTCTTCGACTTCGGAACGCCCTGGACCTCGAGGCCGTAGACGGTGTTGTCGAGGACGTTGCGATGCGGCAGCAGCGCAAACTTCTGGAAGACCATGGCGGTCTGGTGACGACGGAAGGTGCGAAGTCCCGTCGGGTTCATCTTGACGACATCCTCGCCGCCGACCAGCACCTCGCCGGCAGTCGGGTCGATCAGCCGGTTGATGTGGCGGATCAGCGTCGACTTGCCGGAGCCCGAAAGGCCCATGATGACCTGGATGCAGCCCGCGGGCATGTCGATATTGATATTCTTGAGCCCGAGGATAAGCCCGGCCTTGGCGTTCAGTTCGGCCTTCGTCATGCCGTTTTTCACGGCCTCGACGTAGGCATGAGCGTTGGGGCCGAAGATCTTGTAGAGATTGCGAACTCTGATGCCGTCGAATGCCGGATTAGCCATGAACGATCTCCCGATGTTTCTGGAGTCGCTGTCCGTATGCCTGGCTGACCCGATCGAAGATGATGGCAATGCCGACGATGGCAAGGCCGTTGAAGATTCCAAGTGTGAAATACTGGTTGGCGATCGCCTTGAGGACCGGTTGGCCGAGGCCCTGGACGCCGATCATCGAGGCCACGACGACCATCGCCAGCGCCATCATGATCGTCTGGTTGATGCCGGCCATGATTGTCGGGAGTGCCAGCGGCAGCTGCACATTCTTGAGTTTCTGCCAGTTCGAGGACCCGAATGCATCCGCGGCTTCGAGAACGTCCTTGTCGACCAGACGGATCCCCAGGTTGGTCAGTCGGATCATCGGCGGGATGGCGTAGATGACCACGGCGATGAGGCCCGGAACCTTGCCGATGCCGAGCAGCATGACGACGGGGATGAGGTAGACGAAGCTCGGCATCGTCTGCATCACGTCCAGCAGCGGATTGACGATGCGCTGAAAGCGATCCGAGCGGGACATCAGAATGCCGATCGGAATGCCGATGGCAATAGACAGGAGGGTGCAGACGAAGATCATGGAGATCGTCCGCATTGTGTCGTCCCACATATCGAAATAGCCGATCGCCAGCAGCGTGAAGAGGCAGCCGAGAACAACCTTGATGTTCCGGCTCGCGCCCCAGGCGATCGCCAGGATGATCAACGTGATGATCGGCCAGGGCGTTTGCGTCATGAAACGCTCCGAGGCGATCAGAAATTTCTGCAGCGGCGAAAAGAAGGCTTCGATGCCATCGCCGTAAGTGCGCGTGAAAGCGCGAAAACCATCATCAATGGCCTTCTTGAGATTCCGAAGGGAATCGTCGTCCATGTGCGGGAATTTGTATAGCCATTCCATCCGGTTCCCCTTTATTTTTATAAGAAGCCGAGATCGTGTTATTGTATATTTTTCGGCGATCAGTACGGCGCGTTTTCACGCGCCGCACCCGCTTCGATCAAAGCGAAGCCTTGATCTTTTCTGCCGCCTGCGGGGAAACCCACTTCGACCATACGTCGGCGCTATCCTTGAGGAAGTGCTTCGCACCTTCCTCACCGCTTGCCTGGTTTTCCGTCATCCAGGCCATCAGCTTGTTGACAGTCTCGTTGCTCCAGGAGCGGTTGTTAAGGTAGCCCATGACGTCAGGGCCCGCCTTCTCGGAGAACGGCTTTGCGACCAGGGTCACAACGTGGTCGACCGGCCAGGCATTCGGCTTCGGATCCGGGCAGTCGGCAACCGTGTTGCAGCGCTTCCATTCGGCAGCGTCCGCCGGAACGCCGGCTTCGAGCTTCACCATCTCGTACTTGCCGAGCAATGCGGTCGGAGACCAGTAGTAGCCGACCCATCCCTTCTTGCGTTCATAGGCCTTGGCAACGGAGCCATCGAGACCAGCGGCCGAGCCCGTGTCGACGAGCGTGAAGCCTGCCTTCTCAGCGCCGAACGCCTTGTAAAGCTGCGCCGTCACGACCGTACCGCCCCAGCCCTGCGGACCGTTGTAGATCGCACCCTTGCTGGAATCTTCCGGATCCGGGAACAGCTCGGGGTGCTTCAGGACGTCACCGATCGACTTGATGTCGGGATGCTCGTCGGCAACGTATTTCGGAATCCACCAGCCCTGAACGCCGCCATCCGGAAGGGCCGTCGCAGCCTGGACGAGCTTGCCCTCATCGACGCCGCGCTTGACCACATCGGGAAGAAGATCGACCCAGGCCTCGGGAGCAATGTCGGGCTGGCCCTTTTCCGCCATGGAGGTGATCGTCGGAACGGTATCGCCAACGGTGATCTCGGCCTGGCAGCCATAGCCTTCGTTGAGGATGATCTTGTCGATGTTGGAGAGAACTTCCGCACTCTGCCAGTTCATGCTGGCGATGGTGACGGTGCCGCATTCAGCGGCGTTGGCAACGGAGATGCCTCCCAGTAGGCTGAACATGAGGCATGTGGATGCAAGCAACTTATTCATTCTGGTTCCCTTTTTCTTAGCGGCGAGATTTCCGGGAGCCCACATGCCGCGTCTGCGGGCTCCAGTATCGGCATCAGGTTCTCCCACTCATCCTGATTGTTTTCTCCCATGCGAACCGTCGGCTAATCGCAAACCGCGCCACGGTTTTTCGTTATTTTCTACTGCCTCGATAGCAGCTGCCACGGAGCCCGGGTATTCAAGTAACGACTTAACCATGCCTATGGGGGACTGTCTCGCTTTTTCCCGCATACGGGAGCAAACGATCCTTGAGCCCTCTGTGAAGGATCTGACCGTCAGTGCTAGTCGTCATGCATTCCGCGCATAGGTGGCGTGACGACTTGCTGCTGTTAGACGGAGGCGATTGCGCCTATATGAGCGTCATCGAAGCAAACAAAGCGCCAAGGACTGGCAGCTGAGCTTCGAAAGCCCACGGAAAGGGGATTTATCATGAACGTAGCACGCTCTTTCAACAATTGGCGCAGGTATCGTCAGACGGTCTCCGAGCTGGGCCGCATGACCACGCGCGAACTTCACGATCTTGGTATCGCACGCGCTGACATCCCCAGCGTTGCTCGGGCTGCTATCGCCCGCTAAGTTCGGCTGAACCTTATCGGCTCTGCTGTCGGCGTCCGCAAAGCGGGCGCCTTTTTTGTTTCCTGCGAGCATCCCGGCAATCGCATAGCGCATGGCTGCCTTGCAAATTTCTGCCTACGAATTGAGCGCTGATCGTGTATAGTCACAAGCATCGAAGCGATGCACCTCCTCCCGCGTCGCTTTGCTCTGCAAGAGACCTACTCCTCCTCCCAAGGTCTTTTGCTGAACAGCAACACTCCTCCTCCCGTTGCTGTTCGACCATTCAAGGAAAGCCTGCCGCACCTCCTCCCGCGGCAGGCTTTTTTGCTTTTAGGTCTAGCCTAAATCATCAATGGCCAGCGGCATCACATCAGTGTGGATTGCGGATCGCGCCCCGACAGATCAATCGGTTGTGAACATAGGCGGGTCCTACGACGGCGGCGGCCACGTCCACCGCCAGTTCGTCGTCGCCGCGGCAGCGCACGAAGCCTTCCAGAACAACGAAATCACCCAGGATCGAGACGATGATCTGAGTGCTATCGAATTCGGCCGCCGCCTCCAGGGCGCTACGCACGGCAGCCCTGGTCGCCGCCGAGCAGTGGCCCGCCTCGGCGCTGTTTCTGGATTGTTCGTAACCATCGAAACGCATTACCATTTTCGCCTCCTCGTTGCGTATGGCGTTGCCGGATGGTGCTTGTCGGCGCCTTCGGCTTCGCGACTGTCTGATGCATCAATGCGCAGGCAGCGCTTTCGATCCATCCGACCATTGTCATCAGAGAGATCCCGTTCACGCTCCTCTGCGAAACGGCCTGCAATAGGGGCCGCCAGCGCCCAAGAGGTGGATCTTAGTCGTGTTGGCGAGGTGCCGAAATTAACTTTGACATGGTGTACGCGTTTCTCATGCGGCGACAAAAGAAACCATCACGCGGATTGGAGAAAAAGGCTCGCCGAAACGGCGAGCCAAGCAATGTAGCGGTTGTTGGGGAACCGTCGCAGAGAGCCGACGGAGCACATCCGTACGGCTTCCGCATCTAAAGAATGCTGCCGTGATGTCCATGGGCGGGCGGGGCCTTCTTTGGGTACAAAGCTGTCCCCCCGCCTGGGCGGCGCTATCGCCAGCCGAGCGCCGGAGCGACATGCGTCAGGATGGATTCAATGACATGGGCATTGTAGGCAACACCGAGCTGGTTGGGCACGGTCAGAAGCAGGGTATCTGCTTCCGCGATAGCCTCGTCCTCGGCGAGTTGCCGGACAAGGGCATCTGGCTCCGCCGCATAGCTGCGGCCGAAAATGGCCCGGGTTGTATCATCGATGAAGCCGATCGTGTCGGCCTCCTTGTTGCCACGGCCGAAATAGGCGCGGTCTTGATCGCCGACCAGCGCAAAGATGCTGCGGCTGACCGAGACGCGCGGCTCTCGCTGATGGCCGGCAGCCTTCCATGCTTCTCGATAGGCCCGGATCTGCTCGGCCTGCTGCACATGGAAGGGCTGGCCGTTTTCATCGTCCTTCAAGGTTGAGCTCTGCAGGTTCATGCCAAGCTGTGCCGCCCACACGGCCGTCGCATTGGAACTAGAACCCCACCAGATACGCTCGCGCAAGCCTTCCGAATGTGGCTCCAGACGAAGAGCTCCGGGCGGATTGGGAAACATCGGACGCGGATTCGGCTCGGCGAAACCTTCGCCCTTCAGGACGTCGAGAAACACTTCCGTGTGGTGGCGCGCCATGTCGGATGCGGTCGTTCCCTCGCCGAGCTGGTAGCCGAAGTAACGCCAACCATCGATCACCTGCTCGGGCGAGCCGCGGCTGATGCCGAGCTGAAGCCGGCCTCCTGAAATAAGGTCGGCGGAACCGGCGTCCTCGGCCATGTAAAGCGGATTCTCATAGCGCATGTCGATCACCGCAGTGCCGATCTCGATCCTGCTGGTCCTGGCACCGACCGCTGCAAGCAGAGGGAAGGGCGAAGCCAGCTGGCGGGCAAAATGATGGACCCGGAAATAGGCGCCGTCCGCGCCAAGCTCTTCAGCGGCGACGGCGAGATCGATGGACTGGAGGAGCGCGTCGGACGCGGAGCGCGTTTCGGATTGGGGCGAGGGCATCCAATGCCCGAAGGAGAGAAAACCGATCTTTTTCATCAATGATTACCTTGCCAAGAGACGCTCGAACACAGTTCGGCCGGTAGGGCCCGCTGCAGATGGCGCGACCCTATCGCGCGGTGAATGTCGAAGCGAGGAGTTTCTGGCGCGCCGGCTGCTTGCAGAACGGACCGGCTTTGCTAGCACTTGCAGCCTCTGATATGCATGTCTCCCAAACATGGGCACGCAAGACCGGAAAGGGCTGTTGGAAATGTTCCTCAGCGATCGCCAAACCGAAATCGTCGATATGGCCAAGGCAAATGGGCGCGTTTTCGTCGAAGACCTGGCGGCGCATTTTTCGGTCACGCCGCAAACCATCCGAAAGGATCTGAACGACCTCTGCGACGCACAGGTGCTGACACGGGTTCACGGCGGGGCGCTTTTCCCGAGCGGCACCGAGAATGTGAAGTACGAGGCACGCCGGCAGATCGCGGCCGGTGAGAAGCAGTCGATCGGCCTGGCTGCGGCGGCGCTCATCCCGAACAACGCTTCTCTGTTCATCAACATCGGGACCACGACGGAGGCGGTTGGCGAGGCGTTGATCAACCACCGCGAGCTGATGGTCATCACCAACAATATCAATGTCGCCAACCGGCTGAGGCTTCTGCCGTCGATGGAAGTCGTGATCGCCGGGGGCGTGGTCCGTGCGTCCGATGGCGGTATCGTCGGCGAGGCCGCCGTCGATTTCATTCGTCAGTTCAAGGTCGATTATGCCGTGATCGGTGCATCCGCGATCGATCAGGATGGCGCGTTGCTGGACTACGACTTTCGCGAGGTGAAGGTGGCGCAGGCCATCATCGCCAATGCACGCCATGTCATCCTGGTCGCCGACTCGACCAAATTCGAGCGCACGGCCCCGGTCAGGATCGCGCAGTTGTCGCAGGTGAATACCTTCATCACCGATCACTGCGAGATCGATTCCATCCAGGATCTTTGTCGGGAAAACGGTGTGCGGCTGATCGAGACCGACAGGCGGTTGCAATCCATGCAATCGGCCGAATAAGATTTCCCTTCAACGATTTTGCGATCCCTTGCCATGAGCCTTGAAACCGTCCGCGCTTTCTTCAGCGCAAACGCCCCTGATATCGAGATCATCGAAACCTCCGAGAGTTCGTCGACCGTGGCGCTGGCCGCTGAGGCGCACGGGGTTGATCCTTCGCAGATTGCCAAGACCATTTGCCTACGGGTCGGCGACGAACCGATTCTTGTCGTGGCTGGCGGTCTTGCGCGGCTCGATAACCGCAAGTTCAAGGACGCCTTTGGCGCGAAGGGGCGCATGTTGCAGGCCGACGAGGTGGTTGCTGTAACCAGTCATCCCGTGGGTGGCGTTTGCCCCTTCGGTCTGCCGACGCCCTTGCCGGTCTATTGTGATGTGTCGCTGCGCCGCTTCGATGTTGTCGTACCAGCGGCCGGATCCACCAATTCGGCGGTGCGCATCGCGACGGAACGCCTGGCGGAACTCACCAACGCAACCTGGGTGGATGTCTGCCAATAGGCAAAACTCGCTTTCTGCTTCAAACGGCGGAAATCCTACCTATATAGGTCGGGACTGCTGTTTCCACCGGAAGGAGAATTTGAGATGCCTGCTGCTGTTTCGCGTTTTGCCAAGATCGCGGCGATCGCCGTCTTGACGGGCGCTACGGTGTTCGCTTCGATTGGAGAGGCTGATGCCCGGCGCGCGGGTGGTTCCGGCTTTGGAAGCCGCGGCACGCGCACATTTCAGGCGCCTCCCGTGACCCGAACGGCACCGTCTCCCGCGGCTCCGATTGATCGGTCGATGACGCCGGGGCAGCAGACGAACGCACCCTACAGCACGCAACAGCCTTCCACAGCCCAGCGTCCCGGTGGCTTCTTCGGCGGCGGCTTCGGCCGGTCGATGATCGGCGGCCTGGTTGCGGGCGGCCTGCTCGGCATGTTGCTTGGACACGGCTTCGGTGGCGGCTTCGGCTTCCTCGGGATGCTGCTTCAGATCGCTTTGATCGCGATGGCGGTTTCCTTTGCCATGCGCTACTTCGCCAATCGGCGCCAGCCGTCTTACGGCTCGGCCGCCTCCGCGCCATCGTATAATGTAAGGCCGAGCGCGGGATCGTCTTTCACCATCCCGTCCATCGGCTCTGGAGCCGGCTACGGCCAGAGCCAGGCGAACTCAGGCCCAAGTGACGAGATCGGACTGAAGCAGGGCGATCTCGACCGCTTCGAGGGTCTGTTGACCGAGGTCCAGACCGCCTACGGCTCGGAGGATTATCCGACGCTGCGTCGACTCACGACGCCTGAAGCCATGTCCTATCTCGCGGAGGAACTGGGAGAGAATGCCACCAACGGTGTTCGCAACCAGGTCTCCGACGTCAAGCTCCTGCAGGGCGATATTGCCGAAGCCTGGCGGGAAGATGGTGCCGACTACGCCACGCTTGCGATGCGATATTCGTCGGTGGACGCGCTCGTCGAGCGCACAAGCGGTCGCGTCGTCAGCGGTGACGTCAGGTCGCCGACGGAAACGACCGAGGTCTGGACGTTCGTGCGCAAGCCCGGCAATGACTGGAAGCTCGCGGCGATCCAGGGAACAGAGCAGCGCGCGGCCTGACCGGCCGGGCGCTCTAGCCTTCCTGCGCGGCGGCCGGCACAACCCAAAGCGGGCGTTCTTCCCGCTTTGGCGAGAGCGTAGCAACCGCGTCCTCTCCTTCGATCAAGGCCTCGTCGCCTTCCCGAAGGTCAACTTCATAGCTGTAGTCGTAGAGCATTTCGCAGGCGCGCTCGCTGGCCTTGATCTTGGCCTCGGTCTCATTCACGGCCGTGGTGATCGCCTTGATCCGCGCTCTCAGCATCGAGCCGAGAATGTCGGTCGTCGGCCGCTTTTCGAGCCGCTCGAGATGATGCTCGATGCGGGCGGCGTGGCGTTCGAGTTCGCGTTTGCTGAACCTCGCCTTGCGCATCTCTTCCGACAGATCCGAACGCATGCGGGCCAAAGGGTCGAATGAGCCGGGCTCGCGCTCGTCGAGCGTCAGCTCGTTGACAAGCTTTTCGATGACGATCAGGGCTTGGAGGTCAACCGGATCGGCCAACTCGACGTCGTACCCGGTATCGTCGAAAACCTTTCGGCGCACGGGATCCAGCAGAAGTTCATAGGCTTTCTGCACCCTGCCGAAGGCGGCAGGGTCGCCGCCGGAATCTGGGTGTGTTGACTTGGCGCGCCGCCGATAGGCCGCCTTGATCTGATCGTCGCTCGCGTCGCGCCGAACGCCGAGAATCTCGTAGGGATTGGTCACTATCTCTCCGCTTTTGTCGGACATCGCGCCGGCGCCCGCGAGGCGCGCCGTGGCATGGTTTCCCTTCTTCTACCATCACTGGGGCAGAGTTTGGACAAAAGAATGCATTGCGGAATGCTGTCTCCACCGAAGTTGACTGGCATCGCGAGTATTTGGTTGTGTCGAATTATAGATGCAATTTTTAGGATTGATTTGTTGAAATGGTGGTGGTAATTATAGTGTATAAATTGTCATTTCGGATGCATATGTTGCGTACATTCCGATCTATGCATGATTAAAATAAGTATTTCTCTGCGTTTCCTGCGATTTCATAAATCGAAAATCGAGATAATCTAGCGATTGTCGCTTCTTAATTCTGATTTTCCTACCATCAATGAACTCATGTTGCTGCGGAGCCATCGGCTCAGCGGGAGGTATTGCTATGCCCACATTGCGCCTTGTAAGGCCACGCAAGCATGTTGTTTTGACGATCACCGGCGGGTCGCTCGTTACAAAGGGCGATTGGACGGTCTTGGAAGCCGATCCGACCTCGGCCTTGCTGGAGAGCAAGGGACAGTGGGAAAACTGGATACTCGGCAGTCCCGGAAACTCCAACAACATGCGACTCTACGACAAGAGCGACCACAAGGTCATGCTCCTCAAGGGCTACACCGAGGGCAATAGCTCCGGTGATGGTGAAATCATGCTTCCGGGGTTCGGAGGCACGTTTGGTGACGATCCGTTTCAATGGTTCCTCGGTTCCTGACGCAGGTTCGCTCCTGCGCGGGTTGCGCCACACCGACTTCTGAATGGCCTCCCAGGCGAGGTGTTCCACTCCATCGATGAGGGTATCGATATGGAAGGCGTCATCGCGCGGCTGGCGGGCCGCCTATATGCCATCAACGCAGATGGCCAACGCAGCCGGATGCAATTCGGGCTGGATATCACGGGCAAGCTGGTGTTCGATAATTTCTTCGGCGCCGACAGCACCTTCCAATACATTGAACTCTTTGATGGCGATGAAACGAAGTTGCGCTTCAGCCTTCGGATGCGCGGTCGTTTTCATTACTATGCCAAAGATCAGCAGATCGTCCTCGCTATGCTGAGGTCGTTCCAGATGGCCAGCTTACTACCGGACGGTCCCGGCCTTTCCTGCGTGCTGAGATGGACACTGTCCCAGACCGGCATGTTCAATGCGGATGACTCGCTTAACGTTTTCACATACTACGCTTCCAACTACGCTGGGGACGCCTTTCCAGGCGATGACGCCGAAATCAGCGGCTATCGTTCACTCAAGACGCTTTCCAATCCTTCGCCTTCCGACAGCTTCGAACGTGCCATATTCGCAACAAATGCGCCGGTTGCGATTTCGCCTGATGCCTATCCATTGCTGGCGCGAATGCTTGGCCAGCCAACTGGCATCGGTTTCAGGGATGTGAAGCGGATTCCTCCGAAAGCGGATGGCAAATACAAGCAACCGCGCGCCATTGGCCTCAGACCGGTGGGGATCCGCCGGAAGGGTCGCGGCGGCGCAAACGACTTTTTGACCTTCGGCGGTCGGGTGCAGGTCGAGCCGACATCCGCCAAACCTGGTTCGGCAAACATCGTTGTGGACAGCCGTAGCGCTTCCCGAGTTGCGATCGAGATCACGAAGCCGGTCGATTTCCACCTGATACCCGACGTATTCAATCAGCCGGACTTCGACGATCCCAGGAAAATAGACAGCGCGCTTCATTCCTACGTCGAGATTACGGCGCTGTCGCCACACCTGTTTGCCGATCTCTGGAACGAGCGCGTCGCACAACCCTATCTCTCCGCATTGAGAACTGTCGACGATGCTCACGAAACGTCTTTCGTCCCCCTGCTGCAGAATGTCGGCAGCTCCAAAGGGGAGAGCGGAGAGTTTGATGCTCTGTTCGACATGGTACAGCCCGACGCTCGCAGCGATGATGTCGGCGATATTGTCCTGGCTGTCCTTCGCCCGACGCAGGCGGCTGCTGTTTTCACCGCCGATGCGGTCTTTCCGGGTCTTGTCACCCATGACGGCCTGCCGGTCCGCCGCCGGGTAAAGGTACGCGTCGAGCGGGAGGCGATAAGAGATACCTTCTGCTGGTTCGACGCTTTGCCTAGAGCGTCCAGCATACCGGAGATCAGGGTCGAGATCGTTGCTGACACTGATGCGGGCAAGGAGCCGACTTCCGCCCTCCGTTTCGGGGCGCTGGATTTCGACGTGCCCGGACATGCGAAGGAGCAGGCGGGTCGCCTGGAAATGCGTCTTGCGGTAACGTTTGATCCCGCCGACTCGGCTTTGCCGCACTATGCGACTTCCAGGCGTGATCCGAAACGGCAGGCCGGACGCGCCCGACTGCCCTATCCGGGTGAAGCAATTCCGAGAATTGTCGCTCATATCGATCAGTTCGATCTGGCTGATGTCCGTCCGGGTGCGCAGGACGCGCCACCGGACAGCGGACGCGCATTCGATGCCGTGCTCGAGCCGCTCAGGCGCCGCGACGTGGACACCTCTGATCCGGAGTTCCCAAGGATCACGCGCGAAAAGCGGATAGCGGGCAACCTGTCCCGCGATGTGCCGTTGGTGCTCGTCGACAGGCCCAAGGTGACGTCAGAAGAGGATTCGCTACGGACGCCTTTTTTCCTGACCGGAGAAGAGGTGACCGCCACCGGTAGCAATCGCCGCCTCGCGCTTGTGCTGCATCGTAAACCACTCAGCAACACTGCCGGGACCCCCTCGACGGGTGAGGTGAAATCCGGAGATCGGACGATCGTCATCGACGCCGAGCCATTGACCGTGGCAATGGCCAACGTCGCCACCTTCGGGCTCGATCTCACGCAGTCCGAAGACAGTGACGGGGAGATCGCGAACTGGGAAACCTCGGAGTTCGGCGGCGGCAAATGGGAGATCGCCGGCGTCACCGATGGTTTCAACCTGTCCTTTCCGCCACAGGCCACGGGAGAGGCGTTCGAGAAGGGTGCGCCGTGGCCCCCGATCTCGCCGACAGGCGCCGAGATTACCGTCGACTACCGCCTGGGGACGCTTGCGCGCATGTCGCTGCAGTCCTCGTATTTCAAGCAGCAGTATGCAGAGGCGCCGTGGAACCTGCGCCGGATTCTCGGTTCCGCCGGTGATCGGGCTCCAGGCGCGGGGCTGGCGACCGCCAGATTCGAGTTCCTCTATGGCCTTGCAAGCCGGTTGACGTCGTCGGGCCTGCGGCTTGCGGAGATCGGCGCGCGTATCGGTGGACTGCGTACGCCGCTTCCCGCGCGCCCGAAGGGGATTATCCGTTCTCTGACGGGTACGAGCCGGCAGTCGCTTGTGGAAGCGGAGCTTTACGATCGCCAGCGGGACCTCGCGGCCGGCTTCTCGAAAGTCTATGAAACGCGCCTCGCACAGTTCGGGATTTACCGCGAGGGCACCGAGGGCCCGTTGTCGGTGGATGACAAGGTCGCTTTCGAATTGCGGGCAAATGCCGAAGTCGATCCCGATCCGTGGGATCCGCAAAGCCAATCCACCAATCTGAAGGGCGGAGCCACGCGCGGCTTCGAGTCGAAGAACATCTTTCAGGAGGTGATGAAAAAACCGGCGAGCACACGCGGGCAGATCATCGAGCCGAGTTTCACCGCGCTTGGCGGCTCGGGCTTCATGCGCGCCTTCTTTGCAAATGGAAAGACGCGCATCGTTTCGAACACGGTTGTTGGACGAACCGATACCTACACGCTGGAGCGCATCGGCCGCATCGGCGTGTTCTGGAATATTGCAAAGCACGTCATCGTCTATGAGCGGACGGTCTTGCCGCCGGATCAGTTTGCCGAAGAGCAGGAGGGGCAGCACCTCGGCCGTCCCGTCGTGCGCAAGGTTCAGGAGTATGTGGAGCTTCTGGAGCCGGATCGCGCCTATCCCGAAAAGAGCGGCGGACAGAAGGCGCGGGGTTTCGTCGAAGCATGCCTGTTTCGCACCCGCCGTATCCCGGTGAAAAGCAGCTGGGGTCGCGATATCGAGGCCGGCTGGATCGTCCCCCTCTGGAGAAGCGATGCAGATCGGGATCTTTTTCCCAAGCCGGATATCCGGCTTCGGCTGGCAAGCGCAAATACGGGCGCGTCAGCGGCGGTTCATTCGCGCCTAAGCGATCCAAGCCAACTGGTCTTCTTTACCTCGGTGCGGGAAGAGGATGGGGATCTTCCCGATCAGTGGCTGCCGGTCGCCGGTGTGGATTTTGTCAATGCGCCGGCACCTTCACCAACAGGACGGCCGGTCATCGACCGGGCGGATCCCGACGGGCGGCAGCCGGATGACCGCATGCGCGATCCGATGTTCGATCGCTGCACGTTCGACGTGGATAGCGGCAGCGCTCCGGCGAACCTGACCGCAGCGAGAGCCGCCGGCGAACCGATCGGTGCCGTGGTCGAAACCGTCTCGATGATGCGATCGAAGCCGACCGGAGTCGGAGGTGGCGCCGCCCAGGCGATCGCGCTGAGAGCACATCTGCAGACAATGGCGGATGATGCGCGCGCCCTGGAAGCGCGGCTGAACGAGGCCATATCGACCGCCCGGGGCATCGTCGCCGGCTTGTGGGACGCATCCGCTGCTGGCGATCCGGTTGAGGCTGCCATCGCGCAACTTGAGGCACTGAAAGGCGAGGTCCGCCAGCGGGCGGCTTCCGCACGGCAATCCATCGGCGCGGCGGCTTCCGAGGCGAAGACAGCCTTGGATGCCGCTCGATCGAAATGGACCGACGAGGCCGCGAGCTTTCAAAGCAAGGCGACCAAAGGCATTGAGGAAACGTTGAACCGCCGCCTGGACGCCTTGATCAAGGCGCTTGGCGATCTGCAGGCGGATCCATATCTCTTCGAGGGCGCTACGGCGAGCAGTGCTGAAAATGTCGCCCGACAGATCGAGCAGGCGCTAGCCTTGCCACGGTCGCAACTGCTGACCGGGATCAACCGACTTTCGGCCGGCTTCGAACAGCTCGACCGGGGTGTCGCCGATCTCCTTCGTGGGATGTCGGATGCCGTACGCGCTGTCTCTGATGCGGCTGCCGACGTCGAAGGGACCATCGCGTCGCTGCCGGATGCCGGGCAGGTTCTGTCTTCCTATGATGAGTTTCATCGCCGCATGATGGGGATCATCGAAGGCATTATGGACAAGGCGCGGCGTAGCCTTCCGCCGGTCGTGATGAATGCGAAGATCTTCCCGGTCGAACCGAACCACGTTTCGTTGAACGTGTTGCTGGGTGTGTTGCAAACAGCCCTCGTCGAGATGCATTCCACTGCTTTCTCCGAGGTGCAGAAGGCCGAGGCGAACCTGAGCGGTGTGCGCGCGGCGGTCGGGGAAGCGCTCCGTCAAACCGTCCATGTTATCGAAGCCGCTGGCAACGATATGGCGGCGCTGAATGCATTCGTGGAAAGTTACCGGCAGCAAGCTGTCACGAGTCTGGGCGCGTTTACGACTGGTCTCGATGGTGTTTGCCAAACCTGGTTGATGGCACTCTATGAAGGATGCCGGAAGCCGACGGGTGATTTGCGCAAGTATGTTCAGGGTGAGCTTAAGACGCTCACGGACAAAGTCGTTTCGTTGAAGCTTACGATCGCCGCAGCAACGAAGAGCGCAATGAACAATCTCGGCGGATTGCTTGATGGCGTCGGAAGGTCAATTGCCGACGAAGAGAAGGCAATCGACGATGTGATCGATGGGGCCGCTGTCGCGGCAAGGACGACGATCACCGGGCTGGAGAACAGCCTCATTCAGTCGATCGATGCCGGGATCTCGGTCATTCGGCGCGACGGTGCGGCGATCAAGGAGGCCGCTGAGAAACTCGAGGACGGAGCCAAAGCCATCGTCAATGGCCTGCAACAGCAAATTCCTCCTTCGGTGGCGGGCAATATCCGCGCTTTGGAGGAAGGATATAAGCGGCTCTCAACCGCGCCGTCCTTCCAGAACCCCAGCGACACGCTGGCGCTTGTGCGGGCTGCGGGGGCGTCCCCGATCCTTCCAAATCTGAGTTTCAATCGGGATCGCATAGCCTATTTCTTCGATGATGCGCGTGACGCGATCCGAACGTCGCCTGTCGTCGCGTTGATGAACCGGCTCGACGACGATTTGAAAGCGCTGGGCATTCGCTTGCCGACCGACGAAATTCTCGATCGCTTCACGCCGAAGGGGTTGGAGAACTTCGACTTCAGCCAGATTTTTCCCGATCTCGCGGGTCTCAAGCTGGACGGCTTGTTCAAGAACTTTCACCTGCCAGCGTTTGCCAGCGACAAGATAAAGATCAGCCATGGCTTCGATAAGGCCAGTCTGAGCGGCTGGGCGAAAGCCGAAGCGAGCACATCGCTTGGAGATCGATCCGAGATATTCGAGTTCGGTCCACTCAATCTGTCGATGGTCTCCGGCACGTTTGCGGCACTGGCCGATTTCGCGATCGACCCGCAAGGACTTTCCAAGCGGACCACGAAGGCGGAGATCACGGGCGACTGGGAGCTGGCTTTCAGCGGCCATCCGCTCGTCACGCTTGAAGAGACACGCGTCTTCTTCGAGGACGGCAAGGGGCTTGATGTCGACATCGATCCGCGCCGGGTGCGGCTCGACAACTCGATCAAGTTTCTGTCCGATCTCATCAAGTCGTTCAGCGACCCGAACTCGGGGTTCTTCCTCGAAATGCTGGAGGAGAACGGGGTTCCGGCCGGCATTTCGGCGCGTATCGAACTGCCGCTGCCGCCGCTGTCGTTTGGCGCCTTTTCGGCAACCGGCATGCGCTTCGCCACTTCATTTGAATTGGTGACATTGAAAAGAGGCGAGGGCAGGTCGGGCGAATTCGCCCTGGCGACCAGCATGGCGCTTGGGCGCAAGAGCGAACCCTTCGTGTTGCGGGTATGGCTCTTTCTCGGTGGCGGCTGGTTCGAGGCACGCGCACGATATTTCCCGACCAGCGGAAGGCTTTCGAGCGCCGTATCGATCGGCCTCACCGCCGGCGTCGGCATGGATTTCGCCTTTGGGCCGTGCAGCGGCTTCGTCTATGCGATGCTCGGCGCCTACGCGGAGTTCGAAACAGACGGATCCGGCGGCAAGAGCTTTTCGATTGCCGTCATCTTCCTAGTTCGCGGCGGTGTCGTGATCCTCGGGCGCTTCAATATCGGCCTCTCGATGCTTCTGGAGCTTGTGTACCGCGACGACGGCAGTGCGGTGGCTCGCGGAACCCTGGAGGTCAGTTTCAAGATCTGCTGGTGCTGCGAGATCAAGGTTCGCCAAGCGATCACCTACTACCTCGCCGGAGGTCAGAAAAACGCGGCCACCGCCTCCGGCGACCATCTCGACAACTTCGCGTGAGGGTTCCATGAAAATCGTTCTTCTATGTGATCTCGTCGCAGCGCCGGGCGGCGGCCAGAATATCTTCGGGATCCGCCTCTCTGGCGCCGGTCTTCGCCTGTCTCCAGGGGACGATCCCGCAAAAAGCGATCTTTTCAAACGCGCAGGTGCTACGCCGCTTCCCTCATCGCCCGACCAGGGGCTGGACGACTATCTCGATATCCTCGGCGAGGATGCCGGCCCGCTCTTTCCCTGGATCGGCGGTGAACTGGGTTTCTCGTCATTCTTCGCGACTGCGCCTTCAGCTGGCCTTCCGAGCGGAACTATCATCGCATCGGATGAGCAGAAATTGTTGCTCCCGGCAAGCAGCGAGACCGGCAAGCCGAATTTCGAGCTCGCCGATCAAAGCTGGCGCTGGCTTCTCTACACGGCTCTGCACGATCTCGCCGGGCCGGATCGCACGAATAGCTTTTCCGATCTGCGTCCCTTCGTTCTCGCGGGCTTGAACGATAGCAACCATCGCCAGCCGCTCGACGAGATCGACGGCGGCAAGACGCTGTTCCGATACGAGGCCTTTCTGGCCGGGCTCGCCTCGATGGCCGCGCCGATCCCGCACGGGCGGCTCAACCTGGTCCGGTTCACCCGCCTCGACAGCCTGCCTAGCGTCCAGCCGGGCGAGCGCACCTTGCTGGTTGCCGCGCCCCGCCTGAAACCGCGTAAAGGCAGCACGGTGTTCGAGCCGGATATCAGCGATCCCTCGAAGATTGTTTGGGAGACCACGCCGGCTGGTGTCGTCGCGACGATACCCTACACGACGACTTTCAACGGCCTGCCGATCGAGGCGATCTGCCGCGCCATGGATCCCGGGACATCGGGAAGCGGCGACACCAGCTTTCTCGATCGCGATACGTTCTGGGTGCGCAGAACCCATACCGGCGAGGCGTCGGATTCGAGGAAAGGCGTGGCCTTTGATGATGCGATGGCGAGCCTGCCCGCGAAGCTCTCGGAAGCATTCAGCCTCGCGGAATTACTCGTCGGCGCGATCGAAAGCGACGCGGCCACGCAGAGCGCTCCGATCGCTCACGCGATTGCTGGAGGTGACAAGCGCAGGGGCGCTGCGCTTCTGTCGGAAGCGGTCCTGATAGCGCTTCGCGATATCGTGGGTCCGGGCTGCATCGCATTGGATTCACCGCATGTGGGGGATGCGAAGCTGGTGACAGGGCCAAACGGATCGCCTGTGCATGCGGCGATCATCGAGCAGGTTAATGAGGCAACGCCGCGCGGTGTTCGCCTGCAAGATACGGATGCACTTGCGACCGCAGTAGCCAACGCGGATCGCGTCTTCCGCAACGCTTTTCGTCTGCGGACGCCCGATCAGGAGGCTCAGCTTGGCCGATGGTTCGACATTCTCGCTTCGGTGTTGGGACCGGCTTTGGGCATGCCGAAGGATGGGGCCGAATTTACGAGGGCGCTGGCCGATGCCATGACTGACAACGTCAATCAACCGGAGGTGTTCGAGCCGGCATTGCTGCGCAAGGTCGTCGATGGGGCAATCACCGCCACGAACGCAGCGGCGATCCAGATTGCCGTCTGGCGCGATGCTGTTTCCGGACAGGAGAGTTTGCGACCGTGGTTCTCTGCGGCCGAGACTGCCTTTGGCTCGCTTTTCGAACAGGGCTTCAACGTTGTGAGACTCCTAAAGGCTTCCAACATCGACCTCGCATGGACCGATCCAGAGGGGATCTGGCGAAACGCGGGAGCGCCGGATCAGACGGACCTGGATATTCTTTGCGGAGCGGACAGTGATGATGACCGCGGAAGTATTCGCGACTCTGTCATCTCCAGCCTTTTCGGGACGCTGTGCGAGAGCGACGCCAGCGGGATGACGCCGCTCGAAGCCAGATACGAGAGCTGCCATGGTCGGATCGGCATGCTTCCAGCCAGCGCGCGGAAGGGGATCGCAAGCGGCATCGACACAATACTCAGGGCGCAGAGGGGCGATTGGTTCCCGCAGCCGACAGTCGATAGCGATGGAGACACGCTCCTATCGGGCAATCTGGTGGCGGATGCGCATCCCGTGATGCTCCAGGTCGATCGTCTTGTCGTGGCGGCACAAAGCACGACCGATCTGAACGACGACATGGCAGGCTACGGGATGATGATGCGTCGCTCGACCCCGACCGAGGATTGGCGCTGCCTGACGGCGGGATTTGCCGAGATTAATCCTGACGCCGGCTATGGCGCGGGACCTAAGCCGGTCGAGTTCAAGAGCGCTCCCCGGACAGTACTTTCGGCATTGCCGGTCGGCTATGTCGGACGTGCTCCGCAAGCAATCCTGCCTTATGACAACAGACCCGTGATTGGCGACTCGCAGGGAGCCATGAAGCCGGACGACCAGCCTTCGGGTGACGTTCCGCTGGTACGCATAATCCGCCAGGTGCAGCCGCGTGTCCAGGAAAGGCCGCCGGCTGAGACGCTGCTGCCGTTTCTCGCCTACGGCGCCACCTACGAGATCGCTCCCTTCGGTATCTCCAATCAGGGCGGTCTACCGATCGAGATTCGAAACAACGATTTTCCCGCCCTGCTCGATCCCTCGAAGCTCGCCGAGGACCATTTTTTTCCGCCGCCGGAAGCAGTGCGACGTTTCACCTATCTGCGGCGGACCGGGATCGGATCGCTTCGCGTCGATCCTACGGCAACGGGTCGAGAAGCATTTCATCCATTGCTGTTGGGGAAGGATGTGAAGCCGATAGCGGAAGAGATTTCGGTCCCGGCCATTGCGGTCGAGCCATGGAACCCATCGGCTTCGACAGGGAGCCGACCGCTGAAGATGAAGACCGCGCTGCTGCTGTCGAACGACGATGGCGACCCCTTCAGCGAGACTGCGGGAAAACTGACGCTCACGATCGAGCCGCCCGTCACTCCTATCGAGGACTTCGACCGCTGGATTGCGCTTGATGAAGCTTTGCTGAATCAGAATAGCGCCGAGAAGCTCAAATTGCGGGATTTCCGAAAGGCTGTCCGAACGCGGCATGCCGCGTTGACAGCTGAACTCCACGAGTTGGAACAAAAGCGGCGGCGGGCCGACTCCGACGCCCTCAAGGCCAGTTCCGAACAAATAAGGAAGGAACTTGTCATCCAGGATCCCGCAGTGGATGCGCTCGCGATCTCAGTGCGACGCGTGCGACGGGATGGGGCGCTTGCGGCGGATTCGAGCGCGCCTTTTGCGCCGGTGTTCGTACCGTGGCGCTGGAACTGGGATAACGATACGACTGCTCAGGATCCCTTTGCCAGCCGACCGTCGATCAACCTCACTTGCGTCGTCCAGCGGGGGACCAAAACTGCGTTCGATAGCGGCAGCAGAACAGTTGCGGTCGCATCCGGTGACGTCGTTGTCGTGCAGCTATTCGCGGCGGTCAGGACGGAACGGTTTTCCGGCAAGGTCGATCCGGCTGGTGAGCGTCGCTTCGACAAGGTCGTGCGGGAAGCATCGGTTGGCGATGTCGATGTCGTCGATCCGACCGACGGCGGGCACTACCGTTTGTTCAGTTTACATGAATTTGCCGTCGAGGCGGCTTCCACACACCTGCCGGAGCCGGCTGAGATCGCGCGACAGATTTCCGGGACGATCGTGACCGCTGACGCCTTTCCAGATGAGAGCGAGGGTGATTTCCGACTGGATTTCACGCGGGCGACCTCTGCGAAAATGGACGCAATCGGCGCGATTGCCGTCGGGGCGCAGGCCTGGCGCTGGACAGGCCGGCCGCTCCCGCCGTTTCCTTTCAAGAAGGAAGGAACCTTCAATGATTTTCCACCAGTACCACCAGCCGATCCCTACGATGACGACATAAGCAAGCGAGCGGCTCCGCCATCACCTGGCGAATATCCCTTGCTCTGGGATGTCGCCGGGTTTGCGGAACGGCTGGGCGAGACGTTGGACGATACTCCGGCGGCTGTGCCCATTGCCGAGACGATCGCATCGTCGGTCGCAACGACACTGCCAATCCGGATTGCGCTGAATTCGACGGGCCGGCGCGAGAGCACGCGATATCTGCGCTTTGTCGCCACGGCGTATTCGCGCTACGCAGCAGCCTATCGTGCGGTTGAAGCTCCGGTGCTGCCGATCAAGGCGCGTTGGGAAAGCGCCAGCGGCTGGTCGACGCCGTGGTACCGAATGCTTCGTACCGCCCGCAGCACGAGAGCGCTACCACCCCCCTCCATCCGGGCGGTTCTTCCTTTGACGCGCGCCGTGGCTGAGGGCGATGAGGTATCTCCGGTTGCCGGGGTGCTGGCCGTGGTTGACGGGGCTTGGTTCGAGCATTCCGGCCTGGGCGATTGGATGCTCGGCGGAGTCGACATCGCGCAACGGACCAAGTTCCGCGAGAAAGGTGCCACGATCAGCGCGACTGCGGTCGAGATGGGTCCCGATCCCCTGGTTCGAGCCTATGGCTTGAGTTCGGCATCACCGGCGGAAAGGAAGATGCCGAGAAAACACGACGAACTTCGAAATGTTGCACCGTTGACGGTCGCGGGACCGCTCGGCCACAGCTTCGACACCGGAACCGCAACAGGACTGTTTCTCAACAGTTCGTTCGTCATCAGTCCACCGGAGTTCACGCATGAGGATCCGGATGCCTGGTGGATGGCAAAGCTCTCATTCCGCCGGCTCGTGCTTGCCGAGGCGACCGAAGGCTATTGGTCGGACGTATTGCTGCTGCCTGCAAAGTCCACATCGTCGCAGATTTCGATCACCCAGCATGATACCCGGCCGGACAACGAGAGAGCAACGGCAACATTCACCTTTGCCGCAAGCCTTGCCCGCCGCCAGAAGAATGGTACGAAACAGATCAGCCAGGCATTTTCGGTTGCTGCTGAATGGTCGGACGGCGCGTGCAGCCTCGCGATCGACGGTGCTGCGAACAAGACGTTCGCACTTTCAAGGTCAGCGTTCGATCTCCGCGTTGTCGCCGTCCGCCGAGTGTCGGACATCAAGCGCGACGGGGGAATTGCATCCTACGCCTGGTTCGACATCTTTCTTTTGGTCAAACCCTCGGGCGGGCATTGGAGGCTTGCCTGGCAAACCAAGTGGTTTGACGTGCTAGAGCCCGACGAATTGGCGGATGCCGATCCCGCGACGACAGAACTGACCGTCAATCTCACGCGGACGGTGGAGGGAGCCCGAACCGGCGACATACGGGTGAGCCGATCGCTCCAAATATCGGAACCGACGGAGGGACGTTGGGCGCAGTTCATGCCGAACATGGCAGCGCTGGTGCGGTCGAGCCGCGTCTCGCTTGCAGGCCTCGCGATGCAGGTAGATCCCGACGACACCAAGAATCTGCTGTTGAGCGCAGGCGGCACGCAATGGGGCTGGCTCGGCACGAATGGGCTGCTTTCGGAGCGCGTCAGGGGACGGGAAAATCAGGGGCTTTTCAATTTGTTGCTGGTGACGAAAAGCATCACCAGCGTGTCTGGAGAACCGGACGAGATATTTGTGGGGCTGTTTCACTCGTCCACGGGTTATGACAGCGCCAAGAAAGCCGTTGGCTTGCAGCCGTTCGCGCTTCATGCCGGTGGAGATCTTACCGGGCAGGCGCTAGTCGGCAGAATTCTCACCGTTCGATCCGGACGTGCGAACCTTCAACAGGCCGATATCCAGAAGTGGCTCGAAGATCCATGGGGGCAGTTCTTCCCGCCCGAAAATGACGAACCCGTGGATCCCGCAAAAGTCTTTGGACGCCAGGAGCAGGCGGACGTTCCCTTGCAAATTATCGAGATCTACGCCCCGATAACGGTCATCGGGACTGCGTGACGGGAAACTGTCGCACAGGTTTCACGGCGATCTGAAAAGAGTCTATGCCGCTTTGACTGCTTAATCGATATAATGGCGCTGCTCGCGTTGACGCTTTTGCTCAAATCGAGTTTTATCCGCCGCCTTCCGGCTGGTGCCGGAACGGGAGGAGATGACACATGCGCCTTATCGAGACCGTCGCCGAATTGCGCGACTGCCTTGGCAATTTTCGACGCGACGGCAAGACGATCGGCTTCGTGCCGACGATGGGCTTTCTGCACGTCGGGCACATGACATTGGTTTCGCAGGCCAAGACGCAGAACGACGTGACTGTCGTATCGATCTTCGTCAATCCGCTGCAGTTCGGCGCGAACGAGGATCTTGCGCGTTATCCACGCGATCTCGCCCGTGACAGTGCGCTTCTCGATGCGGCAGGTGTCGACGTGCTGTTTGCACCGCCTGTCTCGGAAATGTACCCGCACCCCATGAAGACGGTGGTGGATGTTCCGGAATTGGGCCGCGAGCTGGAAGGGGCAGTACGACCGGGGCACTTCGCCGGCGTTACGACTGTGGTTACCAAGCTCTTCAATCTCGTGCAGCCGGATGCCGCCTATTTCGGTGAGAAAGACTACCAACAGGTGACGCTGATCCGCCGGATGGTCGACGATCTGGCGCAGCCGGTTCGTGTCGTGCCGGTTCCGACCGTTCGCGAGCCCGACGGATTGGCCTGCTCCTCACGCAACGTCTATCTCAGCCCGCAGGAGCGCGCCGCTGCCGTTATCGTTCCCCGGGCTCTGGAAGAAGCGGAGCGGCTTTACCGGGAGGGTTGCGCCGATCCGGCCAGCCTCGAGGCTGCGTTGACGCAGTTCATAAGAGCCGAACCGCTGGCGATCCCTGAAGTCGTCGCTGTCCGCGATCCGGTGACGCTGGCGCCGTTGACCAGTTTGCAGGCCGGACCGGTGCTCGTCGCGCTTTTCGTTCGCATCGGCAATACGCGCCTCCTCGACAACCGCGTCATCGGCGCCACGAACCAGACGAGGGCTGCCTGATGAGTACGCATGGTAGTCAGAAGCGGCTGAACACCAGTTCTATCCGCAAGATGAAGGGCAAGGCGCGGGTCGTCTGTCTGACGGCCTATACGACGCCGATCGCCAAGCTTCTCGATCCGCATTGTGACCTCCTGCTGGTGGGCGACTCCGTCGGCATGGTCCTCTACGGAATGGAAACGACTGTTGGCGTGACACTGGACATGATGGCCGCGCATGGGCGTGCCGTCATGCGTGGCGTTCAGCATGCGTGCGTCATTGTCGATCTGCCGTTTGGGAGCTACCAGGAATCAAAGGAGCAAGCCTTTCGCAGCGCGGTGAGGCTGATGCAGGAAACCGGCTGCGACGGCGTCAAGCTCGAAGGCGGCGAGGAAATGGCCGAGACCATCGAATTTCTGGTGGCGCGCGGTATCCCCGTCTTCGGACATGTCGGTTTGATGCCGCAACTCGTCAACACATCCGGCGGTTTTCGCTCGCTTGGGCATTCGGACCAGGAGGCAGAGAAGATCCGGCGCGATGCCCAGGCGGTCGCGCAGGCTGGCGCTTTTGCGATCGTGATCGAAGGCACCGTCGAGCCGCTTGCGCGCGAAATCACGGCGTCCGTCAGCGTTCCGACGATCGGCATTGGCGCATCGCCGGCCTGTGACGGGCAGGTGCTCGTCTCCGATGACATGCTCGGCCTCTTCAACGACTTCAAGCCGAAATTCGTGAAGCGGTTCGCCGAGCTTGGCCCGCTGGTGTCCAGCGCGGTGGAGAGCTACGCCGAGGACGTGCGAGCCGGTCGCTTCCCGGCCGCCGAGCATACGTTTCAGGTTCGGAAGTAGAGGGCGGTCAGCTCGAGCCTTCGCTGAGCCAGGCATGGATTCCTCTGCCAGCTGCACGACCCATGGCAAAGCACGCCGTCAGGAGATAGCCGCCTGTCGGGGCTTCCCAATCGATCATTTCACCGGCAACGAACAGGCCGGGCAGGGCTCGCAGCATGTAGCGGTCGTCGATGCTGTTCCAGTCGACGCCGCCCGCCGACGAAATCGCCTCCCCGATCGGGCGAGGTCGGGCGAGGCGGATCGGCAGATCCTTGATAAGTGCGGACAGCGCTTCCGGCGATTCTTCGCCGCCAGCCTCGCGGATAAGGGCAACCTTCACGCCGTCGAGGCCGGCCCCCTTGCGTAGCCGTGTCGACAGGCTCGCCTTGGTGTCTTGCCGCGCAAGATCGCGTGCGATCCTCTCCTGCGAGCGGCCAGGCGCTAGATCGAGCCAGAGGTTTGTCGATCGCCCGGATGCCAACTGGTCGCGCAGCGCGGCCGAATGGGCATAGACAAGGCTCCCTTCGATGCCGTGCTTCGTTACGACAAATTCCCCCGGGATTGACCCCGCCGGCGAACGCGCAACGACCGATTTGATCGGATGACCAGCGAACCGATCCGTGAAGTGAGGGCTCCAATCGACGTCAAATCCGCAGTTCGCAGGCTGGAACGCCTGCAGGCCGACACCTCTGTCGGCGAGCGCCGGTGTCCAGGCGCCATCCGATCCCAGCCGGGGCCAGCTCGGGCCGCCAAAGGCAAGGAGAGCGGCGTCGCACTGCACGGTCACCACGCCAACCGGCGTCTCGACGCGAAAACCGTCCTCCGCGAAACCGATCCATCGATGGCGCGTAAGGACGGTCACCCCTTGCGCTTCCAGTCGTTTCAGCCACCGGCGCAGGAGAGGAGACGCTTTCATCTCGACAGGAAAAACACGACCCGAGGAGCCGGCGAATGTCTCGGTCTCCAGTGAGGCCGCCCAATCGCGGACGTCTTCGGGCGTGAACTCATCGAGAGCTTCGCGGAGCCTGTCGCTCGATTGCCCGTAGCGCTTCGCGAAACGCTCATACGGTTCGGAATGTGTGATGTTCAGGCCGGATTTGCCCGCCAGCAGGAATTTCCGGGCAACGGTCGGCATCGCCTCATACACCGTTACGGCATGGCCGAGTTCCGACAAAACCTCGGCGGCCGCCAATCCGGATGGGCCGCCGCCGAATATCGCCACCTGTTTTTGCATTCACGAGCATCCGATCTGATTATCGGCTTTCCTCATGACGCGCCCCGCTACTGCGCGCAAGCTGATTTCCTCCCGTCGGATGGCGAACGGGTCACGCCTGCGGCAGCCGATGGATCAATCAACCAGACGTGGCTTGAAGGTCGGCTTCGTAGCAGCCGCCTCTTCCTTCATGGCGTCTTCGTGGTACCAGCAGCTGTCATAGACGCAGGGCTCAAGCTCAGCCTCGATCTCGATTGCCGGACGCGCGGATTTCGAGAAACGCTTCGCCGGAAACGCGTAAATCACCGCTGACTCGTGATGCACTCCGATGGCCATGTGATGCCTCCTGGTTCGGTCATTTCGAGACAATAGCACAGATGCTTATAAACTGCTCTATTTGATTGAAAAAAAGGCACAGAATGTCGGAATCTTGAGCGTCGCGCTTTTGCTTAGGATTATATCAGGATTCAATTATGTCCTTATGTTAATCAAATGCATAATAATTATGCATTTTCCTATTCGTGATGAAAGTTTGATGCACTCCGGCGCGAACGTTTCCGAGCCGCGAGCCATTTCGCCGCCTCGGGGATAAACGATTGACTCCACTCATTGTTCGCCCGCCTGGCCGTTTAAATATCCTTCACAATCGGGCTGTCGAGGCCATCAAGGAGAATGGATTTCTCGACCTGTTTTCCAAGCCTGTTTTCGAACTGGCACGCTACGTGCATCTCCTCTGGCATCCCCTAGGTGGGCGTTGGTGCGACGGCATCGACGGTCACTTGAGGATTTGCTCACATCTTTGTTTGAGAGACTCGCAAATGACCAAGTTTAAGCTCGAGTACATCTGGCTCGACGGCTACACCCCGGTACAAAATCTCCGCGGCAAGACGCAGATCAAGGAATTCGACGCATTTCCGACGCTCGAACAGCTCCCGCTCTGGGGCTTCGATGGAAGCTCGACCAACCAGGCCGAAGGCCGCAGCTCTGACTGCGTGCTGAAGCCGGTTGCGGTCTATCCTGATCCGGCCCGCACCAACGGCGTTCTCGTCATGTGCGAAGTCATGATGCCTGATGGCGTTACCCCGCATCCGTCGAACAGCCGCGCAACCATCCTCGAAGACGAGGATGCATGGTTCGGTTTCGAGCAGGAATACTTCTTCTACGAGAACGGCCGTCCGCTCGGCTTCCCGGAAACAGGTTACCCGGCTCCGCAGGGTCCGTACTATTGCGGCGTTGGTGCCAGCAATGTCGGTCCGGTTGCTCGCGAGATCGTCGAAGAGCATCTCGACCAGTGCCTAGCTGCCGGCATCAACCACGAAGGCATCAACGCCGAAGTGGCCAAGGGCCAGTGGGAATTCCAGATTTTCGGCAAGGGCTCCAAGCGCGCCGCAGACCAGATCTGGATGGCTCGCTACCTGCTGCAGCGTCTGACCGAGAAGTACGGCATCGACATCGAGTATCATTGCAAGCCGCTCGGCGATACCGACTGGAACGGCTCGGGCATGCACTGCAACTTCTCGACCAAGTTCATGCGCGAAGTTGGCGGCAAGGCCTATTTCGAAGCGCTGATGGCCCAGTTCGAAAAGAACCTCGAAGCCCACATTGCGGTCTATGGTCCTGACAACGACAAGCGCCTGACCGGCAAGCACGAGACTGCTCCGTGGAACAAGTTCTCCTACGGCGTTGCTGACCGTGGTGCCTCGATCCGCGTTCCGCATTCCTTCGTCAAGAACGACTACAAGGGCTATCTGGAAGATCGTCGTCCGAACTCCCAGGGTTGCCCTTACCAGATCGCTTCTCAGGTTCTGAAGACGATCTCGGAAGTTCCGGCGGCTGGTTTCGCTTCCGCAGCGGCCTAAGCCAGGGTTTACTGAGCCGAATCACGAGGCGTCGGTCTTTTGACCGGCGCCTTCGTTTCTTCGTGCGTCGCGATCATTGGCGGCGCATTATTTTTTCCTTATGGAAAGATCTGGCGACCGGCTGTGCCAGTTTGGCATGACGGTTATGCGCATAAAAAAGTGTAAACAGGATGGGAAATATTAGGGAAAATCAATAACGTAACGTATCAAACTGAGGTTTATTGGATGGGAGTTGTAACCTGATAAGCATCGGTTCTAGCTCCATGGAAACCGTTATTTTGGTCGTTCTTTCAGTCGTTTAGCGACAACTTCACCGAAGTGTGGCCGCGGACTGGCGTCGTGCGAGGCTTCATTGCAATATTTAGGAGCAGCGATTTCATGTACGCCGCAACGAAGAACGATCCACTGTCAGTCAGCCATTCGAGGGGCTTAGGTAGAGTATCGCAGCGGCCGAAGCGGTCTTTGAAGATCGTTGTGACGGTTCCTACGTCTTCGGTCGTGATAACTTCAGTGGCGGCGCATCGGCAATGGCCTCGCGGTTATAGCAGTCGAGCGAGAGGGCCACGCGGACCCTTGTTGTCGCAGCCGATAGCACCAACGCACATCCCGCTGAGCACTTCGTCTATGACAGCGAATGCAACAGATGTTTCCTGGGGCTGGTCGCAATCTAAAGCGCTTCCCCGCAATTCACGTTTCATCGTCTTCTTGGCGAAGAAACGCTGCAACTCTTTGACCTTGTTCTGAAGGGCATTCCGATGTTGGAACGACAACCAGCTCGGCAACGGCTGCCGTCAGAGCCCATTGGGTGGAAGGTTACGGCGGGTGAACGACTGGTGCCGCTCGATGCTATAGCGACGAGCAATGCTTGCCGTAGCGACTGGCTCGCAAGTCTTCCCGAATAATTGGCAGGCTTCTCTGTCGTGCCTAACAAAGGCAGCGCTCAGGGCTGGACACAACTTTCATCTCAGGGCTGTGACTGGTCACGATGGGCGCATTACGTCGCACATTGAGTGAGTGACCGAGTCGGGATATTTATGGGGTCATTACGCAAGGCCTCAACCGACAGGTTCACCCGTCATCCACGTAGGCGTGCCCACCCGCCGGGCGTATACTGACCGGCAAGAAATGACTTTATTTTCGGAGGCTAACGACTGCGGTAGCGGGTAAAATTGACTTTAGAATCGCTTAGAACCGGCTGTGCCGGGTGAAATTCTGAACGATTTCAATACTTCATTGTATTTTTGAATTTCGGACTTTTGGCTTCTCGATCATGCTGGCCCTCGAACAGCGGTTCCGCTCTCCACGCAACGCCGTCGGCGGGCCTGATTTGGTCGATCGCCATCTTAATTTATGACCTCCGGTCGATCGAACGCCCACCCCCGCTGCGTGCGTCACCCGGTCTCATGAACTCGAGCGAATTCGTTGAGTTCCATGTCTTTAACGCCGGCTAGATAGTTTTGATGCCCGCGTTTGGCTGTTGCGGCTTCCAGCGGACGCCTGCTCCGTCGAGATGACTCGCCTCGATGTTTGCCGCGATAAACTGGACTTTACTCTCGTCGAACACCCGCCGAAGCTTTTCGTTCGCTCTCGCTGTGATCTTTCGTTTTCCCAGCTCGAATTCGCCCAAGTGTTTCTGGGTGATGCCAGCCTTATTGGCCAGCTCGACTTGGCTCAAGCCAATGAGCGCTCTAGCGGCCCTAATTAAATCACCAGTCAGCAAAGTGGTCATTATTGGCGAGAAAACCGGCTGCACAGAGATGAGTCAAATAGGACGTAAAAAACGTCAAAAGGGGATTGAATAGAGTCATAAAAGCTGTAATTAAAGACATCGTTAAGGACGAAGTAGGAGCGTGTTCGATGAGTGATTCTAATGAGCAACATTGGTCATCGCCGTTGCGTGCAAATGGGACAATGTTAATCGGTGCGTCGAACAGTGGCGGTCGGGATGGATGAATTCGCTTCGCTTGAATCGCGTTGGAAATGGTCTACCACAGCCAAGACAATCGCACGTTTACGCAGTCTTGCGGATGATCTTGAGGCCGTGGGTGCGGGGCGGTTCCCAGAATTGCCAGATGCACTTCTTACTTCATGGTCGGTCGGAACTCGCCTGGCTCCCTGCTTGATCGGTCATGCCTTTGGTCATCCGAGTATCGGTGACGGGCGACGCGCGATCACAAGCGAAGTCTATTACGTCGACCCTGGCCGGGGTTTAGCTCGGACCTTGTCACGCTGGTACAAGCTTGGATCGTATGAGCCGCCGGAAAGCGGCATCGGTATCTTGTCGGTCACTAACCGATAGAACCCTGCAAAGACGACTTGGAGACTCCAATGCCGATCAAGCAATCCGGCAAACGCCTTCGCGTGCCATGGCGGGGCGTGGCCGACGATAAGGAGCTGCCGCTGACGCTGCCTGTGTACATGGCCTACTGCGCCGTGGCCGGCTCACTGCGCCCATGGAACAGGCTCGGTACGAAGTCCATCATAACGCTGGTGACGAGCGGCGATTTTTACTTCCCTGTTTTTGCAGAAGCTGCGCGGTTTTTTGCCTCCCAAATCTGGCAAGCCCAAATGTTTCACGGGAACGTTATGGAATGGAGTGACAAGAATAACTTTCGTCATCAGGCGGAGGCGCTGCGAGATGAGAGAGCAATCTTGTTCGCGCCGGCGTCATACGAACTTCAAGACGACGACCGGTTGCTTTCTGATGCCGTGGTACAGCTCGGTCCCCGTACATCTCGACATGCGGAGGCCGCGCTCCGGCGTGCGGGACTTCCAGTCAGCCGTGAGAGCGTGGAAATGCTGCTAACCGAGCCGTGGTCTCGGCTGAGCCGGGCCTTCCAGGATCGCCGCCAGCCACTGCAAGCCCTCCATCGGTTGCGGAGTCTTCCAAAACCTGTTGTCGTGAGCCAGCCTAAACCGGTACAACCGCTGCCCCCAAGGGGGCCAACTCTCTCCGACATGCACGGTTATGGCAGCCTCATTGAGTGGGGATATGATCTCGCGCAGGATATCGCGGACTTCAAGAACGGTATCATTCCCTGGAGCGATGTCGAAAATGGGGTGTTGATTTCTGGGCCGCCTGGCGTTGGCAAAACGATGTTCGCCAGCGCTCTGGCCAACAGTTGCTCTGTCCCTGTGATCTATGGATCGGCATCGCGATGGCAAGAGGCGGGAGCACTTGACGAGCATTTAAAGGCAATGCGGGCGTCGTTCACCGAGGCCAAAGAAAAGGCCCCATCGATCCTTTTCATCGATGAAATAGATGTGTTTGGCAATCGCGGTGAGAAGGATCGAAACAGCGCCTATATGCGTTCGGTGATCACAGCTTTGCTACAGCTGCTAGACGGATTCGAACGCCGTGAGGGCGTGATCGTCTTGGGAGCCTGCAACCATCCGGACCTTCTGGACCCCGCGATAAAAAGGGCCGGACGGCTCGACCGGCATATCGGAGTGCCGTTACCCGATGCAGCTGCGCGGAGGCGCATCCTTGTATTTCATAGCGGTGTCACGCTTTGCTCTGCCGACTTTGAACTGTTCGATCTGGCTACGGAAGGTCTGACAGGCGCGGATATCGAACGAATTGTCCGCGATGCCAAGCGCGCCGCGCGGCGGAAATCGGAGCGCTTGAGCAGCAACCATATCGTCGCCAACCTTCGACCTCTGACCAAACTACCGGAGGCGTATCTCCGCGCGTTGGCAGTCCACGAGGCTGGCCATGCGGTCGTCAGTGCCGAGGTGGGACATTCGAGGGTCTCCGCCATCAAGATTTCCCGCCATAAAGTCGAGGGGGAAATCCGTGAACTCGGCTACGTCGAGTATCAGCCGCCCGCGCCGCAGCGGAGAACAAGGGTGTTCTTCGAAAACGCGATAGCAACCTTTCTGGGCGGGATTGCCGCCGAGTTGGAGGTGTACGGATCATTCACCGACGGGGCGGGCGGAGCCGACGGGGCGGACCTCAACCGCGCCACCGATCTGGCCACCGCGCTCGAAGGTTCCCTTGGTATGGGGTACACGCTGGTCGCGGGAGCGTTCGAGCAGAGCGAGACCTCCAATCTACGCCTTTACCTGCCCGAGCTGAGGCGCGAAGTGCATGACATTCTCGAAACGCAGCTTGCGCGCGCGCGGTCGATTATCCGTGCCCAACGACCGGCGTTGGACGCGGTTGCCGACAGATTGCTCGAGGCGGGGGAGTTAGCGGGCGATGAGGTATTTGAGATCATTGGTCACCATCGTCGTTCTGTCGTCAGCCTTGCAAAGCCACTACTGAGGACGGCCCCGTGAGAGCGAAACGAACACGATCATCCGGCAATCGGAAGACGCCGGGAAAGCCTTCCCCGGGTTCGCTCGGCGAAATGCTCGACGACGCGGGGTTTGAGCCGTTGGGCCGACGGATCAAGATTTCCGATGGCTCCGCAGTCAAAGACCCTCTACAGCCGAAATGGGTTGGCCCAGTCGCCGAGTTCCTGTGGTCGGCACTTCCCGATCCAGCAACCGGTCAATGGGACCATCTCTTCATCAGTGTCTTTGAAGCTGCTTGCGGGGCCTTGGTCGGGCTCGGAGAGGCGGTCAAAGCGGCCGACGGTGGCATCGAGAGAAGTGCACACCCGACGTTGCCGGCGACGCTGCCACGATGGGACGATGTCGCCACAGTCGTCGTTTCTCTCGCCGCCCAAGTCAATCTGCTGGAGTACCGACATTTCGTCGGAGCGCGGGCCCGACCAAGTCCAACGGGCCTCCGGCCTGCGAACATACGAGCAGCCCATGGATGTGGTCCTGCATACCTTGCGCCTGAAGCGTTCGGTGTCTTCGAAAGCCTCGGCCTTGTTCTCGGTGCCCGGTGGACGGAACAAGCTGAAACGATCCTGTGGCGTGACTTCCCCAATGAATGGGGAATTGATTTTACCGCGGACCGCCGGTTTACGGTGGCCCTTCACGTCGCGTTGGCCAGTGTTCCAGATGACATTGCTGAGAGGCTCAAAGGGTCAGGCATCATCACCGAAGAGAGCATAGTGGAATGGCTCGAGGTGGCGGCCAAGCATGCGCCGACGACGAAGACCCGGGATGACGCTCTCAAATCTCTCAGGTTCTGGAGCCGATGGAACCTTGATCAAATATTCCTCAGGCGATGGCGGTTGAACGACGGATGGCTCTCGGTTCAAGAGGTCGAGCGGACACTGCTGATCGAACACGATGCTGTATCGATCAACATGGTCAGCGAGTTTGCTGCCTGGTACCTTCCACACGCTCCATTCCTGTCCGAATGAGCCGGTCTGGCAGCGATATATGGCGACAGCCTTCGTTCGCCAAACTCATTTTCACCAGTAGTCAATCGGTGTTGATCCAATGAAGCTATGGGTGATCTCCGATCTGCACCTCGAATTTCGAGTGCCTTTCAACCACCAACCGCCTGAAGAGACGGATGTGGTCGTGTGTGCGGGGGACATCAACAGGAAGGGCATCATCCCCAGTCTTAGATGGTTGGCCGACACGATCGTGCCCGAAATTCCGATCGTCTGTGTCGCGGGAAATCATGAGTTTTGGGGCGGCTCCGTCCAGGAAAACATCCGCGACGCCCGCGAGTTTGCGTGTGGCCTCCCTAACATCCATTTCCTCGAGAATGCGATTGTCGATATTGGCGACGCCCGGTTCATCGGAGGAACCCTTTGGACCGACTTCCGTCTGTTTGGCCGCGAACCGGCCCTTGCAATGGCTGCCGCGGAAGAGGGAATGTACGACTACCGGCGGATCAAATTTACAAAGCAGCCCTACAAGAAATTCAAGCCCATTCATGCCTTTCGAAAGCATCAGGAGACGCGCGATTTCATCGCTAAGACATTGCAGGAAAGCCAGGGACAGACGACCGTCGTCGTAACGCATCACGCTCCCTCCAGCCGATCGATTCCGACGTGGGACCAAGAAGATTCGGTGGTCGGCTGCTATGCCTCTCATCTGGAAAGCCTGATCCTGGATGCCCAGCCATCGCTTTGGATACATGGGCACGTCCATAGCCGCAATGACTACAACATCGGAGGGACGCGCGTGGTCAGCAATCCTCGTGGATACCCAGGTGAATGGACAGGGTTCGATCCCGGCCTCGTCGTGGAGATCGGTGCAAATCCAAGATCAAATGAGGAACTCGCGGGTTCGGCGTTGGCTGTCCTCGATAATGTGCCTGACGTCGATCCTGATCGGGAGGAAGAGTAGCCAGTATCCTTCAAATCATCCACCGCGCTGACGCCGGTCTCCGGACGCGGAGATAGAGGCGCTAATCGAACAGGTGTAGCGTTACCCGAAATCCATAAGTGTTGTATCTTCTTACCTTGACCCCGGACGCCGACACTGTTTCGGCTATCGTCGTCAGGGGGCGTCACGTCGATGCGCCATCTGCGCGGGGTCGTGCGTGCTTCTATCTCAAAAACTCGTTGAGAAGTTGCATAATGCGATGTGTAGCCAATGGGAATTGCTTCCGCAAAATGCTTTAGTGAGCAGCAGGATAATAGTCACCAAGGTCAAATGCAGCCTCGTTCCGGCCAGCCTTTTCGAATTCTCAGCCTTGATGGCGGCGGTGCCAAGGGGTTTTACTCACTCGGCGTCCTGAAGGGCCTTGAGGGTATGCTTGGATGCCGCCTCCATGAGCGCTTTGATCTCGTGTATGGAACAAGCACGGGGTCCATCATTGCGGCATTAATTTGTCTGGGCTACTCCGTCGACGAAATTCATAGGCTCTATAGAACACACGTCGTCAAGATCATGGGCCGGCTGTTTCCCTGGACGAAATCGATGGCGCTGAAGGAACTGGCAACTGAAGTCTTCCAGCAGAAGAAATTTGAAGATTTTAAGACGAACATCGGCATCGTCTCGACACGGTGGGCATTCGAGACCCCGTTGATCTTCAAGACCTCTCGCAGCCAAGCCCACGGGGACGCGGGTAACTTCAACCCGGGATGGGGTTGCACCATCGGAGATGCCGTCGAGGCCTCATGTTCGGCTTATCCATTCTTTAGCCGCAAACTTATCGTGACGAGCGATGGGCAGAAAATCCTCGCCGCAGACGGAGGTTTTTGCGCCAACAATCCTACGCTTTATGCAATTGCAGACGCTACCGAAGCATTCGGGTTGGCACGGTCAGACCTCCGTGTTGTCAGCGTGGGAGTCGGGGAGTATCCGTCACCCCGGCGTTACACCAGCATCGCCCACTGGATAGGTTACCTTTTCACAGTCCGCCTTCTGCAAAAGGTTTTGGAGATAAACACGAAATCCATGCACCAGCTACGCAACGTTCTGTTTAAGGACGTCGCCACTGTTCGAATCAGCAAGACGTACAGTGAGCCCGATATGGCTGCGGACCTATTCGAGTCCGATCTCGATAAACTCGACCAGATTTACCAGCGCGGAAGAGAGTCTTTCCGTGAATACGAGCTTGCGTTGAAGGCATTATTTGAGGGCAAGAATGGCGATTCCGGAGCATCAGCTAGCAGCGTGGTCAACCCAGCCTGAAGCCGGGCCATCAAGGGACACTTACCGATCGGTAAAGGAAGTTCTGGAAGATCGCGGGTCGCCGTTTGCTGGCAAAGCTTCCGATGTTTTTCTGCAAGGTTCCTATGGTAACGACACCAACGTCGCGAGGGATAGCGATGTCGACGTCGTTTCGCTTACATCCGCCGCATTCTACCACAATGCCGGAGCACTTCCCGCCGATCAGTATGCTGCGTTCGTTCGAACCTACGGCGGCGCTGCCGCCTATACCTACCAACATTATAGGGCTGACGTTACGACTTGGCTGGTAAAGAATTACGGCGCTGACGTGGTGCCGGGGAAGAAGGCGATATTCGTCCCGAAGGGTAAGAACAGGAGGGATTGCGACGTCTTACCAGCCATGGAATATCGGCACTATTACCGATTTGACACCATAACTGACCACTCCTACGCACGTGGCATATGTTTCTTCATGCCAGACGGCACCCAAATCGTAAACTATCCAAAGCAGCATTCTGACAACTGTACAAAGAAACACCAGCAAACCGGCACGTGGTTCAAACACACAGTTCGTTGTTACAAAAACATGCGGAACTACTTGGTCGATAATGGACTGCTGCAGGAGGGAGTCGCACCCTCCTATTTCATCGAGGGTATGCTCTACAACGCGCCGAATCCGCTGTTTGGCAAAACATTCCAAGATACCGTCGTCGAAACTTTCAATTTCGTAGCTGAGGCCGATAGGAGCCAGTTCAAATGTGCGAACGGAATACATTCGCTCATTGGCAATTCTCCAGTGACTTGGCGCGCCGGTGATTGCCAGACTTACCTCGACGCAATTAAAAAGCTTTGGCTAGACTGGTCTTAGCGCGCCTCGGGTTGCCGATGTCGGCGGCAGAGTTGGCCGTCTCGGGCGATGTGACCTCACCGCAGGACAGGCTGGAGACGACCTTTTCACTTCCTGTTCCACAGCTATGATGACGGTGGCGACTGAAGAGCATCTCGGTCGCACTGTGGTCAAGCGTCGATCAACAGGTCGGCGGTCGGCACGGCCTGGCACGCCAGGCAAGTCTCGCCGCCGTCATGGTTGACCTCGATGCGATGAGTACATTCGCCGCCCAGGATGCGGACCTCGCACGATTCACACTGGCCGGCACGGCATCCATTTGTGATCTTGATACCTTGTGCTTCCGCTAGTTCGAGCAGTGAGCCGTTTTCCCGTTTCCAGATCACAGTCTTGTCCGATTTGGGGAACGTGACCTTGAACGGGCCTTCCGGGAGTTTGGACGTATCCACCTGAGCGGCGGTGAAAGCCTCCTCGAATACGAGTTCGCTCGAATGTCCCGCAGCGATAAGCGCCTTGCGTAGCGCGGCTGTCATCGGCGGCGGACCGCAGAAGTAAACCTCCGGGTGTTCCTTGAAGTCGTCCAGGAGAACGTCCGCGACGCTCGCTCATCCAACCCGTACTCCGTAGGGCAACTCACCTTCGCCGGCTCCCCATAGGCGAGTGATTGTCAGCGAGGGCATTCTCGCCTGCAGTTGGTTGAGCCGATCTGCGAATGCTTCTGTCTCCCGGGATCGATTTGCATAGACCAAGTGAACCCTGGGCTGCTCCTGCAAGGTCGCAATCGTTTCGAGGTGCGAGATCATCGGGGTGATTCCGATGCCGCCCGCGACGAGGACGATCGGCCGTGTGGATTCGGCGGGAATGACGAAATGTCCGCTCGGGGCCTGAACCTGAATCTTGTGATCCACGGCGAGATGCCGGTTCATCACTGTCGACATGCGGCCGTCCGGCAGGTCGGGCCGATCGTGCGGCCGCGGTACGAAACGGACAGCGATCTGGTAGGTCTTGCGCCCTTCCTCGACAGCGGAGCCGACGAGCGAATAGCAACGGATCAACTGCTCGCCCGAAACAGGGTCATTCGTTTGCACGGTGATGTGCTGACCGGGAAAGTAGTCGGGCAGGTTTCCGCCATCCAAGGCCTGCAGCCATACCGCCGTGACCTCGTCTGCCACGCGCTGGGTGTGGATGACCTTCATGTCCTTGAAGCCGCGCGACGGACCCGATCGAGATCGCATCAAGAGACCGCGGGGCTGTTAGATACCTTGCAGCGACTGTTGCCGCGGCTGGAAGCGTTGGGAAGGCGACTATCAGCGCTCCAATGTAGAATAGCCCAACCCCCATTGAACCGAGCGGCTCTGGTATGAAGTTGATGATAGGCGGAACGAAAAGCGTTAACAGCGCAATGAATATCAGCCGTTCAACTATGTTTCTATCGTCTGCAACTTTCTGGACGTCGCCCTTAACAGTGCAAGCCACCAATCGATCTGTCGCACTACAAGACTAAATTTCCGAGTCCAAACCTCTGAAAGGCCAATCCGCTGCCTTGAAAAGCGATCCAGTTGATATCAAAAGTATCGCGTTCGATTCCAATCGCAATTAAGAGCTGCATGTAGCGCTAGGGGAAATTCGGCATGGGTGACAGCACGCGCGACGTAATCATCGCGTTTGATCTCGACGATTTGCCTATTCTTCCTATTGATTTCATATGGATTAAGCCAAACGATCCCACTTGGAATGACTTTGGGCACGTGTCTCGAGCGATTATCTCACGGGTTGCAAATCGGGAGATCAACTATGAATATCTCGCGAAGGTCGCTTTTTTTGACGAGGAATCGCAGAGGTTCATTGGCGTGGGAAATGCGTTGGACCAACGTCGAAGAATTCCTATATCTACCGACCGGGATCACGTCTTCTCTCTCGCCTACTCGCAAGAAATGTATCGGCATGTGATCCGCAGCCTTGGTGTTGACGAGGGCGTTGAGCTTCTTCAATCCACAAATGACCTTGTCGCTATTGCTGGAACGCCAAGCCGTCGGGACTTCGAGCGCCGAGCACTTGCATCTGATGCTTTTAAATACTCGCTCGCACGGGAATCCGAAGCCTATTATGCCCTCAAGAACTCGAAGCCGATACTGCGAGGACTTGATCAGGAAGATGTTTCATCTGGACCTAAGTCCGTGAGAATCGAAATGTCTAATCAACAACAGGGGATCGTCGAGGTTGATTTTGCGTTCAATCATGACTCGGGCATCCCAAAGCGCACTTGCGTTCTTATTGGGAAGAACGGCGTAGGAAAAAGCAGCGCACTTGGGACTGTGGCGAGGAAGGCCCTGATCGGGATTCAGCGAGACGCGAGTAGCGAGGATGACAGAGTTGTAGCCAGCCGTGTTTTAGCCTTTACCCCTGGTAACGAGTTCACGGGAACCTTTCCAAGTGAGAACTGGAAAAATCCAGCGACCTACTACAAGCGGTTTTCTACCAGCCGACTTCGCCATAGTTCTTCTGGCAACACCGCTTCGGCGAGCATCGTTGAACTGGCCAGAAACGATCGCATGATCGCGGAGAAGACACGCCTCGCGATTTTCATGAAGGCGGTGTTCGCGATCAATCGTCCCGAAGAAATCGTCTTCCGTTCGCAGAGCAGCAAAGAGTGTATCTTCTTGGCCCATTTGCGGCACAGCAGCGAGCAGCGCCGTCTGGGTTTGTTGTTTGATATCAATCAGAGCGTCGAGCCTGGGCGAGTTAGTAGCGGACGTTTTTACCACCTCAGCACAGGCGAGGTTCGCTTCATAAAGCTCCTTGCCCAAGCGTGTATGTTCATCGAAAACGGCTCCCTGATACTGCTCGATGAACCGGAAACTCACCTGCACCCGAATTTCGTCGCTCGACTGATGAGCGCTCTTGAGAGCCTTCTTTCGGACACAGGCTCCTGTGCAATCGTGGCAACGCACTCTGTCTACGTTGTGCGGGAGGTATTTCATGATCAGGTGCTCGTCGTCGAGAAAGATGACGATGGGAAGGTGAATGTAAGAGTGCCGGGTATGAGAACCTTTGGGGCCGACATCTCGTCCATTTCATCATTCATTTTTGGTGAGGACGGGCAGTCATTTCTTGCCGACGATACAGTGAAGCGCCTGATTGCCTCGCATTCTTCCTTTGATGAAATCAAAGAAAAATACGGTTCATACCTCTCGCGCGAGGTGTTGAGCGTGATCAGAGACGCTTTCCGGTAAGCTTATGAAGCAAATTCAACACGATTTCATCGGCCAGTTTGGTCTACTTCGGGATGTTGCGCAGAATACGAAGTTCCCGCACCATAATACGATCGAAGCAAATACGCCTTTTCTGATTGCGGCATACAAGGATTACCTTCGTAACAAAGGGAATCCCTGGCATGTCCAACACTACGGACCGACAGAGCCTTTGAGCACGGCGATGGCTGCGCTCTACTCGTCCAAGATCAAGCAGGTCGCCTATATCCGCGAGATCAGGAAGAGTCACTCGGGGCGGTGCTGCTCGATGTGCGGTTCGTTGACAAGTACCCAGGTCGACCACTTTCTGCCGCAATCTCATTACCCCGAGTTCTCGATCTTCAAGCCGAACCTTTTTCCGATATGTGTTTGCAATCAGAGTAAACTAGGCAAGACCGTCGGCCCCGCTCCGGGGGAGCGATTTCTTCATCCACTATACGATAGGAAAATTTCGGACCGTGCTATCTATGTTCGGATACGAGACCACGGCGACACCCCAACCTTCGAGGTGATGTTCAAGAAGCCAAAGCGCGTTCGTGACAGCGCCGCATTCGACTTCCACACCAAAACGCTCGTGTCGAAGGAGGGGATCAAGCAACATGTAAAGCGCGGCTTCGAAAAGTTCTGCCGCCGGCCATCGAGTGTGGTGACAGCCTTGCGACGGAAGAACCCAGAATCGAAAGCAGAGTTGGTTCGACTGCTATGCGACGAGATCGAGGAGGCCACTCGCGAGCATCGAACGAAGAACAACTGGGAGTCAGTCTTTCTTCATGCGCTGTTGGAAAGACGGACGCTGAATTGGATTTGGCGGGCGCTTTCTAGGCCGGGGCGCGCGGTGAATGGTCCGCTCGTCGCCCTCTAAGCATACCAGGTGCCCGCAGTATCACGGCTTAGGTCCACCACTCTTAGCGGTCGGAATTCAGCGCTTCGTTCCTCAAAGTACCATGGCCTCCTCTAGCGGTTCACCCGATTTGGCGACAATCGTCGAGCCGTATGGCTCTCGCGAGGTGATCATGATGCGGTCGTTCGGAAGTGGCCGTGCCAGGTGTTTGGCTTCTTCCCACGGCGCGCTCATCCAGACGTCAGTCTCTTCACGGGTCTGGAGCAATACCGGCATTGCCTTTTCGTGGACTGGTCGGACAACGTCGTTAGGATCGGTTGTCAGAAACCCGTATAGATCGTCGGTCGTCATGCCGTCCTTCACCTTCCGGACACTCCGCCATTGAGGCACCCACAAGCCCGCGAAGTACATGATTGGCTTGTCCGGGTTTGTGGAGAACCAGGCATTCGGCGTCTTGCCTCCTTCTTCCTTACTCGAGTGGTCGGGTTCGGCGAACGATGTCACAGGGGCGAGGCAACGGTGTTCAACGCCGAACCAGCGCTTCCAATGGGGCAGGGCGAGGTTTCGGACGTTCGTCACGCCGCCGTCCGGCTCCATCCGCAGCAATTCGTCCATGTCTACGGGAGCGCCTTTCTTACGCAGTTTCTCGGCGCGGGCTTCGGCAGCCTTTTTCTGGACGTAGGTGGGTGATGGAAGACCCCAGCGGCAATTCGCCAGTTGTTTTCGGCCGTCGGCTGTATTTCTCAGCACAGGTGCCCATTGATCGGGGTTGATCTGATAGGCTGGCATCAGGTTGATCAAGCTTTCGACGTCCTGGGCCCATTTGCTGACCCAGTCTCGATCGTCCATCCGGTAGAGATTACACATGCGGCAGTCATCTCCCTGTTCCAGAGCATGAACGTCCGACATCTCGCAGGAACATTCAAGCCAGCCAATCTCAAGATAACCGCACCGGTACCTAGAGCGTCAGCACCAGTTGCGTCGTGCCCGCGCCGGCTTGTCGCTCCAGCGACGATAGAGTCACACCGAGCAGGCGAATGCCTTGCCGCGTCGGAAACACAGCCTCCAACAAGCTGTTGATCGTCATCTCGATCGCCTCCGGCGACGGGTACCCATCGGGCATGGTTCTGGCCCGCGTGATCTGGGTGAAATCGGCATACTTGACCTTCAGTGTGACGGTCTTGCCGGTGATGCCGTTCGCCTCGCAATAGCGCCATACCTTGGCGATCAGCGGCTTTACGCCTTCAAGCGCGGGGTCGTAGGTATGGATATCCTGGGCAAAGGTGTCTTCAGCGCCCACGGACTTGCGTACGCGATCAGGCTTTACTTGCCGCTCGTCTATTCCACGGGCGATGCCGTAAAAATACGGCCCGGACTTGCCGAAGTGCTGCACAAGGAATTCGACGCTCTTCTCCCGCAGGTCGGCTCCGGTCTCGATGCCAAGGCGATGCATCTTCTGGGCTGTCGCGGCCCGACCCCATGGAATTTCTTGACGGGCAGTTGCGCCACGAATGCCGGCCCGTTCTTAGGCGTGATTACCGCCTGACCGTTGGGCTTGTTGAGATCACTGGCCATCTTGGCCAGGAATTTGTTGTAGGAGATTCCGCCAGACGCATTGAGACCAGTTGTAGCCTTGATCTTCGCGCGGATTTCCATCGCAATCTCGGTCGCGATCTCCATGCCCTTCAGGTTCTCCGTGACGTCTAGATAGGCTTCATCCAGGGACAACGGCTCGATCATGGGCGTATACTCGGCGAACACCTCCCTGATCTGTGTCGAAACGGCCTTGTAGACGTCAAAGCGAGGCTTCACGAAGATGAGGTCGGGGCACTTCCGTTTTGCGGTTACGGAAGGCATGGCGGAGTGGACGCCGAACTTCCGTGCTTCGTAGCTTGCGGCGGCGACGACACCACGCGCCTCCGAACCGCCGACGGCGACCGGCTGACCTCGAAGTTCAGGATTGTCCCTCTGTTCCACGGAAGCATAGAAGGCATCCATGTCGATATGGATGATCTTGCGGGGACGATCCGGATTGGGGGCTCGCGTCTCCATCACCATACTCTAAGGCCGTTCGCGGACGACCGGGTGTAGTCGGTGCTGCAAGTCGGAAACTAAGCTGTTGAGATCAGCCACGGAAACCAACGTATCCTCCGCAAGTGGGAGAAAGAGATAGGCTCCCAATACTGCCCGTGCATTGGCTTCGGGGTGACGTTCCTTCTTGAAACTCACCGAACCGTCCTCTCGGTTCAACTCTGAAAACAGTGCAACGTGGCCCATGTAGTTGGGATGGCAACGCTCGGAGAGCCGGTCGTAATGGGCACGCGTGCCAGGTATCGTCTTTTCGAGCACTGCGATAGACGTCAGGATATTGCGTGCTTCAATATCGGGAGACTTCGAGAGGAGTTCTCGATCTCTAGTGGCGAACGTGCCGTTGTCGACAAACTCGTTCAGTGCCCCGATGTCCTCGGTGAGTAGCAGTCGCTGAATGGTGCGTTCTAGATGCGCAACGACGGCTATCGTTTCGAGCAACGCGCGGGCGTTCAGTATCGCGCCAAGCGTGCTGCGATTGTTCCAGCACAGGGCGACCGCGTCGCTCAGGCCAACGACCCGATGCTGCAACCCGTGCGCATAAACCGCGATCTTCCATGCTAGTTTGGATCGACGAAATGGACCGGAGGCATTGATTTCGATGGCTCTCGTGTCCGATAGACGCAGCAACGCCTCGTTCGCCTCGTCAATCATTTCCTTCTCTTCTGGTCGAAGCCGATCGTCCCAAGCCCAAAAAGTAGGGTCTGGAAGTATTTGCTCGGCTTCTTCGATAGGGTCGAAGGTCATGGCAGGATTTCGCACCTCGTCTACGCTTTGGCGTTCAGATTTTTCTCATCCATAAGATATCGCAGGCCTGTGGACCAATCCTCGTTACCGCGTTGGATTCTTTCGTGGAATGCAATCCGCCGCGGCCGTGAATTTATGGTTGGTACAAAATCCACCCGAAACACGCCCGTTGACTCGAAATCCAGAAAGGAACAAATGTAGAACATACTCGCTTTTGGACGAGATGGAACCCTTGAATTGACGAAGGCCACAGATGGCGCATTCGGGCGCAAACACCGTCATCACACAGCTTCGAGAGCGTATCTCGCATCTTGAAGGCGGCCGCTCGCGCCGGGCGCAGACCCTGCCGTTCGGCGTTACCGAGATCGATGAGCATTTGCCCGGTGGCGGACTGCATTTCGGGGCTTTGCACGAGCTCGCCGGCGGCGGCGCGGGGACAGTCGACGGGGCCGCCGCGGCGCTGTTTGCTGCCGGAATAGCGGCACGCACCAAGGGTAAGGTAATCTGGTGTCTGACGCGCCCAGACCTGTTCTTTCCGGCGCTTGCTCAGGCGGGTCTTCACCCGGACCGGGTGATCTTCGTCGAGGCGGATCGGGAAGAAGACGTTCTTGCCTCGATGGAAGAGGCGCTGTCGTTCGGCGGGTTAGGGGCAGTCGTCGCCGAGCTCGTCCGCCTGCCGATGACGGCCTCGCGACGGCTGCAGCTTGCCGCGGAAAAGACCGGCGCGATGGGTCTCGTGGTTCGACGATGGCGACGGCAGACGGAGGCAAGTGACTTCGGCCAACCAACCGCGTCGTCGACGCGCTGGCGGGTGAGCGTGCTGCCGTCGGAAGTACTTCCGGTTCCAGGTGTCGGGCGGGCACGTTGGTTTCTCGAATTAATGCGCGTGAAAGCGGGCGAGTGCGCTGAGTTTGAAGTTGGAGCGTGTGATGCCGCGGGTCGTATCAGTCTTTCTACCGGATTTGCCGACCGAGAGGATCAGGCGGGCCGATCCGTCCATTCCCGCTGAACAGCCGATCGCGGTGATCGCACGCAGCGGCTCGAAGCGCTGGGTCTCGGCTGCCGACGCAGCAGCACGGAAGGCCGGTGTCCGTGTCGGGATGCCGGCGGCAAAGGCCCAGGCGCTGTTTCGCGGACTGATGTTGGAAGATGCCAATCAGGCGGCCGATGCGATGGCACTGGAGCGGATCACTCTGTGGGCGTTGACCCAGTATTCCCCGATCGTTGCGGTGGACGCGCCCGACGGGATCGTCATGGACACGGAAGGTGCCGATCACCTTCAGGGTGGCGAGGAGATCATGGTGACGGGCATCGCCAATCGCTTCCGAGCCAAGGGCCTGACCGCGAGGATCGCGATCGCCGACACGTGGGGTGCGGCCCATGCCTGCGCCCGTGCAATCCAGCGCGAAACGGTCATCGTTCCGCCGGGTGAGACGGTGCGAGCGGTGGAGCAGCTGCCGATCCATTTGCTTCGGTTGCCAGAGAAGATCGTCATCGATCTCCGGACCCTGGGGTTCAAGTCCATCGCCGAACTCTCCGCAACGCCTCGCGCACCACTCACGCTGCGGTTCGGTCCCGAGATCGGTCGCCGCCTCGACCAGATGTACGGTCGCCTCGCCGAACCGATCGATCCAATCCGAAGCGCGGAATTGATCGAGGTCTCCCGCGCATTCGTCGAGCCCATCGGAGCTGCGGAAACCATCGACAAATACGTCGGGCGGCTGGTCGTCCAGCTGATTGCCGAGCTGCAGCGAAAGGGGCTAGGAGTCAGACGGCTCGATCTGATCGTTGAGAAGGTCGACGGTGTGAGGCAGGCGATCCGTGCCGGCACCGCGAAACCCGTTCGCGATGTCGCGTGGCTGACCAAGCTCCTTCGAGACAGGACCGAGAAGATCGAGCCGGGCTTTGGCATCGAGAAGCTGTCACTGGTCGCGATCATGACGCAGCCGCTCGAGGAGGAGCAGCGAGCATCATCCCTCATCGAAGAGGACACAACCGATATCACGCCGTTGATCGATGTCTTCGGCAATCGCGGGCAACGCGTCTATCGGCTCGCGCCCGTCGCTTCCGATGTCCCAGAGCGTAGCATCCAGAGGATTGCCGCAGCGACGCTTCCGACCGAGGAGAGCTGGGTCCATCATTGGCCACGGCCGGTGCGTCTCCTCCACAAGCCCGACCCGATCGATGCGATCGCATTGATGCCGGACCGGCCGCCGGTCAGCATTACCTGGCGCGGCAAGCGTCGCAAGATCACCCGGGCCGATGGGCCGGAGCGGGTGTTCGGGGAGTGGTGGAAACGTGACAGCGAGCTGGAGGCGGTCCGCGACTACTTCGTGGTCGAGGACGACCGCGGTCAGCGCTTCTGGGTGTTCCGCTCCGGCGACGGCATCGATCTCGAGACTGGCTCGCATCGCTGGTTCCTGCACGGAATATTCGCATGAGCTACGCCGAGCTTCAGGTCACGACGCATTTCTCGTTCCTGCGCGGCGCGTCCTCGGCAGACGAGCTGTTTGCCACCGCCAAGGCACTCGGCATCGATGCGATCGGTATCGTCGACCGCAATAGTCTCGCCGGGATCATCCGTGCGCTCGAAGCGTCGCGGAGCACTGGCATTCGGCTCGTTGTCGGCTGCCGCCTTGATCTCCAGGACGACATGTCGATCCTCGTCTATCCGACAGATCGTACGGCATACTCGCGGCTGACCCGGCTGCTGACGCTGGGCAAGAGTCGCGGCGGCAAGGCGAACTGCATCCTGACGCTCGATGATGTCGCGCTCTATGCCGACGGCCTCATCGGCATCCTCGTTCCAGACCTGCCTGACGAGACCTGCGCGATCCAGCTCCGGAAGATGGCCGATGTCTTCAAGGACCGAGCCTACGTCTCGCTCTGTCTAAGGCGTCGTCCGAACGACCAGTTGCGGCTGCACGAGATTTCCAACATGGCGTCTCGCTTCAAGGTACGAACGGTGGTGACCAACGACGTGCTGTTCCACGAACCGGGTCGCCGGCAGCTTCAGGACGTGGTCACTTGTGTGCGCAACAACACTACGATCGACGACGTCGGCTTCGAACGCGAACGGCACGCCGATCGCTACCTGAAGCCGCCGGAGGAGATGGGACGCCTGTTTCCTCGCTATCCCGAAGCGCTGGCTCGGACGATGGAGATCGTCAATCGCTGTCGCTTCAGCCTGGAGGAGCTGACCTACCAGTATCCGAGGAGGCGATCATTGAAGGTTTGGATGCCCAGCAGTCGCTAGAGCACTACGTCCGGGAATGCATTCCGATCCGCTATCCGGAAGGGCTGCCGCAGAAGGTCCTGCAAGTCGTCAGGCACGAACTCAGTCTCATCCGTTCGATGAAATACGCGCCGTATTTCCTGACCGTCTTCAGCATCGTCCGCTTCGCCCGTTCCCAGGGCATCCTTTGTCAGGGACGAGGATCGGCAGCCAATTCGGCGGTTTGCTATATCCTCGGGATCACCTCGATCGATCCAGAGACCAATGACCTCCTGTTCGAGCGGTTCATTTCCCAGGAGCGTGATGAACCGCCCGACATCGATGTTGATTTCGAACACGAGCGGCGGGAAGAGGTCATCCAGTGGATTTACAAGACCTACGGCCATGACAAGGCGGCCCTTTGTGCGACAGTCACCCGCTACCGCGCCAAGGGCGCGATCCGCGATGTCGGCAAGGCGTTGGGGCTGCCGGAGGATATCATCAAGGCACTGTCGTCAGGCATGTGGTCTTGGTCCGAGGAACTGGTCAGCGATCGCAAGATCAGGGAGCAGGGCCTGAACCCCGAGGACCGGCGGCTGACGCTGACGCTCAGGCTCGCGCAGCAACTGATGGGCGCTCCCCGTCATCTTGGTCAGCATCCCGGCGGCTTCGTTCTCACCCATGATCGGCTCGACGATCTTGTACCAATCGAACCGGCTTCGATGGCCGACCGCCAGGTCATCGAATGGGACAAGGACGACATCGAGGCACTGAAGTTCATGAAGGTCGATGTCCTGGCGCTAGGCATGCTGACCTGTATGTCGAAGGCCTTCGAACTGATCCGCATGCACAAGAATGAACCGCTCGACCTTGCCGGCATCCCGCAGGAGGACCCGCCCACTTATGCAATGATCCGCAAGGCGGACACCCTCGGTACCTTCCAGATCGAATCCCGCGCCCAGATGGCGATGCTGCCGCGCATGAAGCCACGGACGTTCTACGATCTGGTGATTCAGGTCGCCATTGTCCGACCAGGTCCGATCCAGGGCGACATGGTGCATCCTTACCTCCGGAGGCGCGAAGGCAAGGAGGCCGTCGAGTACCCAACGCCTGAACTGGAGGCCGTCCTCGGCAAGACACTCGGCGTCCCGCTCTTCCAGGAGAGCGCGATGAAAGTGGCGATGGTCTGTGCCGGCTTCACCGGCGGTGAGGCGGACCAGCTGCGCAAATCCATGGCGACCTTCAAATTCACCGGCGGCGTCTCGCGCTTCAAGGACAAGCTGGTATCAGGGATGATCAAGAACGGGTACTCGCCCGAGTTCGCAGAGAAGACGTTCAGCCAGCTTGAGGGTTTCGGGTCCTACGGCTTCCCGGAGTCGCATGCTGCGTCCTTCGCGCTGATCGCCTATGCCAGCAATTTCGTGAAGTGCCATTTCCCCGATGTCTTCTGCGCTGCTCTACTGAACTCGCAGCCCATGGGCTTCTATGCGCCCGCCCAGATCGTCGGCGATGCCCGAGCGCATGGTGTCGAAGTCCGACCAGTCTGTATCAACAGGTCCCGGTGGGACTGCACTCTCGAGGAAGTCGAGAAAACGGGCCGCCACGCCGTGCGTCTCGGCATGCGTATGGTCAAGGGATTAGCGGCAGCCGATGCCGCCAGGATTGTTGCTGCCCGGATGAACTCCGCATTCGAGACCGTCGACGACACCTGGCGGCGATCGCATGTGCCGACCGAGGCGCTGGTACAGTGCGCCGAGGCCGACGCGTTCCTGCCGTCGCTCGCGCTTCCGCGGCGCGATGCACTCTGGGCCATCAAGGCGCTGCGCGACGAGCCGCTGCCTTTGTTTGCCGCGGCATCCGAGCGAGCGGCGCGGGCGATTGCCGAACAACAGGAGCCGGAGGTCGCGCTGCGGCAGATGACACAAGGGCACAACGTCGTTCAGGACTACAGTCATGTCGGCCTGACCTTGCGCAGCCATCCGATCAGTTTCCTGCGGAGCGATCTGAAGCAACGTCATATCGTGACCTGCCAGGAGGCGATGAGCGCCCGCGACGGTCGATGGCTGATGACTGCTGGTCTCGTCCTGGTGCGTCAGAAGCCGGGATCGGCCAAGGGTGTCATGTTCATCACGATCGAAGACGAGAGCGGGCCCGCAAATGTGGTCGTTTGGCCGTCACTGTTCGAAAAGCGTCGCCAGGTCGTGCTTGGATCGTCCATGATGGCGATCAACGGCCGCATCCAGCGCGAAGGGGACGTCGTTCACCTCGTAGCGCAACAGCTCTTCGACCTCTCCAGCGATCTATCCGCCCTCGCAGACCGTGACGCAGATTTCAAAATTCCGACGGGCCGGGGAGACGAGTTTGCCCATGGTTCACCGGGGAGCCCGGATTCACGGGAGAGAGCAGCCGTAAAGCCGAGGGACATCTTCATTCCCGACCTTCACATCGACACTCTCAAGGTGAAGAGCCGGAACTTTCATTAGCCGTTCTCGACCCCTTCATTCATCAGGATTGAGTCTGAGTCCACGCGCCGCGTCAACAAGCTGTGTCAGCTGGCCGACGTCTCGTACGCCCTGTTGATACAGCTCGATGGTTATTGCCGCTATACGATCGGACTCCTCGGAGCCAAGCTCAATCCCAAAATCCTTGCATGTTGCCTCCAGAACCAAGTGGCACGCGCGAAGGTCATCGGAGTTGAGCGCTTCATCGTGGCGGCTGAAAATTTTGGGAGACATCACAACATCCTCCGTAAAGAACATCTCTTGCCTCACAGCAGTGGCCAGCCAATAGTGCCAGCCAAGCGTTGGGGTCTTTGGAAAAGGTTTGAGAGAACCTTTTGGCCCACTAAATGCGTCTGCCGACTTTTTGTTCCTGGTCCCGTTTCACGATGCGTCCAGAGCGAAAGGGCCTCCATGCGCAGCCGCCGCTATCACTTCAATGAAGGATAACCATGAGTTTCGCGAGCGCGGCAACAGGCACGTCCGGTAGTCATGAATTGAAGTACCCAATCGTCTGTGCAGCTTGTTCAATGATAGCCATCATGGACTGGGTTCTCGCTTCATCCGAGGTTGATCTGTCGGCTACGAACACACGTCCTGAACTTAAAAGCCCATCCAGTTCCAACTTCCGCAGCGTGCCGTGTAATGGGTAAGCGTCCACCATCTTTGTCGGAAAGATGCCAGCCCCCAGACCCGCTGCAACAAGTTGGGCTGCCGCGTTGAGGCTCGTGCAGAGGCAGAGGTTTTCGGGCGTCACCTTACCTTCTGCAAACCAACCCATCGTCGCACGGTACATGGCTGTGGGAGGAGGCGTGGTGATGATCGTCATTTTCGAGAGTGCGGTTCTCGACGCGCTCATCGTGGGGAAGGTGGATGACGAGACGGCCCAGCAATTTTGCTGGACCCCCAGAGCAAACAACCGGACGTCCCGCAATCCGAGGGGATCGACCAGGATCGCCATGTCAAGGGTACCGTCGGCTAGCTGTTGCTCCAATCCCGCGCTGGTTGCGACCGTCCACTCCGGCCGCAACTGTGGGAAATCCTCTCGAAGCCGAGCGATCAGCGTCGGCATAGATGCCACCGCGAAGCCTTCTGCCAGCCCGATTTTGAGCGTCCCAATCAGCGCCGAAGCCCCGGTATTCCGTTGAAGCTGCTCATACGCATCGACGACAGGCATAGCCCTCTGAAGAAAGAGGTGGCCGTGTCGTGTCAGCTTGAGGCCTCGGCCGTGCCGCTCGAATAGCGGCAGTTCCAACTCCGCCTCCAACTGCTTCATACGCAGGGATACGGACGGCTGGGTGATGTTCAGCTTGTCGGCGGCGCGCTGAACGCTGCCTAGTTCGGCCACCCAGCGAAACGCCACCAACTGAGGAATGCTGAAGTTATTCATAGGTAATGCCTATGTGTTTTACGGATTTGTTCTCATTGGACATCGTTTACCTATATCTGAATACTTGGCCTTCGAAAATAGGGGGAGGGCCTCGCAGCAGGTGAACGCGGTTGATCGATAGAGATCGAACTCGTAATCACACGGTTGTCGCGGTCTGAAATTTTGGAGGAAATTATGCAGAGACGCCGCGTTTGGATCGCCGTCCTTATCTTCACGGCCGTTATCATCAACTACATCGACAGGATCGCGCTATCGATCGCGTCGAAGTTCATCGCAGCAGAATACGGCTTTACGCCCGTCCAAATGGGTTACCTCTTCTCGGGCTTCCTTTGGACATACGTCGTGTGCTTGATCCCGGTAGGTCTTCTCGTCGAGAAAATAGGGGCCAAGCGTGTCATCAGCGGCGGTATCGCGCTTTGGTCCACCGCGACCGCACTGACCGCCGCGACCACGGGCTTTGCGTCGATCTTCGCAGCACGGCTTGTCATGGGCGCTAGCGAAGCTTCGTCCTATCCGGCATCCGGCCGGGTGATCCGCGACTGGTTTCCTGAGCGAGAACGCGGTCTTGTGACGACACTCCTAAACGGAGGCTCGTCAGCCGGCCCGGCTGTAGGTGCCATCGTCACCGCTGGATTGGTTGAATATGCAGGTTGGCGGACGTCGTTCGTGCTTCTCGGCGCGCTCGGCTTCGTCTGGTTGGCGGCATGGCTGATCTGGTATGCGCCTCCCGAGAAAGCATCGTGGCTCTCGGACGCCGAGCGCACCAAGATTTTGGCCGAGCGAAACGGGGCCGGGCAGTCCGTGCATGCCGAGACGCCGCCATCTAGCCTGCGCTACTTGTTCTCGCAGACAAGTGTCTGGGGACTGGTCGTTACGCAGGCCTGCCTCGTGTATACGGCCTACCTTTTCCTGACTTGGCTGCCGACGTACCTGCAATCCACCCAGGAATTATCAACCATGAATACGGGCTACCTAACGGCTATCCCCTATCTCATCACCGTCCTACTCAGCCTCATCGTAGCTCGAGCCAGTGACCGGTTCCTTTCTTCGGATGCGGTCCGCAGCGGCAAACGGCGTAACTTCATCGCTGCCATGGCCTGCTTGGCGCTCCTAATCGTCGCGGCACCGTTCGTCTCCAATCTTACCGAGCTGCTAATCGTTCTGACGCTCGTGCTAACTGGTTCCACCACCGGAGCCGGGCTGAATTTCTCGCTGGCTAGCGACCTTCTCGGCAATCCGCGCGACGTGTCCCGCGTGATCGCGATCACCGCACTCGGCGGAAACTTCTTTGGCCTGATCGCTCCGATCATCACAGGTTACGTCGTTTCGGCTACCGGAGGCTACCAGTACGCCTTTGGCATCGCCGCAGCGCTCCTGGTCGTCGGTGCAATCGCCACGCTGACGATGACCCGCAAGCCGATCGCACCGGAGTTCGCTCCGTCGACGACCAAACCCTATCCCAATTCACAGACGGCAGCAGTATGACCTACCACTATCCGACCCTCCGTCGCGCGATCACGCCTGAAACCCGACGGGGCGTGATCGACGACTTCCCAGAAATCACTCAGATTTCAAACCAAACCCTCCGCGAGGGAGTAATCGAGGCCTGGGCTTACGCGCTGTGCTGCTCTGACTTTGGCAGGATTTGCGACATTCCGCCGGATGGCAACCCTGGTTCGCCCGTCTTGAAATCCGGAACGCAGGCTGACCATCTTCGCGGCGTCTTCAGATACGCACAGGTGATTGCCAGGGAATTCGAGCAGGCCTATCCGCAGGTCGACATAGACTGGGATATTCTGCTGGCGGGAGCGGCTTGTCATGATGTTGGCAAACCGTACGAGTTCGATCCAACGAACCGGCAGCGTTGGGCAGAACGGCCTGCCGATGCTGGAGAGCCTACCTTCCGGCACTCGGTGTTTGGTATGTACGTCTGTCTGACTGTTGGCCTTCCAGAGGAGGTGGCCCACATCGCGGTCGGCCACTCCTTCGAGGGAAACCACATGGGCGTGAGCGCGGAATGCATGATCGTTCGTCAAGCCGATCATGGGTGGTGGCACGTCGCGGCTGCGCTCGGGCTGGTACGGGAAGACACTATGTCCGGGCTAGCCTCAAACCTTCGCAGCCGTCCGCCGAGGTCTTGACACGGCCAAGTCTCATGCGAGGAGCGTCGAGCGTCTTATGGCGGAGGAGGGGCTTGACCCCAAAGCCGCGACAGTCAAGTCGATGTCCGAGATCGGCTCGGCGCTGGTCGGCATCGCGGCAGTGCTTTCCGCTGTTATGGTTCCCATGGCCTTCTTCGGAGGATCGGTCGGCGTCATCTACCGCCAGTTTTCGATTACGATCGTGTCGGCGATGGCACTCTCAGTGCTTGTCGCACTCGTTCTTTCGCCCGCTCTTTGCGCAACGATCCTCAAGCCCGGCGCTCACGATCCGCTTCATCGCCGGGGTCTGTTCGGAGCATTCAATCGATGGTTTGACCGGAGCACCAACCGCTACGTTCACCTGACGCGAGGAGTGATCGGACATCGAGGGCTCCACCTCGTGGTTTACGCGGTCATACTTGTCGTCATGGGTGCGTTGTTTATCCGCCTCCCAACGGGCTTCCTTCCTACCGAAGACCAGGGTCAGCTCATGATCCAGTTCACGCTCCCTGCAGGCGCAACGAAGGAACGCACCGAGAAGGTGCGCGGCGAGATCGATGCCTACTTCCAAAAAAACGAATCCAAGGACGTCCCGACGATGTTCGCCGTAACAGGGACGGGCTTCGGTGGTTCGGGGCAGAATTCCGGGCAGGCCTTCGCGAGTCTGTCGTCCTTCGATGACCGTAAAGAGGCTAGTCAGGCCGTAAGTGCCATTGCAGCCAGGGCCAACGCGACGCTGTCCAAGTTGCGGGACGCCGAGGTTTTCATCATGACGCCGCCCTCGATCCACGGCCTTGGGCAGTCGAACGTGTTCACCTTCGAGCTACTGAATTCCTCGGGGATGCCTCGCGATCAGTTCGTCGCACTCAGGGACAAGCTGATCGACGCCGCATCAACTGATCCCAAGCTTGCTCGCGTCAGGGCATCAACGCTACCGGACACTCCACAGTTGCGGGTCACCTATGACGACGCCAAGCTGTCGGTGTTGGGGCTGACCGATGCGGACGCGGCCTCGGTGCTCAGCTCGGCCTGGGGCGGCACTTATGTCAACGACTTCGTCGATCGGGGCCGTATCAAGAAGGTCTACATGCAGGCTGATGCGACAGACCGCGCGTTGCCGCAGGACCCGAACAAATGGTTTGTTCGTTCGAGCGCCACGTCCGCGGACGGGGTCACGAAGATGGTCCCGTTTTCGTCCTTCGCATCGATGAGCTGGGAAATGGGACCGAACAGCGTGTCGCGTTTCAATGGCCGCTCGTCCTACGAGATCAACGGCGAGCCTGCGTCGGGGTTCAGCTCGGGTGAAGCCATGGCTGAAATGGTGGCGCTTCAGGAAGAGGTAGCGCCGGGCACGAGCTATGCTTGGAGTGGGCTGTCATACCAGGAGAACGAGACAAATGGACAGACCGGATATCTCTACGGACTGTCCGTGATCGTCGTCTTCCTATGCCTGGCCGCTCTTTATGAGAGCTGGTCCGTGCCCTTTGCGGTCATGCTGGTAATCCCGCTTGGTGTGATCGGTGCGGTACTGGCCGTCACCCTCCGAGGGCTCGAGAACAACATTTTGCTCCAGGTCGGTCTTCTGACAACGATCGGTCTTGCCTCGAAGAATGCCATCCTCATCGTTGAATTCGCCGAGGCCTCGCGTCGACAAGGCAAGGACCTGTTGGAGAGCGCACTGGAAGCCGCTCGGGTTAGGTTGCGCCCGATCCTTATGACCTCGATCGCCTTTATCGCTGGCGTTCTGCCGCTGGCGGTGGCGACGGGTGCAGGTGCGCAGGGGCGTATCGCTATAGGCACGGCTGTGCTCGGAGGGATGTTCACTGGCACAGCCCTCGCAATCTTCTACGTGCCAATGTTTTTCGTGGTCGTTGGCAAGCTTTTCCACCGCAAGGCACCTGCGACCACGGCACAGCCGCAACCCGCTTTGAACTGAGAACCAAAAACAGGAGCACGTGATGTCTGAACAAAAGCTAGAGAGCAAACCCAGTCCGATCAGAGACACCCGCGTACTGCGCGTGCTCGAACGAATGAACGAGGAGCGCCGCCAGCCGCGTCGTGAAGCATTTGATGGTGCGTCACGCCACGACGCCGAGGCCTTCGCCGACTTCGGTTTCTCCATCCACCCAGATCAGGGCGATTTGATCTATCTGCTGTGCAGGGCGATGGGGGCGAAAAGGGTGGTCGACTTCGCCACTTCCGTCGGCATGTCCGCGATCTATTTCGCGGCCGCAATCCGCGACAACGGCGGTGGTATCGTCATCGGCTCGGAGCTAGTCAAGGCGAAGGTTGATGTCGCCCGAAGCAATCTCGCGGACGCGGGTCTCTCGGACTACGCGGATATTCGCCAGGGCGACGCCAGGGAAACTCTCGTCGAACTTGGTGGCGAGATAGACTTTGCCCTTATCGATGGGTGGCCACAGCCGGAGGGGCCGTCCCTTGCTCGGCAGATTATCGAAATCGTCGCGCCGCAGCTCAGGGTCGGAGGTTATGTTCTTAACGACAACGCCGAGCCGGACTTTCTTGAATTCATCCGCGACCCGGCGAACGGTTTCATATCGATCACGCTTCCAATCAAGCGTGGAACGGAATTGGCACTGAAGGTAGTCACACCACCGACCGTCGCATAAACCGGTAGCCTGGCGGAGCAAAAACCAAGAGCAATGTCTTCGAAGTACGGCTGTCAGCCGCGGAATTGATCGAGCAAAGTCCTGCAAACTGCGGAACCGAGCTGAAACTACACCGGAGAAATCGAGGTTGCTGAATTCGCGAGAGCTGCACAAAGTGTGCTGCCTTCGTCGTCAGGCATCTCGCCTCAGGCCAAGCGGATCGTCTTGGTGTACGCCGAGACGATCCCCAGAGCTACGTCACCTCGTGCGGCAGGTGGTTTACGAGACAACCTCGTAACCTGCGGCGGCCATAACACGGAGCAATTCCTTGTGCCCCACTTTGGCCATCTCCAACGGCGGGTTCGCAATCGGGTCTTGCTCCGCTTCGACGACGAACCAACCCTCGTAGCCGTATGAGGCAAGTCGCTTTACGATAGCGTCGAAATCGAGGCTACCGTCGCCGGGAACGGTGAACGCACCTTTGATCACAGCATCGAGGAAGCTTTCCTTAGTGCGATCCAAAGCATTGATTACGGGAAGGCGCACGTCTTTCGTATGTACATGTGTGATGCGTGCATGATGCTTGTCGATTACCCTTAGAACGTCTCCGCCAGCAAACGCCATGTGTCCGGCATCAAACAGGAGCGGGAGACCTTGGCCGGAATGTTTCATCAACAGATCGACCTCCTCTTCGGTTTCGATCGGCGCGGCCATGTGATGATGGTAGGAGATCGGCATCCCCTGGTCGGCGCACCATTCTGCGAAAGCCGTCATCTTCCGCCCGTAGTCGCGGATTTGATCTTCGCTGAGCTTCCGTTTCGTAGAAAGGGGAGCATTTCGATCGCCTTGGATCGTTCCTGCCGTCTCGCCATAGACAATGCAGGGAGCATTCACGGCCTTGAATAGCTCCATCTGCTGAGAAATTCGATCCTTTTCCGCTTCGATGTCGCCCTCCAGCAGTAAACCGGAGAACCATCCGCCGCAGACACTAATGCCGTGTTGATCGAGAATCGGCTGCAAAACCTTAGCGTCCATCGGGAACCGTCGACCAGTTTCCATCCCAGTGAAGCCCGCCTGGCTAGCTTCTGCCAAGCATCCCTCCAGAGAAATGTCACTGCTGATCTCCGCCAGATCGTCATTCCACCAGGCGATTGGTGCGATTCCAAGTTTTGCCTTCATTCGACCCTCTCTCCAAACGCGATCAAAGTGATCATGGTCATCATGATCCGCTCCTACAGAATATATGTTGACAGATCAAGAAAATTGCAAAGAATGTTGCGTGACTGCTGTAGCGTGGGGGCGGCATCAACCGAAACAGCTGCAATCGAAACTACAAGGAGGGTGGAGGAGACCTTGCTTGACCATTTTTTGCTAACCTTCAGTCGCGGCGATTAGCCACAAATTCCAACACAACCCGACCAAGAACTGTGTGTTTCCCCGTTGAGCGGGATGCTCAGCCATGCCTGACGCATGCACGAAGCCGACTAGGTCCACGATCAAAGGATTTACTACATGAAAAACAAACTCCGGCTCGGGCTGATTGGATCGGGCTTCATGGGAAAGACCCACGTCTTCGGCTTTGCTGCAGCCCAGAGGGTCTTCGAGCTTCCGTATGACGTCGAACTTGCGTGTATCGCGGATGTGAACCTGCCTCAGGCCGAGGCTGCCCGCAGTGCACTTGGCTTTGCTCAAGCGACGGACGACTGGCATACCATGGTCAGCGACCCATCGATCGACATCATCGACATCACAGCTCCCAACGCTCTTCACAAGGAAATGGCGCTCGCTGCCATTGCGGCTGGAAAGCACGTCTACTGTGAAAAACCGTTGGCTCCCTTGGCTGCCGATGCCCGTGAGATGACCGAAGCAGCAGAACGCGCAGGGATCAAGACACAGGTCGGATTCAATTATCTCTGCAATCCCATGGTCGTCCTTGCTAAGCAGATGATTGCTGCCGGCGAACTGGGAGACATTCGCGGCTACCGCGGTCTTCATGCTGAAGACTACATGGTCGACGAGAACAACCCGTTCACTTTTCGACATGATCCTTCCGGCGGTGGCGCGTTGGCCGACATAGGTAGCCATGCTCTCGCGACTGCTGAATTCCTGCTCGGGCCTATCACGAAAGTGATGGGGGATTGCGTAACCATGATCCACAGCCGCCCGGACGGACGGGGTGGAAACAAGAGCGTCACGACCGACGACGTTACTAGGGCATTCGTGCGTTTTGGGAATGGAGCCACCGGATCGATCGAGGGAAACTGGATCGCAACCGGCCGCAAAATGCAGCACGATTTCGAGGTCTACGGCACGAAGGGAGCGATTTCGTTTACTCAAGAACGATTCAGCGAGCTGCATTTCTACTCGACGTCGGACGCGAAGGGACGCCAGGGTTTTCGAAAGATCGAAGCAGGACCCGACCATGCACCCTACGGCCGCTTCTGCGTTGCGCCAGGGCATCAACTTGGTTTCAATGACCTGAAAGCCATCGAGGTGGCCGGATACATCGAGGCAATCGCAGGGTTGCGATCCGAACCGTTTAACTTCCGCGCGGGCCTGAGAATTCAGACCGTCATAGAGACGATCCAGCGTTCGTCTCGAGAACAGTCATGGTTGACGGTGGAGTAGATGATGCAGGAGGAGAAGCGGGGGCGGACGTCCAACGTTCAACTTCCCAAATCGAGCCGTCCCATACGCATGGGCATTGTCGGAGGTAGTGGCGGCTTCATCGGTCCCGTTCACGCAATCGCGGCTCGCATGGATAATCGCTACCAGCTGGTGGCGGGAGCGTTGTCCTCTAATCCGGAAACAGCAAAGCGGGCTGGGGCGGAATGGTTTCTATCGCCCGAGAGGAGCTACACGAGTTACCAAGACATGGCTCGGCAAGAAGCAGCGCGGCCGGACGGTATCGAGGTCGTTGCCATAACCACCCCGAACTTTACTCACCACGAGATCGCGCGAACGTTCCTCGAAGCTGGCATCCATGTCGTGTGCGACAAGCCCATAACGACGACGTTACAAGACGCAAGGGACTTGGTTCAGCGAGCAGCGGATTCCGATCTACTGTTTGCTGTCCCCCACGCCTTCGCTGCGTATCCGATGGTGCGGCAGGCACAAGCGATGATCGCGAACGGTGAACTCGGAGACATCCGTCTCGTGCATGTTGAGTTTGTCATGGATTGGCTCACTCGCCCGATCGACCAGACGGGCGACGGACAGGCTGCTTGGCGCACGGACCCGAAAAGGTCGGGCCCCGGCGGTGCCATCGCCGACATTGGCACCCACGCATGGCATCTGGCGCAGTTTGTGTCAGGGCAGCGGGTGACGGAGTTGCTCGCAGATATCGATTCCCTCGTTCCTGGGCGCAGGCTTGACGACAACGCGCATGTCTTGCTTCGCTTTGAAAATGGGGCGAGGGGCACCATGATTATCACCCAGGTTGCTCCGGGCAATGACTGCGGTCTCCGAATTCGAGTCTATGGAACCGAAGGCGGGATCGAATGGCGGCAGGACGACGTGGACGTCCTACGGTACACCCCGACCGATCAAGCGCCGCGGCTCCTGTCGAAGGGCAACTCTGGCCTTCTACCCGAATCCTACATGATGACGAGAGTACCCAAAGGACACCCTGAGGGTTACCTCGAAGGGTTCGCGAACGTTTATTCCGAGGTCGCGGTGGCAATCGAAGCAAAGCGGGAAGGGCGACCGGTCGATGTTCCGTTATTCTTCGCGACAGCTGTTGAAGGACTGGCAGGCGTTGCCTTTGTGGAAGCCGCATTGGCCTCGCAAGCCGGCGGCAACGTATGGGTTGATCCCGGTCGCTATATCAGAGGGGACATTCAATGAGCATTGGAATTGGTGTCATTGGGGCAGGGGTGATGGGTGCAGATCATGCACGCATCATTAGGGAAGAAATATCTGGCGCGCACCTGGCGATGGTCGCCGATCAGGACGTTGGGCGGGCGGAGGCAGCGGCAAAAGGTGCCCGAACGACGACCGATCCATCGGCGCTCGTCTATGATCACTCCGTTGGCGCGGTGCTGATTGCTTCGCCTGATGACACACACTTCGGTCTCTTAAAAGCAGCGCTGGCAGCGGGAAAGCCTGTTCTTTGCGAGAAACCGCTCGCCACCAAGTCCGAAGAGGCACTCGAAATCGTTCGCCTGGAAAAGCGGTTGGGTCGCTCGTTGGTCCAAACAGGTTACATGCGACGCTTTGATCCATCATATCGAGCTATGAAGACAACGTTGGCCGGTGGAGAACTGGGCAGGGCTCGCATGTTGCACTGTAGTCATCGCAATGCGTCGGCTCCACCATGGTTTGTCGGCGCGATGCCTGTCACCAATACCTTGGTGCACGAGATCGACATATGCCGCTGGCTGCTCAACGACGAGTTGATTGCTGTAAGCGCGATTCCCACCAAGGAAAAGGACCCCGCGCTGTTTGTTTTCGAAACCGCAGGCGGTACGGTGATTTCTGTCGAAGTCTTCATGAATGCTACCTACGGCTATCATGTGCAGGCCGAGGCGGTATGCTCGAATGGCACCGTCTCGCTTGCCGAGCCAACGACACAACGGCTACGGATCAATGGCAGTGAACAAACCTCTTATCCGCAGAACTGGATTCCCAGGTTCGCTGACGCCTATCGCATTCAGAACCAGAAATGGGTGGCCGCGATCGCAAACGGGACCGTCGCGGAGGGGGCGGCGACGTCATGGGACGGGTTCGCAGCGACTTTCATCGCTGAGCAGGTGCTCGTTGCGTTGGAGACTCGGCAGCGGGTGGAAATCAAGCTTCCTGTCGCGTGAACGTTAGATGCTCTCACTCTCGTCCTAAAATCCTTGGCACCGCGAGCTAGAGCTTCAACGTGAAAGCGTATGGTCCTATTACCACCAGGTCCTTGACAAGGACTTTGCTGGCAGTAATCGGCTCACCTGTTGCTCTCGATCGATTTTTTTGGACTTTACGAGTGGTATCGAAGCGTAATCATCGAACCCGAGCCCGCTGAGGTCTGCTTTGCGCCAGAAGCGGACATAACTAAATGTTCTGTGTTCTGCATAATTTAGAGCTCTTGATTGGCTCGTGCGATGCGGTTACTGCCGCCTGCTTCTCGGTTGTACGCGCATCAATTATCCATGGAAAATTGCGGGCAAGTCGCGTAGCTATACATTGAATACCTACGCTGCTTTGCTGGATGTGATTGCTTTCTGGGGGAAAAATGAGGATATGCGGTGTACAAATTTCCGGAAGCACAGCCAATCTTGCTGTTGTGTCGTCGGACGGCGCGGGCGGAGTTTTGTACCATCCATGCCACACCCGCAAGATCACGCTGGAGGACGAGAAGTCCAGCGACTCTTTGAGAACATTTCTCAAGGCCATAACGGCGTTCGCTCATGAGAACAAGGTCGAAGGCTTTTGTATCAAGCAGCGCGCATCGGGTGGGCAACGTGGCGCAGGCGGGCCGTCGTTTAAGATCGAGGCGTTGGTGCAATTGGTACCCGATATTTCGACCTACTTTGCAAATCCTGTAGCGCTATCGAAATTCGCAAAGACCAACGCCGCCGGCCTTCCAAATGGTCTGCAGAATTATCTGGCAGACGCCTATCGTTCAGGTGCTTACCAACTGAAGAAGCTTGGTGCGATCTAGTGCCATACGATATTGAGGCCTTGCCGGCCAACTTGCGACCGGTGGCAGCTCGATTGAGCGAGAGCATCACTTTCAGCGAAAGCATTACGAAGGGAGCAAATGGTCACGTCCTCATCGGCCACCATAGGCTCCTCGAACGAATGGTTGTCGTAAAATTCTACTACTGGGGTGATGGTGTTCATATCGAGCCAGCAATGCTGGCTCGGCTAGAGTCAGCACATGTTCTCAAAGTCGATCACGCCGAAGCGGTAGACGCGGACGATGCTTTCTTTATCACTCGCTACTGCTCGGCAGGCGACCTAGATGACGAACTAGCTACCAGAGTTTTCGGACCTGTCGAAGCAATCGATGCACTTCTTCAATTCGGTGCAGGGGTAAGCTACCTGCACGGTGAAGGTTACGTCCACCGCGATCTCAAACCGTCCAACTTATTCGTGACCGACGATGGCAGTAGGGTGATCGGCGATTTTGGGTCCGTAGTGCGCATCGGCGAAGATGATGTCGCAAACAGCCTTTCGAAGCATTCTATCATCTATCGCCCTCCCGAAGACTTCGTGGGGAACCAGTTTTATCGGCAAGGAGATATTTACCAACTCGGGATGGTTCTCTATCAGTTGCTGGGAGGTGTACTTCCATATGAGATCGAGAACTGGTTGACCCCGCGGCAAATCGCTATCGGAGCGGCCTTAGACGACTTTGACAGACAGGCCTTTTACAACTCATCGATTGAGGCACTTATCCGCAAAGGTAACGTACTTAAACTCGAAAGTCTGCCACCCTATGTTCCCGACACGTTGAAGCGGGTCATTCGAAAGGCATGCCACTTAGACAAAGATAGTCGCTATCCGACGGCAGCCGATCTCCTCGCGACCCTGAACAACATCCGACGGCGTGTATTCGACTGGCGGATCGACAACGGGGTTTTAACGCTACGCAACCGCAATCGTATATATCGCATTGTACCCGCTGGCAGCCAGTTTCATATCGAGAAACAAGTTTCTGTGGGGTGGCGACGTCAACGCGAGCTCGTTTCGGACACCATCGTTGGCGCGATCACAAATGTCGAGAGGACCATTGCCTAGACTTGATGCGCCGATGTCCGCTTTGGGCCGACAGCAGCCGTTTACATTGCACTGCCTCAGATTGTATTTTGAGTTTCGAACACTAAGGCAGAAGTGACGGAGGGTGTGACGTGGCGCTATTGCGGTATATTTCGATACTTTCTGCTTCGTACTTGTTGGTGGTTCTCCTAAGCAGGGTGATTTTTGGCGAACCACATTGGGGAGGCTGCTTCTTGCTTTTGGCGTTGGCGGAGTTTTCTCGTCTCTTTACGGTTTGGTTCAACTTCGCCTTACGTGGAAAGTAGAACCATCAGGTTGGCCGCTAAGGGCCGGAAGAGGACGTCCGGTTGCGGTCATATCGCAGAAGCGCCGATAGCCGCCGTCAAGCGAACCCGCTGAATGCATCAGCCTCGCTTTGAGTAGCGAAGGTGAACGTGACCAGCTCACTCTCATCGTCCTGACGGATGCCGATTGCAGTGACGATCAATCGAGCGATCTCGTCCTGCGCCTCATGTCCAGACCGGGATGATTTCACAGCCTTCTCGATGGCCGCTGCGAAGACTTCGCTGATCAGGCCGAGTCGCATATTGTGTTTCATGATGATGTCCCGGTCCTCGATGATCGCCGCCTGTTCTTCCTTCGGGATTGCGGCATTTTCCATCGCGGTGATCGTGGCATTGGTCGCGAGCTTGATCGGACCTTCCTGAAGCCACCGCTCGACCATCTGGTCGAACTGATGCATTCGCGCAGCGGGGATTGTTTTCTGGACAGTGATCGACATCTGCATTCCTTTGTCAGCTTCCATTCAAACCGATACACGCTCCAAGGACAGAGGATCGGCTGCCGCAATAAAAAAATTGCCCCGGCAGCGTTTATGGGGCTGAGCCACAGGCTTCAATACATTTATGCTGGAGATCGACCAGTCGAGAGACATGGGGAGCGATCGGGTGGGCGGTTTGATGTCAGCTTCAGCCAACGGGTCTCCTGACGCAGAAGCGCCAGAAGCGGTCATTTCACGACTGCTGCTGCTATGGTTCCATCACTCATAGGCGACGAACGAGATCACGTTCCCGTCCGGGTCACGGACATGGAAGTCAGTTCCACCCCAGGGCTGGCTGGTTGGCTCCTGCGCAAACTCCGCGCCGCGGCCCCGCAGCTCGTCAAACAACCCGTGTACGTCCGAAACCTCAATTGTAGCGAGAATAAGCGAGACCTCGCGTGCCGCCAAACTGGCAAAATTCGGTTTGCTGACACACCGAAGATGCAGGCAGGCCGCGCCGCGCGACACAGAGCCATAATAAGGCGGCGTACCGTGGAGGAAATCGACGTCAAATCCGAGCTTCTCGTTGAAGAATTGGGCGCTCACCGGCACATCACGCACAAAGAGGATCGGAACGACAGACGTCAGGGCAATTTCGCTCATGCAAGTCTCCGCTACGTCGATATCCACTGATTAAGCCTACAGGTCGATTCAAGTGTCTGCAAAGAGGCCGAGCCAAACGAGAACGCCTCGTCCGCAAAGCGCCAAAAGCAGCCATCCTTGAGCGGATTACTTGCAAGTCTGTCGAAATCCTACGCACGCGCAAGCAACTCCGCAGCCGCACGGAAAACAGCAGTGTCTCTTCCCTCGGTGAGCCGCTCGTAGACGGGGCGAAGCAAACCAACTGCCTCGGCGGTTCGTCTCTGTCCTACCCATAGCCGCGCGAGATCAGTCGCCGCCCTCAGCTCCCACGCGCCAGCGCCCTGGCTGCGACTGAGGTCCAACGACTTTCTGAGATATGCCTCCGAGCCGAGGGCGCTCAGTTCCGGTGCAGTCGAGAGGATTTGACCTTTCAATCGCAAAAGTTCCGGGAGATATGAATAGTACCCTTGAGCTTCGATCAGTTGCTCGCTTTCTTCCGAAAGCATCCACGCGTCGGCAAATCGTCCGAGAGCCAACAACCCCATAATTGTCACGAACTGAAACCGGACCGTGAAGAGTTCGAAGCGTTGCCCATGAAGGACTTCGAGTTGTTCCCGGAGTGCCGTGACACCGGCCGCAGCTTGGCCACGACGGATTGCAATCTCGGCCTGGTAGGCCTGCCCCATGGATAGATAGGGGCCGAAAGCCTGGGTCTCCGCGCGAGCGATGAAAGGGATCAAATGCTCTTCGGCGACATCGAGATCACCGATCCAGAGGAGTGTCGCGATCGAACTCAAGGAGATAGCGAAAGAGACGGGATGGCGCATCGTCTCCGCATCTTTGAAGCATTGTCGGATCACCGCGCGCGCCTGATCGACGTTGCCCTGCAGCCAGAGGTTCGTAGACCATCCGATTCTCGCCCACGTATAGTGATCGAACCCGTAGTGCATCTGTTTGCTGGCTGCAAGTAGTCCTGGTCCAACAACCGGTGCCAAGGTCGCATGGGCCTCCTCAAGGCGTCCGATCAGACAATACGAGAGACCAAGGAGTGCCTTGGAGAGCGTGGATGCCGCCGGATTGTCGAGTTGGCTCGCAATTGCAGAGCAACGTTCGGCGTAGTCTAGACACCGGCGGAACTCCCCGCTCCGCAAGTGGAAAAAATGGATCGGGCCGTGCAGCCGAGCGGCATTCAACTGGTCGCCTCGAGCTTGGGCGATCTCCAGACTTCTGTTCAGCGCCGAAGACGATACTTCGTTGTGGCCTTTCATGAACATGACCGAAACGCCGAACGCCGCCTGAAGCTGCATTTCCTCAATGCCGCCGCGCGTTGTGTCGTCCAACGACTGTAGGGCGCGCTCGGTCCAACGCTGGCATTCGGGAAGCAGGCCCATGGCACGGAAAACTGGGGCGACCGAAGCAACGAGGCGAACCCCTAAAGATACGTCGCCTTTTCCTCCGAAGCACCATTCCAGGGCACTGCGGACATTGTTGATGGCGTTAAAATGCGGCGCTCGCTCCATTGGGGTGGAGAGCGACGTCCACTCGCTGCCGTTCTGATCAAACCAAAGACGGCAGTAGGCGGCATGCCGCCTCGCCAGTTCTTCCCGCTCGTCTTCCTCGCTGAGTTCGACCACATAGGCGCGCGTGGTGTCGAGCAGCCGATAACGCATCATCGCGCCGATCGGGCGAGCGGCCACCATCGACTTTTCCACCAGACTGTCGATGGCGGCAAAAACGGAAGCGCGCTCGAGAGTTTCGTCGGCCACCACGTCCAGAGCGGCATCAAGCGGGAAATTGCCTACGAATACTGCGAGTCTGCGCAGAACCGCCCGCTCGGTATCGGACAAAAGTCCGTAGCTCCAATCGAGGGTCGCCTGCAGCGTTTGATGGCGCGGCGGGGCGGTGCGCAATCCCTGCCACAAGTGCGTCAGCCTTTGATCGAGCAATGCAGCCGTCTGTTCGAGACCGTAGGTTTCGACGCGTCGAGCGGCGAGTTCGATGGCTAGCGCAACCCCGTCCAGCTTTCGGCAAATGTCAGCGACAATCGAGGCTTCAGCCTCGTTTCCCTCTAGCTGGGCACCGCCTGCTATCGCACGCTCGACGAATAGCTGGACCGCCGGATACTCCTGGATAGCTGCGGTGGCTTCCGGCGGACAAGCCAGCGCATCCAGCCGATAGATGCGTTCATCATTGATCCGTAGTGCTTCCCGACTCGTCGCGACAATGTGCACCTGGGGAGCCGCGTCGAGGATTGATGAAGCAATAGTGGCGATCGCCTCCACGAGGTGCTCACAGGTATCAAGGATCAGCAGAAGGTGTTTGTCTCTGAGAAACCTGATGACATCGGGTGTCGCGTCTTCGGCTTGGACCGGGAGCCCGAGCATTGCGGCGATTGTCGTCGCCGCAAGCTTTGGATCGGAGATAACACCCAAATCTACGAACAGCACGTGTCCGGCGAAAGCCTCAGCCGCCTGATGGGCAGCGGCAATTGCCACCGTCGTTTTTCCGACGCCTCCCGGGCCAACAATCGTGACGAGCCGCGAGCCCGTCAGTTGCGCCCCCAATTTCATAACGTCGACATCCCGGCCAACCATGCGGCCGAGCCGCTGAGGAAGGTTGGCATGAGGAAACGATCCGTTCGGTGCCCCAGTGTCGTTATCGTCGGAGAGTGCCTGTTCAGTGGGAGCGACAAAACAGTAGCCTCTCCCCGCAAGCGTGGCGATGTAGCGCGCCCCATCGTGGCCGTCGCCAAGGGCTTTGCGCAGCCCGGCCATATGGAACCGAAGACTTCCCTCCTCAACGATGGCATCCGGCCAAACCCTGTCCATCAGCTCCTTTTTGCTGATGATTTCGTTCGGAGAACTCACGAGCGCTATAAGAATCTCGAGGGCGCGCCCTCCCAGCTCCACCCGGATGCCCTCTCTGGTCAGCATCCGCTCGCTTACCGCCAGTTTGAACGGCCCAAAGCGAATTCGTGTGTTTTCCCCAACTGCTGCGGTCGCCATGACTTTCCCTCAAGCCGACGTTTTTACGCTGGCGGACATTAGTCCACCGGTTCGCTCTGTGCCACTACGCGAAGGTATAGGACATTGCACAACACAGGCGAAGCGTGAACCGCACTAATTGTTAGTGTGCTTCGCCGTCGATTCCTAACAGCGTCTAACAACGCATAACGAGCGTTCATCCGCCTCCCGCCGTAGGTTTTGGACAGCACAAAGGTGCAGCCGAAACGAAAACACAGGAGACGGCCATGCATACGAAAGTTATCGAAGAAGTCGATCAGGACCGCCGCAAGTTTCTCGCTGCCGCTTCGCTGGGCGTCGCGGTCGCTAGCACCGGTGCGCTTCTGCCCTCCCATTTGCTTGCCGCCACACCAAGCGGAGACGGTATTACGCCATTCAGGGTCCATTTCTCGGACGAAACGCTCAAGGACCTCCACCGCCGGGTTGCCGCCACACGTTGGCCAGATAGCGAGACAGTCAAGGACCACTCTCAGGGCGTACAGCTCGCTACCATCAAGAACCTCGCCGACCACTGGGCCAAGCACTACGACTGGCGCAAAATCGAAGCGAAACTGAACTCCTACCCGCAGTTCACGACGAAGATCAATGGCCTGGATATTCACTTCATCCATGTGAAGTCCAAGCATGAAAACGCTATGCCGATCATCGTCACCCACGGCTGGCCGGGTTCGATCATCGAACAGCTCAAGATCATCGAACCGCTGACCGATCCGACAGCACACGGCGGCAGCGCCGATGATGCCTTCCACGTCGTCATCCCGTCGCTTCCGGGCTACGGCTTCTCCGGCAAGCCGACCGAGCCTGGCTGGAATCCGCCACGTATCGCCAAGGCCTGGGCCACGCTGATGCAGCGCCTCGGATACACGAATTATGTCGCTCAGGGTGGCGACTGGGGCAATGCCGTTACCGAATTGATGGCCGTCCAGGAACCCGCCGGTCTTCTCGGCATCCATACCAATATGGCAGCAACCGTTCCGGCCGACGTAGCCAAATCGCTGTCCGCCGGCACCCCGCCTGCCAACCTCACGCCTGATGAAAAGCGTGCGTGGGACCAGCTCGACGATTTCTACAAGAATGGTCTGGGTTACGCCATCGAGATGAATAACCGGCCGCAGACGCTCTACGGCATCGTCGACTCGCCGATCGGCCTTGCCTCATGGATGCTCGACCACGATATCCGTAGCTATGACATGATCGCTCGCGTTTTCGACGGCAAAACGGAAGGCCTGACGAAGGACGACATACTCGACAATGTCACGCTCTATTGGCTGACCAATACGGCAATCTCTTCTGGCCGTCTTTATTGGGATAATGCCCACTTCCCGTCTGGTGGCTTCTTCGACCCACGCGGCATCAAGATACCGGTCGCGGTCAGCGCCTTCCCTGACGAAATTTACCAGGCTCCTCAGAGCTGGGCCGAAAAGGCCTACCCCAAACTCATCTTCTACAACCGGCCTCCCAAGGGCGGCCACTTCGCAGCCTGGGAACAACCCATGCTCCTGACTGCCGATCTGCGCGCAGCCTTCAAGCCGCTTCGCAAATCGATCTGACCAGAGCTGCGGCGTGCCCCGCGCCGCAGTCCATTCAGCATTTCAACCCCTGTGCATGAAGGAGAAAGACAATGTCAGACAACCAGATCGTCGATTCCAGCTTTTCCGCCATCATCAATGCGCCGATCGAGAAGGTGGATATTCCCACCTGGTGCTTCACGTTACCGGAGAAAGAGTATCAGGGCTGCTCGCCAGCTCACATCGCTGCCGGCTTCACGACCGCGCCGGATGGCAAGCGTATGTCCATCAACGTCGAAACGATCGGCGGCAGCCTGATGGTGCAGCACTACATCGAGACGCTCGGGGAGAAAGGCCATCTTATCCTCGATTCCGACTCCGACGTCTTCACGCCAACCGGCCGCGTCACCATTCATGTGACCTGGGAAATGAGCGTCAAGGCGATCGACAAGGACCGCTGCGAATTCACCAACCGAGTGCAGTCATTCGCGACACCGGAGATGCTCGCCTCCCTCGATCGGCAGGGCATTCCCTTCGAAATCTTCCGCACGCAGCGCCAGCCGATGTCGATAGCCCACAACAAGGGAGAGACCCCGCTCTTTGCCGCCAGCATCGAGCGCTTCGCCCTTCGCAACCAGCAACCGTCGAAGGCCGCCTGAGGGCGAACGGAGGAAACGATGTCCGAACTCTCCTACGAACACGGCATCACCGGTCTCCTGGTGGTCGATCCGTACAACGACTTCATCTCCGAGGGCGGCAAAATCTGGCCGCGCATCAAGGATGTCGCCGAAGCCAATAACTGCGTCCCGCATATGGAGCAAATCCTCAACGCGGCCCGGCAGGTTAAGCTGCCCGTGTTCTTCGCGATGCATCACCGTTTCCGCGAAGGCGACTACGAGAATTGGAAGTACATCGCGCCGATCCAGAAACTGGCATGGAACCGGCGGACTTTCGAGTACGGAACCTGGGGTGGCGAATTCAGGGCGGAGTTCGTTCCCGCCAAGGGCGAGGTCGTGGCTTCGGAGCACTGGTGCTCCAGCGGCTTTGCCAACACCGACCTCGACAACCAGCTCAAGAGGCGGGGCATTCACAGACTGATCGTCATCGGCCTGATCGCCCACACCTGCATCGAGGCGACTGTCCGCTTTGCGGCAGAGCTTGGATACGACGTGACGGTCGTGAAGGACGCCGTCGCCGACTACTCCGACGAAATGATGCACGCGGCCTTGGAAATCAACATGCCGAACTACGCCAGCGCCATCGTGACGACGGAGGAAATCCTCAAAGCCTTGGCTGCCATGGAGACGGTGGCACCGGCGGCATAGTCAAACGCTCCAGAGGGCGGCTCGACCGCCCTCTGCAACCCCAAAGGGCGGGCGAGCCCGCGACGAAGGAGCAATGTCATGGACACGCATTCTGGACAAAGCATCGACCTTCTCAGGCGCTGCCTCATCGGAACGGCAGCCGCGGCTGTCACGGCCGCTCCCTTAGGGCTTCTGACCGCCGGCAGAGCTACGGCAAGCCCCTTGGCCTTGCCCGAAGTGAAGCCTGGATCGAACACTGCCTTTCCGCCCCTCAAGAAACTTCGCGCCGGATTGCTTGACGTCGCCTACGCCGACGTCGGCCCTTCAGACGGACCACCCGTCTTGCTTCTCCATGGCTGGCCCTACGACATCCACGCCTTCGTCGACGTCGCCCCCTTGCTCGCGTCCAAAGGCTTCCGTGTCATCGTGCCGTACCTTCGTGGCTATGGCGAAACGCGGTTCGTTTCGTCCGACACGATCCGCAACGGGCAGCCGACCGCGCTGGCCGCCGATATTGTCGACTTCATGGACGCTCTCAAGATCGAACAGGCAGTCCTCGGAGGGTTCGACTGGGGTGCGCGCACGGTCAACATCGTTTCGGCGCTATGGCCTGAGCGTGCCAAGGCGACCGTCTCCGTCAGCGGATATCTCATCGGCAGCCAGGAGGCCGGGAAGGCACCGCTGCCGCCAAAGGCCGAGCTTGCCTGGTGGTATCAGTTTTACTTCGCCACCGAACGCGGCCAGTTGGGCTACGACAAATACCGGCACGAGTTCTCGAAGCTCATCTGGCAGCTCGCATCGCCACAATGGCATTTCGACGACGCCACATTCGACCGAAGTGCCACAGCTTTCGAAAACCCCGACCACGTAGCGATCGTGATCCATAATTACCGTTGGCGGCTTGGGCTTGCCCAAGGCGAAGCCCGCTACTCCGCGCTGGAACACAAGCTTGCGTCATTCCCTGCCATCACCGTGCCCACCATTACGTTGGAAGGTGACGCGAATGGCGCGCCTCATCCAGACCCAAGCGCCTACGCGCAGAAATTCACCGGCAGCTACGAGCATCGGCTCATCAAGGGAGGCATAGGTCACAACCTGCCTCAGGAAGCGCCAACCGCATTCGCCCAAGCGATCATCGACGTCGCCGACGCCTGATCAACGAAGCGAACCTCGCCCCTCCGGGCATCCGCAACGAACGTAAACAGGAGTGCGTCATGGACCACAAAGCGAATTCCAAAGTTCTATACACTGCAAAGACCCACGTTACTGGCGGTCGCGAACACGGTGTCGCCCGCAGCTCCGATGGGCGTCTCGACGTCCGGCTGGGCGTTCCGGGGACGGCACGTATCGGCACCAACCCGGAACAGCTATTCGCTGCCGGCTGGTCGGCCTGTTTCGAGAGCGCCATCGGGCTTATCGTTCAGAAGAAGCGCATCACGCTCGGCGGCGATGTGACCATCGACGCAGAGGTCGATCTCAATCTTTCCGACACCGATGGCTATTCGCTGACCGCTCGCCTGAATGTTGGCATCCCTGGTGTGGAGCGCGACGTCGCCCAATCGCTGATCGAAGAGGCGCATCAGATTTGCCCCTATTCGAAGGCTACGCGCGGGAACATCGACGTCACGATCAAGCTCGTCTGATCCCAGGGCAATTGAGAACCTCGCCGCCGAGCGGCCGAACCCAACAAAGGAGTATTGCAATGACTTCCGCGAAAGGTACAGCGCTGATCACGGGTGCTTCCTCCGGCATCGGAGCGATCTACGCCGACAGGCTCGCACGGCGGGGTTTCGACCTTGTCCTAGTGGCAAGGGGCCAAGAAGCCTTGGCCGCCGTCGCCAGAACGATCATCGACGCGACGGGTCGATCGGTCGCGACCGTTCAGGCCGACCTGGGTAGCACCGAGGACCTCCATCGTGTGGAGGCCATCTTGAAAGAAAACTCCGAGATCACAATGCTCGTCAACAATGCCGGCGTTGGCTCTGTCGCACCCTTACTCAAAGCCAACGCAGACGACATGGAGCGGATGTCAACGTCGTGGCATTGACTCGTTTGGTCTATGCGGCTGTCCCCCCTTTCATTGCGCGCAAGGGTGGCACGATCATAAACCTCGCATCCGCTCTCGCCTTGGCACCCGGCATGTTCAATGGCGTTTACGGGGCTTCTAAAGCATTCGTAGTCACACTGACCCAATCATTGGATAAGGAGCTTGCCGGAACTGGTCTTCGCTTCCAGGCAGTGCTTCCTGGCGCGATCGCCACCGAGTTTTGGAAGGCATCGGGAGGATCGTTGGATCATCTGCCCGAGAGGGCCGTGATGCGTGCTGATGACGCCGTAGATGCGGCACTTGCCGGCCTTGACCTCGGCGAGTTGATCACTTTGCCGTCCCTGCCGGATATATCCGAGTGGGAAGCATACGACGCCGCTCGTCGGAACCTGGTCCCCAAGATTTCCTTGAACAAACCGGCGGAGCGCTACCTCACCACCCCTCACGCATGAACGGCCATTTCAGGGCCGCCATTACCGAACATCTGATCGAAAGGACAACGCCATGAAATCGACAGCTATCGTTTTGGCCAGCCGGCCCACCGGTGCACCGGGACCAGAAAATTTCCGGACGGAGGAGATCGAAATTGAAGCGCCGCTTGATGGCGAAGTCTCCCTTCGCGTGCTCTACCTCTCGCTCGACCCGTATATGCGTGGTCGCATGAGCGACGCCAAATCCTACGCCGAGCCAGTGCCTGTCGGCGGCGTCATGGAAGGCGAGACCGTCTGCGAAGTCATGCAGTCGAAGAACCCAGGGTTCAAGGAGGGCGACATTGTACGGGCGATGACAGGCTGGCGTACCCATGCAAACATGGATGCCAGACGCGTCAAGCAGGTGAACACCTACGGAGCGCCAGCCTCTACAGCACTTGGTGTTCTCGGTATGCCAGGTTTCACCGCGTATGGCGGCATGAAGGTAATCGGCCAGCCCAAGTCGGGCGAGACCGTCGTGGTTGCCGCGGCTTCCGGTCCGGTGGGCTCGCTCGTCGGTCAGCTTGCCATGCGTGTCGGGGCTCGAGCGGTCGGTATTGCGGGAGGTCGCGACAAATGCGACTACGTCAAGAACGAACTCGGTTTCGACGCCGTCGTCGACCACCGCTCGCCGGATTTCGCCTCGGAGCTGGCAGGCCTCTGCCCCAAGGGCATTGACGTCTACTTCGAAAACGTAGGCGGCCACGTTTGGGATGCTGTACTTCCGCTGCTGAACCTCTACGCCCGCGTGCCCGTCTGCGGGTTGATCGCTCAGTACAATGGACCTGTTATCGGCGAGCAGGACCGGCTTCCCGCGACGGTGTCGGCGATCCTGCGCCGTAGTCTCCTGTTGAGGGGCTTCATCAACACCGAATTCGTCCCCACGCACTATGAGGCGTTTCAACAGGAGCTCGGTCCGCTCGTGGCCTCGGGTGAGATAAAGTACCGCGAGGATGTAGTTGACGGCCTCGAGAACGCTCCCGAAGCCTTCATCGGAATGCTCAGAGGCAGCAACTTCGGCAAGCTGTTGGTGCGCGTCTCGTAAGGCCGACGCAGCATTCGCGACGGCGACAAAAAGTAATACTTTTTGTCGCGCTCCCCTTAAAACGGGTCATGCTGGTCGCTAGATAACTGCCGCAGACATTCGAGGCGAGAGCAATGTCAGTCTGGCCATGTGCCGAGACGTGCCCGCCGGAGTTTCAAAAGGAAGATATGATGACAGTTACCGGCGACCAGTTCATCGGCGGGCGATCCGTCAGCGGCGCGGGCAAGGAGTTCCATGCGATCGAGGCCGCTACGGGGAATGCCCTCGAACCCGCGTTTCATGGCGGGACAGGCGACGACGTTGAAAAAGCAGCCGCGTTCGCATGGCAAGCCTTTCCAAACTATCGAGAAACCACGCTGGAGAAGCGGGCGGGATTCCTGGAAACAATCGCGGACCAGATCATCGCAATCGGCGATGAGCTGATCGATCGCGCCACTCGCGAAACTGGATTGTCAGCAAGTCACCTCGAAAGAGAACGTACAAGGACAGTCGGCCAGCTAAGGCTCTTTGCCAAGGAGGTTCGGAGGGGTGACTTCCAGGAACTGCGTTTTGATCCAGCTGACCCCAATCGACTACCAGTGCCCAAACCAGACCTTCGTCTTCGCAACGTGGCACTTGGCCCGGTCGCGGTGTTCGGTGCATCCAACTTTCCGCTGGCCTTCTCCGTCGCGGGAGGGGACACAGCATCGGCACTCGCCGCAGGCTGTCCTGTTATCGTGAAGGCGCACCCCGCCCATCCAGGAACGTCGGAACTCGTTGGCCGCGCGGTTCAAAAGGCCGTCGAGCTTGCCGGCCTTCCGGCTGGAACATTTGCGATGCTCCAGGATTCCGGCTTCGAAGTCGGTCAGGCCCTGGTTGCGGACCCACGAATTCGCGCGGTCGGCTTCACCGGTTCTCAGCGTGGCGGCCTCGCGCTCATGAAGATCGCCTCCGAGCGGAAGCAGCCGATTCCTGTCTATGCCGAAATGAGCAGTATCAATCCGGTCATCCTGTTCCCGAACGCGCTTCGAAACCGCGCCGAAGAAATCGGAAAGGCCTTCGTTTCGTCGCTCTCGCTCGGAGCCGGACAGTTCTGCACCAATCCCGGTCTCGTGCTAGCGATCGACGATTCGAACCTCGAGCGGTTCATTGCATCTGCGACGTCTGCGCTCTCGGTGACGCCTGAGCAGACAATGCTCACAGGTGGTATTTGCGAGGCTTACAAGAACGGCGTCGCAAAACTCAGTGGTCATGTCGAGGTAACGAAGCTCTCAACCGGAACGGCCAACGGTTCTCATCAGGTCAGTGCGGCGTTGTTCGAGACGAACGGTGCTGCGTTTCTTTCCCATCACGCTCTGCATGAGGAGGTTTTCGGTGCCTCCAGCCTGATCGTGAGATGCCGAGACGAGAACGAACTCCGTGGGGTATTGGAGGCACTGGAGGGCCAGCTAACTGTCTCGCTGCACGTTGACGATGGTGATCTCGATGCCGCGCGTGTTCTGGTGCCCACCCTCGAAATGCTGGCGGGCCGCATCCTCGTGAATGGCTTCGGAACTGGCGTGGAAGTTTCTCCTGCGATGGTGCATGGTGGCCCATATCCCGCTACATCGGACGGCCGCTCGACCTCTGTGGGCACCTTGGCCATTTATCGTTTTCTTCGGCCAGTCTCTTACCAGGATTTTCCGATCGACCTGCTACCCCCAGCGCTTCGCGCCAGCTTGGAAGTGTAGGTTCGATCTATTTCCGGGGTGTGGCTCCCCGGCAGTAATCAGCGTAGTCGGCTGCGCGGGAGCCATCCCCAGTTTGCAACAAGTAGGTCTGGACGTTCGTCAACCCACAAGCGGACACGAAAAGTGGGTTGATCAACGCTGTATTCAGCCACGCAGACTCCTCATTTTTGCCAAATCGAGCGCCCGAAGGAATACGATGCTGGACCGCGCATGTCTGCATTGGGCCGGCAGCGGCCATGGAGATGAACCTGAACGCTTCACTCAGGCGTTGCTAAGGAACGGCATCACAGCTCGCCCGTTACGAATTGCGCGCGCCCCATTCCAAACGACCAATCGTCGTCAGAATTTTGTACGAATGAAATCATGACGTCTTCTGCCGTGATGCCACAGCGGTCGCTGAGCTCTAAGCAAAGGGTTTCGTAGAATCTGATTTTCTCCTCGCGCGATCGTGGCCGTGAAACGACCTCAAGCAGGACAAAACGGGGTGAGCGTTCGAGACCCAGACCGGTATCCTGCGCGATCATGGTTCGCGCAGTGTGTTGGGTGACAAGCTGATATCTGTCGCGATTGGGTACTCCAAACGAACGAACCATTGCAGCGTGCGACGTATCGAGCAGCGTCGCGATCTCTTCGTCGGACCGACCTTCGTAGATATGAAACTTCAGGAGAGGCATTGAGGCGTCACTTTCAGGTGTTGTAGCTTACCAGCAGGTCCTTGGCGTCGATCTGGTCGCCGGCCTTAACGAGAACTTCGGCGATCGTGCCGTCCTTCTCAGCGTGGATCGCCGTTTCCATCTTCATGGCCTCGATCGATACCAGCACGTCGCCGGCGCTGACCGTCTGACCGGCCAAGACAAAGGTGCGGGAGATGACGCCCGGCATCGGCGCGCCGACATGGGCGGCGTTGCCCGGCTCCGCCTTGCGCCGGGCGGCGGCACCGGTGGCACCGTGGGCGCGATCTTGAACCTTGATGCGCCGCGGCTGGCCATTGAGTTCGAAGAACACCGTGACCATGCCCTGGCTATCCGTGCCGCTCATCGCCTGATTGACGATGACGAGGGTCTTGCCCTTCTCGATATCGGCAAACAGCTCCTCGCCATCGCCGAGACCGTAGAAATAGGCGGGCGTCGGCAGGACTGAGACCGGGCCGTAGGTGTCGGAGGCCAATGCGAAGTCAGTGAAGACCTTCGGATACATCAGGTAAGAAGCGAATTCGGAATCGCTAACCTGGCGCTCAAGCTTGGTCTCGATGACTTTACGCTCCGCATCGAGATCGGCGTCGGCAAGCAATGAACCCGGGCGCACCATGTAGGGTGCGTCACCCTTCAGTGCCTTCTTCTGCAGCGCCTCAGGCCAGCCAGACGGCGGCTGGCCAAGATCGCCCTTCAGCATCGAGACGACCGATTCCGGGAAGGAAACTTCCTTGTCGGTGCTGACGACGTCAGCAACTGTCAGGTCCTGCGACACCATCATCAGCGCCATGTCGCCGACGACCTTGGAAGACGGCGTCACCTTGACGATATCACCGAACATCTGGTTGGCGTCGGCATAGGCCTGCGCCACTTCGTGCCAGCGGGTTTCGAGGCCGAGCGAACGAGCCTGTTCTTTGAGATTGGTGAACTGACCGCCCGGCATCTCGTGCAGATAGACTTCTGAAGCCGGTCCCTTGAGATCGCTTTCAAAGGCTGCGTACTGATGGCGCACCGCTTCCCAGTAGAAGGAGATGCGGCGAATCCATTCCGGATCGAGACCCGGATCACGCTCGGAACCGCGCAGCGCTTCGACGATCGAGCCAAGGCAGGGTTGCGAGGTGTTTCCGGCGAGAGCATCAATTGCCGCATCGACTGCATCGACACCGGCGTCGACGGCGGCGAGAACGGTCGCAGCCGCAATGCCCGAGGTATCATGCGTGTGGAAGTGGATCGGCAGGCCGGTGGCCTCGCGCAGCGCCTTGAACAACACTCTGGCGGCCGCGGGCTTCAAGAGGCCCGCCATGTCCTTCAGTGCGATGATATGCGCACCCGCCTTTTCCAGTTGCACCGCGAGATCGGTGTAGTACTTCAGGTCATACTTCGGACGCGCCGAATTCAGGATATCGCCGGTATAGCAGATCGCCGCTTCGCAGAGCTTGTTCTCTTCCGCCACCGCATCCATCGACACGCGCATGTTTTCGACCCAGTTCAGGCAGTCGAAAACACGGAAAAGATCGATACCGACTGATGCAGCCTGGCGGACGAAGTATCTGACGACGTTATCAGGATAGTTCTTGTAGCCGACGCCGTTCGCTCCGCGCAGCAACATCTGCAGCAGCAGGTTCGGAGCTGCCTCGCGCACCTTCGTCAACCGTTCCCACGGGTCCTCTGACAGAAAGCGCATGGAGACATCGAACGTTGCTCCACCCCAGCATTCCAGCGAGAGCAGGTTTGGCAGCGCGTGGGCATAGGTGCCGGCGATGCGGGCGATATCGTAGGTACGCATGCGGGTGGCGAGCAGCGACTGATGGCCATCACGCATCGTCGTGTCGGTCATCAGAACGCGCTTTTCGTTGCGCATCCACTCGCCGAACTTCGTTGGGCCAAGCTTGTCGAGCAGCTGCTTCGTACCGCCAGGAACGAGCCTGCCATCGACATGGGGAACGACAGGTACAGCAGAGTCCTGCGACGGCCGAGGGCGATCTCTCGCTTCTGGGTGGCCGTTGACGGTGACGTCGGCCAAATAGGTCAGGAGCTTTGTGGCGCGGTCCTGACGCTTGACCTGTTCGAAGAGCTCCGGCGTCGTATCGATGAAGCGCGTCGTGTAGCTGTTATCCTTGAACTTCGAATGCGCGATGATCGCTTCCAGGAACGTCAGGTTGGTAGCGACGCCGCGGATACGGAACTCGCGCAGCGCGCGGTCCATGCGCGAGATTGCCTCCCCAGGTGAGGGAGCCCAAGCCGTCACTTTCACCAACAGTGGATCGTAATAGCGGGTGATCACTGCGCCACTGTAAGAAGTGCCGCCATCGAGGCGGACACCGAAACCCGACGCTGAACGATAAGCTGTGATGCGACCGTAATCGGGAATGAAGTTGTGTTCCGGGTCCTCGGTCGTGATACGGCACTGCAAGGCATGTCCATTCAGCCTAATGTCTTCTTGCTTCGGAACGCCGGACTGATCCGTCCCAATGGTCGCTCCATTGAGAATGTGAATCTGCGCCTTGACGATATCGATGCCGGTGACGACTTCGGTGACCGTGTGCTCGACCTGGATGCGCGGATTGACCTCGATGAAGTAGAATTTGCTGGTATCGGCATCCATCAGATACTCGACCGTGCCCGCCCCGATGTAGCCGGTCGCTTCGGCTATTTTCACCGAATGGGCAGCTAGTTCTCGGCGCTGCTCCCATGAGAGATACGGTGCCGGTGCTCGCTCGACAACCTTCTGGTTGCGGCGCTGGATCGAGCAGTCGCGCTCGAACAGGTGCACGACATTGCCATGCGTGTCGCCAAGAACCTGGCTCTCGACATGGCGGGCGCGCTCGACGAGCTTTTCCAGATAGACCTCGTCCTTGCCGAAGGCGGCCATCGCCTCGCGCTTGGCTTCGATAACTTCGCGGGCAAGGTCCTTCGGATCGCGGATGGCGCGCATACCGCGACCACCACCGCCCCAGGAAGCCTTCAGCATGACGGGATAGCCGATCTCTTCGGCCATCCGTGAGACTTCAGCCATATCATCAGGCAGCGGATCGGTCGCCGGGACGACGGGAACGCCAATTGAGATGGCCAAATTACGCGCCGCGACCTTGTTGCCGAGTTGCCGCATCGTGTCGGCTCGCGGGCCAATGAAGATGATGCCGGCCTTGTCGCAGGCGTCGACGAATTCCGGGCTCTCCGACAACAGGCCGTAACCGGGATGGATCGCATCAGCGCCGGAGAGCTTGGCAACCCGGATCACTTCGTCGATCGATAGATAGCTTTCGATAGGGCCCAGATCACGAGCAAGATGCGGGCCACGCCCGACCTGGTAGCTCTCGTCCGCCTTGAAGCGGTGCAGCGCCAGTTTGTCTTCCTCAGCCCATATCGCAACCGTTTTTATCCCGAGCTCGTTTGCCGCTCGGAAAACCCGGATCGCGATCTCGGATCGGTTTGCAACGAGTATCTTTCTGATGGTCATCCAAAGTCCGTCCAATGCATGGCAGGGCGATGGCGGGCCGTTTACAATTTTAAATGCTTATTGTCAAATGGCGCAATAAAAATTGCACAACGAGAGATTTGGTGGAGTGCAAAAATTGTTGCGCAGTAATCAGTTTGGCAATAAATCTTTCTTTGGAGTTATTGGAGGATAGGATGGGATCGGAAAATCAAGGCTCATTGGGCTTTCCCCCGGCGAAAAGACGTCTCAGGCTTGGCGTTGTCGGAGGAGGTCAAGGAAGTTTCATCGGCAGGGTGCACGCCCGTGGCGCGAGGGTTTCAAACCGCTGGGACGTCGTAGCGGGCGCACTTTCCTCCCGGCCGGATGTTGCTCTGCAATCCGGCCGCGAATGGCTGCTCAATCAGGATCGAATTTATTCCGATTACAGGGAAATGGCTGCCAAGGAAGCAGAGCGTGATGACGGCATAGACGCTGTCGCGATCACCACGCCAAACAATACGCACTACGACATAGCCTGCGCCTTTATGGCAAAAGGCATTGATGTCATCAGTGACAAGCCCCTCACTACCAATCTCGAGGATGCGCTTGATCTCGTCCGTCGTCAGAAGGACACCGGCCTTATCTTTGGTGTCACTTACGCCTACGCGGCGCATTCTATGGTTCGCCAAGCGCGTGCAATGATCCGCCAAGGACTTCTCGGTAGAATCCGTCAGGTACATGTCGAGTACTTTCAGGAATGGGCAATGGTTCCGCCGGATCAAGCAGGGGCCGGGGCAGCTTGGCGAGTAAAGCCGGAGCTTGTCGGTCGAGCGTTTACAACGGGTGACATCGGTACCCACTGCCATCACATGGGTACCTTCGTGACGGGCCTCGAAATGGAAACGGTTCGAGCGGAATTTCACACGCTGGGTCCAGATAAACCGCTGGAGGATACCGCCTTCATGCATGTGCGCTACGTCGGTGGGGTGCCAGGGACGATCATGATTTCGCAGGTCGCCGCAGGAACGCATTGCGGATTTCAGATCAGGGTCTTTGGCGATAAGGCGAGCCTGGAATGGAACCAGGAGAATCCCGAGTATCTCCATTACAAGCCGTTCAACGCTCCGGCGCAGATGTTGTCGCGCGGCGAAGGCGCTGGGATAGATGTCTCGGCCGCACGGTTCGTCCATATGCCCCGCGGACATCCTGAAGCTCTCTCCGACGCCTGGGGGAATCTCTACGAGGAGTTTGCAATCGCAATTGAGGCCCGCCGGACTGGTTCTGAACTTCCGGAAGGAATGTTGGAATACCCTGACGTTTGGGACGGAGCGCTCGGGGTCAAGTTCATTGAGGCCGCGTCGGACTCCGCTCAATCCGGCGGTGAGTGGAAATCCTGCGTAATATAAGCTGCTTGCAATTAAATACGGAAATTTTGTTGACACGAAGCAAAAACTGCAACTAATGTTGCGTGTAGCATTAGATAGCGTCAAGCGGGAGGAGCGGTCTTGACAGAAGAGTTAACCCTCTAGCCGCAAGGCGCGCTGTTTCCCGCCGGCCTTTGTGCGGCGGCAGACCTAAAGTCCCATTTCACCGAGCCGTGCCCTGGTAATGCCAGGATCGACCCATCGTGACCAAACACCGGTGAGGGGTGCAATCAATCGTTGGAAGTAAGTGCCAACGTCCGAGGGACGGTGGGAGGAGAGGTTTTGACCGCAATAGATTCGAACAAAGACATTCTTCTGCAAGCCAGGGGAATATCCAAATATTTCGGCGCGATTACTGCGCTTTCCAACATCAACTTTCATGTTGGGGAGGGTGAGGTCCTTGGTGTTGTCGGCGACAACGGTGCGGGTAAATCCACGTTGATGAAAATCCTGTCTGGCCTCTACGCGCCGAGCGAGGGCGAGCTGGTCTTCCAGGGCAAGAGTGTCCACTTCAGCAGCCCCAAGGAGGCCAGAAAGCTCGGGATCGAAATGGTCTACCAGGATTTCGCGCTGGCCGGGAACATGCCGATCTATGAGAACATTTATCTGGGGCGCGAACCTGGTCCCAAAGTCGGTCCGTTGAGAATAGTCGACCATTCGAGAGCCCGGCAGATGGCTGCCGACCATTTGGACAAGCTGAAAATCCACGTCAAATCGATCGATCAGAACACCGAGAATCTAAGTGGTGGTCAGCGCCAAGCGGTCGCAATTGCACGGGCCACCGCTTTCGACGCAAAGCTCGTCATCATGGACGAGCCGACAGCCGCGCTTGCGATCAAGGAAGTCGGCAAAGTCTTGGACCTCATACGGTCTCTGAAGGAACACGGCGTCGCGGTGATCATCATCTCACACCGAATGGACGACATCTTTTACTGCTGCGACCGCGTCATCGCGCTCTTTCAGGGCACCAATTTCGCCGAGTCGAGGCTCGCCGATACGAACCGAAATGAAGTCATCGGCTGGATCATGGGCACAAAAGGCCATTCAGCACAGCTCGCCCACGACCAGGTGAAATGATGTTCTATCATCCCAAGCTTTCTAAACATCTTGAGACCTACGGAATTATTGCTGTCGTCGTGGTGATGATGCTCGTATTGGCACTCATCAAGCCTGACGTGTTTCTCTCAGCTGAGAACCTGTCTAACATTATCAAGCAAAACGCGTCATTGGCCCTTTTGGCACTCGGTATGCTCGTCGTGATCATTACCGGTGGTATTGACCTCTCAGTCGGTTCCACCATGGCCCTTGGGATGGTCTGCATCGCTCTTGCCGGCCAAGCTGGTGTTCCGTGGGAGCTATGCCTGCTTGTTGGGCCGCTCGTGGGCTTGGCAGTTGGTTGGATCAATGGCGCGGGCCTAACATGGCTGACGCTACCTCATCCATTCATCATGACACTTGGGACGCTGAATATTGCCCGAGGGCTGACCTACCTCATTACCGGTGGTGCGCCCGTCACCGGCCTGGCTCCGGAAACGCGCTTCCTTGGTTTGAAGTACTGGACGCTCGGTCTGTTCGATCCACCGGCCGGTATCCCCGTCAGTCTGGTTGTTGTGGCGGTCTGCGCTGTCTGCCTCTGGCTGTTCCTCAGGTTCACGTCAACGGGTCGCCACATTTTCGCGATCGGCGGCAATCCGCATGCGGCGCGTGTGTCCGGCGTCAACGTCGATCGCGTCCTGATCATCGTCTACATGATCTGCGGCTTTTTCGCAGGGCTGGCAGGATTGCTCCTTGTTGGCCGCACCGGAAGCGGTTTTCCCAACGCAGGTATTGGCATCGAGTTGGACGCAATCGCGGCCGTGATCATCGGCGGGGCTTCGTTTTTCGGAGGTAGGGGAAGCGTTCTTGGCGTTCTGGCAGGTGTCCTCATCATGGGCCTCCTACGCAATGGCCTGAACATCAACAACGTGAGCGCCTTCTGGCAGATGATCCTGATCGGCATCGTCATTATCGCCGCCGTCTACATTGACGTCCTTCGACGGAAGGCCGCGGTCAGAGCTTAAAGCCAATTCCGACGCGTCCCGTCTCTGCGCGCTCGGTGGATTTCCAGAGACGATCCAATCGGGAGGATTGACAATGAAAACTGTGCTTCTGTCGAGCGTCGCCTTTGCAATGATGATGGGGACCGCGATGGCGGATACCTATGTCGTGAGCATGAAGGGTCCGGCTGCCGGTAATCCTTACTGGGCTGCCTTTGAAAAGGGCGCAAAGGAAAAGGGTAAGGAACTGGGCGTGGAGGTTCTCGTCGTCGCGCCGCCTAGCGAAACAGACATTCAGGCCCAGATCAGTCAAATCGAGGACCTGATTGCCCAGAAGGTTTCGGGCATTGCTCTCGCGCCGACCGACCCCGCCGCACTCGGGCCAGTCGTGGATCAAGCGAAAGAAGCTGGCGTCAACGTGGTGTTCGTCGACGGCGCTGGTTCGAACAAGGACGTTCCGTTTGTCGGCACCGACAATCTTGCGGGGGGCAAGCTGGCCGGCGAGTTTATGTGCAAAAAGCTTGAGAAAGGCTCGGACGTCGCGATCTTGCAAGGCGTTATGACGACGACGAACGGGGCAGACCGCTACAACGGGGCGAAAGAAGCCCTTGAGGCATGCGGCATGAAAATCGTTTCAGCTCAACCTGCCGACTGGGACCGAGCAAAGGGCCTCTCCGTGACGGAGTCGATCCTCAGCGGCAATCCGAAACTCAAGGGCATCTTCGGTTCCAACGACAACATGGCACTTGGTGCTGTCGAAGCTCTGAAGGCTGCAGCGAAGTTGGATAAGGTTATGGTCGTCGGTTACGACGCAAATCCCGACGCAGCAAACTCGATCCTCGCCGGGGAAATGACTGCATCGGTCGCGCAGGCTCCGGCGAAGATGGCTGGCCTGGGCATACAGACCCTTGTCGACCTCAAGGCCGGCAAGAAGGTCGAGATGGTCACAGACCCTGGCACGGTGCTGGTCACCAAAGAAAATGCCAACGACTACAAATAAGGCATAGGGTTTCGCCTCCCAAGGCACCTGCGGCGCTCCCGGTCTATGGGCCGGGAGCGTCGTTCCAAGCTAGAGCATCGTTAATTGCAAAAAATCTTGACACGCAATTAATATTGCTTATTGCTTTGAGTCACATTTTCTATGGCAGGCGCGTCGTTAAGGGTGCGTAGGAGGAGGATACATGTACGACACTTTTGGTCTGTTCATCGATGGAAGCTGGTCGGGTAAACCAACCGGCGCGTCGACTGAGATCACCGATCCTGCGACCAACGAGGTCCTCGGCGTTGTGCCCGCGGCTTCGGTAGAGGATACACACGCGGCGATTGCTGCGGCTGAACGCGCGTTCCAAAAGTGGAGAGCGACAGCTGCTTGGACCCGCGCCGATCTGCTCCATAAAGTGGCAGACGTTATGGCGGCACGTGCCAGCGAAGCTGCTCGCCAGATCACGTTGGAGACCGGAAAGCCACTGGTCCAAGCCGGGCGCGAGTGGGGATTGGCGGTTGATCAATTCCGCTGGTACGCCGAGGAAGCCCGCCGCATATACGGGCGCGTGGTAGAAAGTCGCGTTCCCGGCGGACGCTTTGAGATCAGTCATGAGCCTGTCGGCGTTGTCGCTGCGTTCACCGCATGGAACTTCCCAGCCGCGTTGATTGCGCGCAAGGTGGCTCCCGCCTTGGCGGCGGGCTGCTCCGTCATCGTCCGCCCATCGGTCGAAGTACCCGGTGTTGCGATGATCATGTTCGATTGCATCCGCGAGGCTGGTGTACCCGCCGGGGTGGCGAATCTGCTGATCGGCCCGACGTCCAACACTTACAAGCCCATCATGGCGTCCAGCGTCGTCCGGAAGGTCTCGCTTACCGGATCGACGAACGTCGGACAGCAGATGATCCGCGACAGCGCCGAAACGGTGAAGCGGGTGAGCATGGAGCTCGGCGGCAATGCGCCGATGATCGTCTTTGATGACGCGGACCTTGAAAAGACCCTCGATCTAGCGGTCGCGACGAAATACGCAAACGCTGGCCAGGTATGTGTGACCCCGGATCGCTTCTACGTGCATGAATCCCTGCATGACCAGTTCGTCGAAGGGTTCGCGCGTCGTGCTGGCGCGCTGAAGCTCGGCAATGGTCTGAAAGAGGATACTCAGATGGGCCCGCTGATCAATCAGCGTCGGTTGTCTGCGATTGAGGCGATCGTAGAAGACGCCCGCTCCCGCGGGGCCAAGATCGTCACCGGCGGCAAGCGTCCTGCCGAGATGAATACCGGGTTCTTCTTCGAGCCCACGGTTATTTCCGGTCTCGCGGATGACGGTCTGGCGTTGGCGGAAGAAAACTTTGGTCCTATCGCCGCGATCACGCCATTCTCCCGACAGGACGAGGTCTTTGAGCGAGCAAATGCCTCTGAAATGGGGCTCTCGGCCTACGTCTTCACCAGAGACCAAGGCCGCGCTCGCGAGGCTGTTGAGACGCTCGCTGCGGGTATGGTCGGGGTCAACAGCTTTGCGCTGGCGGCGGCGGAGGCCCCGTTCGGCGGTATCAAGGCAAGTGGTATGGGCCGTGAAGGTGGCGTCGAGGGCATTCTCGACTATTCCAACGTCAAGCTGGCCCAAATGGTCATCTAAGGTAGTCAAACATGATCAACAACGGAATTAAACGCCTCTGGGCGGATGGGAAACCTGTGCTCAATGGTTGGCTATCAATTGCCAATTCATTCAGCGCCGAGATCATGGCTGCACAGGGCTATGACTCTATCACAATCGACATGCAGCACGGGATCGTCGGATATGACGGCGCTGTGCCGATGTTGCAAGCGATGCGCGCAAGCGGCGTCACTCCTATGGTTCGCGTCCCCTGGCTCGACCCGGCCGACATCATGAAGGCTTTGGACGCAGGCGCGTATGGGGTCATCTGCCCGATGATCAACACGCGAGCCGAAGCCGAGCAGCTTGTCTCCTACGTTCGATATCCACCAAATGGTGTTCGTAGTTTCGGTCCAAGCCGTGCGCTTTTTTCCGCGGGGGCCGGCTATGCCAACGAGGCGGACGACGAAATGATCTGCCTTGCCATGATCGAGACGGCTCAGGCGTTTGAGAATCTCGAAGATATCTTGGCGACGCCCGGCCTGGACGGCGTCTATATCGGACCTGCCGATCTCACGCTTGGCTTGCAGGGGCGCAAGTACGCTCCCGGCTTCGACAGACGGGAGCCGGAAATGATCGATGCGATCAAACACATTCTTGAACGCGCCCACAAGGCAGGGAAGCGAGCTGCTCTTCACAACGGCACTGCAGATTACGCTGCCGAGGCGGTGAGCTGGGGCTTCGATCTTGTGACCGTGTCCAACGATGTCCGCCTGCTGGCTGGTGCAGCTGAGACAAGTGTCAAAAAATTCCGTGAGCTTACCGGGAGCGATGCCGCGAAGTCCGATGCCGCCGCCAAGGGAGGCTACTGACATGGTGCGTATTCTTGTTGCGGGAAAGCTCCATCCGGACGGGCTTGCTGTTTTGAACCGGCCGGATGTTCAGCTCGACTACGTCGAAGAAGTGTCGTCGGTGAGCTATCAGCCGTATCTGGAGACCGCAGACGCGATTCTCATCAGGACGCAACCGCTGCCGGGGGATTACATTGCCGCCGCGCCCCGACTGCAGATCGTATCGCGTCACGGTGTGGGCTACGACGCGGTCGATGTTAACGCGCTCAACGAGCGGAAGATTCCGCTGACCGTCGTCGGCGATGTCAATTCGAGGGCAGTCGCAGAACATGCGGCGATGCTCATGCTGGCTGCAGCACGCAGGACTGTACTGTTCGATCAGCGCATGCGAGCCGGAGACTGGAATTATCGAAACAGTCTCGACTGTGACGAGCTGGACGGAAAAACACTTCTGGTCGTCGGTTTCGGCAGGATTGGACGGCGTCTATCGGAAATCGCATCAGCACTCGGAATGGATGTTCTCGCATACGACAGGTTCCAGGCGGATGAGTCTATCCTGGCCCGTGGAGCGAAGCCGGTCACCGATTTAAGTGAAGGACTACGCGTTGCTGACGTCGTGTCCCTTCACGTGCCTAAGGTCGGAGATCAACCTCTTATCGGAGCCAGCGAACTCGCGATCATGAAACCTACGTCGATCGTGATCAATACGGCGCGCGGGGGGCTGATTGACGAGGCGGCCTTGGTCGAGGCGCTCAACAACGGGCGTCTCGCCGCAGCGGGCCTCGACGTCTTCGCCGACGAGCCGCCGGCGACAGATAGTCCTCTTCTCAAATGCGAAAGGGCCATCGTCTCACCGCACAACGCAGGGCTGACGGAGGCGTGCGCCCGACGAATGGCCATTTCCGCAGCTACGAACATCCTGAATTTCTTCGATGGGAAGCTCGACCCGGCGTTGGTGGTGAACCACGACCAGATACATGCGCCCAGCGGAGCAGCGATCGGAGCATAACCAATGGCGCTCCTTTCACTGAAGGAAGTCACGAAATCTTATGGCCAGGTCGCTGTTCTCAAAGGGATCGATCTCGATGTCGAGCCTGGCGAGGTGCTTGCGCTGGTTGGAGAAAACGGCGCGGGTAAGTCGACGCTTATGCGCATCATCGCCGGTCTTGCCCAACAGACTGCCGGCACAGCAAGCTTCGATGATGTCTCGGCTCCCACCTCGCTTGTTGGTGCAGAGGCTGCAGGCATCATAATGGTCCATCAGGAGTTCTGCCTCGCACCACATCTCACCGTGGCCGAGAACGTTTTCCTCGGCCGAGAAGTGCGCAAGGGACCCTTCACCGACACAAAAATCATGCAGCGCCTTGCCAAAGAAAGCCTTGCGCGGCTTGGGTCATCGGCCAACCCGCGAGCTAAACTCAAGGACTTGCCGGTTTCCGACTGGCAGTTAATCGAGCTTGCGAAGGCTTTCGCGCGCAATCCGCGGCTCGTGTTGATGGACGAGCCAACCGCGGTGCTTTCTGGCACCGAGGCCGAGCGGCTGTTCGAACGTGTGCGCGAATTCCGGGCCGCCGGTGGGTCCGTCATATTTACGTCTCACCGTCTCGACGAAGTAAAGGAAATCGCTGATCGGGTCGCGGTCTTGCGCGACGGACAGATCGTTCGCCTGGAGCGGGCGTCCCAATTGAGTGAATCGCAAATGGCGGAGGCTATGGTTGGTCGTCCGCTTGCGGAAATCTTCCCGGCCAAGTGCCCTCCGGTGAACCCAGTTGAAGTGCTCGGCATCAACAACCTCGCCAGTCGAGGCTTTGTCTCCGAGGCGACGCTCTCGGTAGGGCAGGGCGAGATTCTAGGCGTCGCCGGCTTGGTAGGCTCGGGCCGCACAGAGCTCTTCGAGGCGATCTGCGGACTGCGTTCGGCAACCTGCGTTGAGTTCCGATTGAACGGCACTGTACGGAAGTTGCCGGCCGCGCGCGAGGCATGGCAGCTGGGTATCGCCTATCTCACGGAGGATCGAAAAGCAAAGGGGCTGCTGCTGGGCAAGCCACTCGCTGTCAACCTCGCACTGACATCTGGAGCGCTTTCCGGACGAACGTGGATCGACAAAAAGGCGGAGCGGGCAAAGTTGCTCGACGCCGTGTCGGCATATGACATCCGCACCGGAGACATCGACACAACGGCCGGCTCTCTCAGCGGGGGTAATCAGCAAAAGGTCCTCATCGCCAAGACACTGGCCAGCGATCCGAACGTTGTCATTTTCGACGAGCCGACACGGGGCGTCGATATCGGAGCAAAACAGCAAATCTACAAGATCATCGCCGATCTGGCGTCTCGGGGAAAGGCGATCGTCGTTGTGTCCTCCGAGATGCAGGAGGTCGTCGGCCTCGCGCACCGTGTTGTCGTGATGCGCAAAGGCAAAGCTGTCGGGGAATTGTCGGGCGATGGCATCAACGAGGGCGAGATCATAAGGCTCGCTATGGGCGTTCAGGAGGAGTTAGATAATGTCCGATATATCGGCAACGCACGTCGGTAGCGCCGGCGGTTCGGGCCGTCAGAAAGCGCTCAAGGCATTCGAGGCTGCAGGTCCTCTCCTTGCACTGATCTTCTTGATGATCATTGGCTCTCTGATGAGCAGCAGCTTTCTCGGTGCCGAAAATCTTTCGAACGTGTTCACGCGAAGCGCGATCATCGGCATCATCGCTATCGGCGCGACCTTCGTCATCACCGCTGGGGGACTGGACCTTTCGGTGGGCTCGCTGAGCGCATTGGTGGCAGGCGTAGCGATCATGGTCATGAACCAGGCCACGGGGTCATTCGGTACGGGATGGCTCCTTGTTGCCGCCGGCATCGTGTTTTCGCTTCTGCTCGGAGCCGCAGCGGGCTTCTTCAACGGTGCGATGATCGTCAAGGGGCGTGTGGAAGCGTTCATTGTGACGCTCGGAACCATGGGGGTCTTCCGCTCGATCCTGACGTGGCTCTCCGACGGGGGCTCCATCTCGTTGGACTTCGCCCTCCGCGATGCAGCCCGACCGATTTACTATGGAACGATCGGTGGGATTGCCGTTCCGATCTTCGTTTTCATCGCGATCGCGGTGATTGCCGAAGTGGTCTTGCGGCGCACGCGCTTCGGACGTCATGTCGCTGCCATTGGCTCCAACCGTTACGTGGCTCTGTACTCGGCAATCCCGGTCGATCGTGTGCGTATTCTGACCTATGTCATCCAAGGCCTATGCGTTGGGATCGCCACCGTCATCTACGTACCACGCCTCGGTGCGGCGACGCCGTCGACGGGAATGATGTGGGAACTCGAAGCGATCGCTTCCGTCATAATCGGGGGTACGGCGCTTGGTGGAGGCTTCGGACGTGTCTGGGGCACCGTCGTCGGCGTTCTCATTCTCGGCTTCATCTCCAACATCCTGAACCTCACCGGATTTATCTCGCCGTATCTTAACGGGGCGGTCCAAGGTGCGATCATCGTCATCGCAGTGCTCCTGCAGCGTGATCGATCCCAAGGTTAGCTTCTCCAAATCTTCAATCTGAACCGAACCGGCGACTGCCGTTTCAAAACTCACGCCCAATGGGAGGGTAACGCATGCTCAGTAAACTCAGGAATGTCGTCGTGGCTGGAGGACTGGTTCTTGCCGGCCTGACAGGCACCTCGTACGGTGCCGACGCGACGATCGGGATTTCGATACCCGCGGCTGACCACGGTTGGACAGGGGGCCTCGTCTACCACACGAAGCGCACCGTCGAAGCCATGAAGAAGGCGTTTCCGAACATCGACTTCGTTGTCGTCACTTCATCGAGCGCTACGCAACAGGTCAACGACATCGAAGACCTGATGAGCCGCAAGATAAACGCGCTCGTTGTATTGCCACAGGAATCCGATCCGCTCACCGAGCCGGTTAAAGCAGCGAAGGCCAAGGGCGTGTTCGTCACGGTCGTCGATCGTGGCCTCGCCGAGAAGAACATCGAGGACCTCTACGTGGGCGGCGACAATCCGCAGTACGGGGTCGCCGCTGCAGAGTACTTCAAGAAAAAATTCCCGGACGGCGGCAAAATCGTCGTAATGCGTGGGATTCCCACGGCGATTGACAACATCCGTATCGAGGCGTTCCAGAACGCCCTCAAGGATTCGAAGATCGAAATTCTCGACATGCAGTACGCCAACTGGAATCCGGACAAGGGTTTCGAGGTTATGCAGGATTACCTTCAGCGTTTCCCCAAGATCGACGGTGTTTGGGCTGGCGATGACGACGCCGCGCTTGGTGCAATGGAGGCAATCAAACAGACGGATCGCAAAGGCGTGAAAGTGCTCGGCGGCTCGGGCATGAACAAGGTCATCAAGCTCGTCCAAGACGGGAATGACATGGTTGACGCCGACATCTTCTATCCGCCAACCCTGATCATCCCGGCGATCGAACTCACAACGATGAAGTTCGCAACCCAGGCCCCGATCAACGGGCGCTACGTCCTCGGCAGCCCGCTCATCACCAAGGACAACGCCGCACAGTACTACTTCCCTGACGCACCCTACTGAGTGCTAGGCTATCGTGGGGGCGCAATTCGCGCCTCCACATAATTCATTGCGAAGTTGGGATTCTTGCAATACCTGTGGGCGGCAACTCACCTGTCGCAACGACGGGAACTTGTAACCGGGATGGGAGCCGCCAGCATGCCACGGACAAAAGAAACGACCGAGCCGCCAGTCCAGCTTGCTCACTACGAGGGCTTCGTCAATGAGGTTACAAAGCAATATGACAGTTTGAGTGATCGCTTCCAGCAGGTCGCCCGCTTCATCACGCAAAACCCGAATATCGTCGCGATGCAGTCCATCAACGTCATTGCCGAGCAATGCGGCGCACACCCATCGATCTTGGTGAGGTTTGCCCAGCATTTCGGGTTTTCAGGGTTTAAACAGCTCCAGGCAGTTTTTCAGACGCGCCTGTCCACGGCTGCGCCGGGTTACCGAGAGCGCATCAGCGCGCTGGATGCCGATCTTGAGAAGACCAAGAAAAATGGAAATCTCGGGTTCCTCCACGATCTAGTTGTCAGAGACATTGCCACGCTTCAGGGCCTTCTGAACACGGTAAGCGAGGAAAACCTGACGCAGGCGGCGACAGTCTTGAACGACGCCGACACGATCTTTATCGTCGGCCAGCTACGTTCTGAGCCGATCGCGCGTTTCCTTCGTTATGTTCTTTCGATGTTGCGTAGAAGGGTCGTTCTGCTCGATCCCGCCGGTGGTCTCGCGCCCGAAATGGCCCAGGTTATGGGCCCCAAGGACGTGCTTGTCGCGATCTCGTTCAGGCATTACGCCAAGGAAGTAATCGCGATTGCGGATGTGGCAGCGCAGAATGGAACGCCGATGGTGGCAATTACCGACAGCCAGCTGTCCCCGCTGGCAAAAGGCGCGGCGGTGCTATTCACTGTGCCGGAAGACGAGTACTCCTTCTCCCGCAGCCTCGCAGCGCCGATGTGTCTGACGCAGTGTATCGCAGTCTCCTTGGCCGCCATGCTGCAGACCAACGGCAAGGACGCGCCGCGCATTCCTACCGTTACAGGAAACCTCCGCCGCAAGCCGTAAGGCGTTATTTTCGACGATCCCAATCTATGCCAGCTCGTAGCTGAAACCATGGAAAAAGCAGCTTAAAGTTGCTCAAGTCGGTAGAGTAACCTTCCGCGCTGCATGGTGATTTGCTAATCCATTGGTCATGGGGGAATCATGAAACTTGTTCGTCTTCGGCTCAGCAATTTCCGGTCTTTCGGCGTAATTCCGACAACGATCGATCTCGACAACATGACGTTTTTGCTCGGTCCAAATGGATCGGGTAAAACTGCGGTACTACAAGCGTTGGCCAGAATGTTCAGTTTGGACCCGGGCCAGCGAAAGATTCGCAAATCGGACTTCCATGTCCCTTGCAATGAGAGTGAGACTCCCTCGAAGCGACAGCTTTGGCTGGAGGCGGATTTTGAATTCCCGGAACTCGTTGTCGACGACGGATCGCCAAAGCCCGGTATTCCCGGTGCGTTCGCCCACATGCAACTTATGGCACCGGAGGGCCCGGTACAGATTCGCTTCCGCTTGATGGCCGTTCTCGACCAAGACGGTGAAATCGAGGAGAACTTTACCAACGTTCAGAAAACCGATGCAGGCGGCCAGCCGACCGTTGAAAGTCGGGTTGCGAAACAGGACCGCAACAGCATTCAAGTCCATTATTTACCAGCCCGACGTGATCCGGCCGACCATATTTCCTACTCAGCGAATGCACTGCTCGGTCGACTACTCAGAGCTGCGAATTGGGCGAGCGAACGGACCGCTGTTGACGGGCTCACGGAACAGATCAGCTCCGCACTTGCCGGTAACGCCGCAATGACCAGCGTGACGAGCGCGTTGTCCAGTTCATGGACAACGCTCCATAAGGGCAGCCACTTTACGAACCCGTCAGTCTTTTTCGGACGAAACGAAATCGAAGCTCTCCTGCGCCACATGAGCTTGGTGTTCGCGCCTGGGCATGATGAAGAGCGGGTCGATTTCTCACGCCTTAGCGATGGGCAGCAATCGATACTGTACTTGTCGATCGTGATGGGGGTTCATCAGCTCAGCCAGCGTGTCCTCGCTGGAGAGTTAGAGGGCCAGTTCGACATCGACAAACTTCGCCCGGCAGTGTTCAACATGATCGCCGTCGAAGAACCTGAAAACAGTCTATCGCCGCACTACCTGGGTCGGATCGTGGCAAGCCTCAAAGAGTTCTCAGCGGGCCAGGATTCGCAGGCTGTGTTGGCAACCCATTCAGCGTCGATAATGCGTCGGGTCGATCCGAGAAGCGTTCGTTATTTGCGCTTGGCTGCGGACCGGACGACACGTTCAAGGAGGATCGTTCTTCCTGATACGGAAAAAGAGGCTGATGCGCACAAGTTCGTGCAGGAGGCGGTTCAAGCGTACCCTGAGCTTTATTTCGCCCGCTATGTCGTACTCGGCGAAGGCGATAGTGAAGAGGTAGTTCTACCCCGCCTTATAAGTGCCGCTGGCACAAAAATCGACGACGCCTCGATCTCGGTAGTGCCTTTGGGCGGTAGGCATGTGAACCATTTCTGGAGACTGCTTCACGGCTTGGAGATTCCGTTCGTAACGCTGCTTGATCTCGATCTTTCTCGGCACGAAGGTGGATGGGGACGAATTCGATACGTTTGTAAGCAACTGCTTGCCTATTCCGATGTGGAGGAAACAGGTGTCACAGCGGCCATCACCGACCAATATCCAGTATGGAACTCTCCCTCGCGACTACTCGCTGCCGATAGCGTCGGTCCTAAGGTCATCAGCTGGCTTGAAGGAAAAGGTATCTTTTTCTCGACGCCGCTCGACCTCGACTTTGCAATGATGATTGCTTTTCCCGCTGCATACGACGTTGACCAGGCCGAATTGGTCGTTCCGGATGAGGCAACGTTCAAATCAGTGCTAGGGAAGTCGCACGATACCGCGACAGATCAGTACAGCGAAAGCCAGCTGTCATATTTCGACGCTTACAATCGTCGCTTCAAGAACGGAAGTAAACCCGTCTGGCATATTCGAGCAATGTCACAGCTTGACGATTTCATAATCGAAGCTTTTACGCCCGCCTCGTTGGATCGTCTTGTTAAGCACGCCCTTAATGCTCTGAAGGTAGTTCCCGAATGATCTCTCGGGACCGGTGGACACCCGCAGGCGGTTTAACGCTTGAACCTAACGCGCTTCTGGCAGCTCGAGCGGTGTCCGGCAACCTGGCGCTCACCGCAGGTCCTGGGGCCGGAAAAACTGAAGCTCTCGCGCAACGTGCCGACTTTCTGCTCCGCACTGCGACTTGCCGTTATCCGAGCCGTATTCTCGCGATCTCGTTTAAGGCCGATGCGAGTCAAAACTTAAAAGGCAGGGTCAGGCTCCGATGTGGTCACGAACTCGCAAGCCGGTTCGACAGCTACACGTTCCACGCTTTTGCGAAGCGCATCATTGATCGATTTCGGACGGCATTGGTGGGCCAAGATCAACTTGAACCCGATTACAGCGTCGGCGAACGCAGGGTGCAAGGACAGTCGATCACCTTCGAGGACATGGTCCCGTTGGCCACCACGATCGTGAAGTCCAATACCATCGCCAAGAATGCCTTGAAACACACGTATAGCCACGTCTTTTTGGACGAATTCCAAGATTGTACCGGCGAACAATATGAGTTTTTGAAGAGTTGCTTCTTTAGCTCGGGCGCGGAGCTGACAGCCGTAGGCGACACTAAACAGAAGATCATGGGATGGGCAGGAGCGCTTGAGGGTATATTTCAAGACTTCGCAAGGGATTTCAAAGCGACGCCATTAAGCCTCTACCAGAATTTCCGTGCAAAACCCCGGCTCAAAAGAATGCAAAACGCGATGGTGCGGAAGATGGACCCGTCGGCGGCGGTCGATGACGCTGATTTGCCCGGTGAGGAAGGCTCAATAACAGTCCTCACAGCCGCTGACGCGACTGAAGAGGCCGAAAAGCTTGCTGCGGCGGTAAAAAGCCGGATTGACGAGGGACTAGAACCTTCCGAAATTGCCGTCCTTGTCAGCCGCGATCAGCAGTATGTCTGTCAGCGCCTTAGGGCGGCCTTTCAAGCGCACGAAATTCCCTTTCGTGAGGAAGATAGTACGCAGGAATTCACGGCGGAGCCGATCGTTAAAGTCATCACTGACCTTTTGCTTGTCGCTGGAACAGCTGAAAGTGGCGACGCCCACCGACGGTTGATAGACGCGATCGTGTACGGTCGGGCGATGGATGACGAGCAGGAATACCGTGCCCGTTCCCGATGGAATAGGTTCGTTACCGAGACGCGGGAGGTCATCGCTCGCGGTGGCATTGCAAAAGGGAGTGTGGTGGGGCTGAAAGGTATCCTTGAACGTCTCTTTCAGGTCGTCGGTCGCGACGCGATCGTCGCCATGTCGCCAGACTACGCTCACGGCAGTAGGCTAAACGAACTGGTCGACGCGGCAGTAAACAGATTGCACGACGTGCTTTCGCACGATGAGGATATCCGGTTGGCCCTCTCCGCGTTTGCCGCAGATCGGGCCGTACGGGTCATGTCCGTTCACAAAAGCAAGGGTTTGGAATTCGATACCGTGGCAGTAATGGGAGTCGAGGAAGAAACGTTCTGGGGGAAGATTGCAGACGAGCGATCCGCCTTTTTTGTTGCCATTTCGCGAGCGAAGCGAGAGTTGATACTTACTGTCGCAGCAAGCCGAGAGCGGCCGGTCGGGTTTCCTGGCTATCGGCGGTGGACAACGTTGCGGCATCCGCACGACGAGTTTCTGGGATACGCACTACCATATCAATTGACCTACTCATAATCACCGACGCATGACGCCGAAATGGATGGGGGGCCGTTGATCGTGAACCACGTTCATCTGGTGTCCTGTGCACGTCAAATCCAGATTGATCTCAACGATGCCAATATCTTCAAAGACTGCCAAGATGCTCTGGGGGAAGTCGGCGGCACGGTGTTCGATGCCAGACTGCCGCAAACTTCTTGTTGTTGACGAGACCGAGACCGACGACCCGGCGTTGATCGGAGAAATGGCCCATATGGTCGCGGAAAGTGTAGACGGTCCGCGTGGAGTTTCTCCGTTAACGCCGGCAGAACGAGACCTCTATGGAAACCTGTTGCTGCTATGTCGAAACCATCACAGAGAGATTGATGAGCAGCCGCTCCATTGGACGGTCGAACGCCTGCAAATATTAAAGGCCGACCACGAAGCCTGGGTCGGTTCTAACCCCAATTACGACGCCCAGAAAGTTCGTGACGATATCACCTACGCTGGCTACGTCGACGAGTGGTTAAACCTTTGCCATATGCACCGGTGGAGGGAATGGTCGAGCTTCGTGTTGAGCTCCGGGCAGCCAGGGCTTGAGAAATCCGTTCGCGATGATCTCACCACCGTAGTTTCGTGGACGGTGAAACGTGTCTGGCCGCGTCGCTATCCCGAGCTTGAGAGCGCGCTGCAGAACTTCGCAGTAGTCGCTCGCGATTTTATCGGCAAGTTCAATGAGCATTGCGAGACCTCGCGTATCGACGATGACGAGTTGATCACAAAGAAATTTTATCAAATCGATGAATGGAACGAGGAACGTTACCACAGGCTCTTCGACCGGTATGAATTTCATGTGGACCTTGTTGAAGACCTGATGTTGGAGCTTACGCGTGCGGCCAACCATGTTTGCGATGAAATCCGCAATAATCTTCTCCATTCTTTTGGTCTGCAGGAAGGAAGGTTATCAGTGATGTCCGGACCTCATTCCGATATGTGTTGGCGCGAAAGCGTGGTGCAATACAGCAAGGCGGAGAAAGCCGGTGCACCACCATACCCTGGACTTCAAGCCTTTCTGACAGCAAGGGCCGATCGCGATATGAACTTCGGTAGTGGAAGCGAACCCGCCTAGCTTGGCGTCACTTCGCCAAGCGGGATCGCGATTAAGGCGTCATCTCTCGCGTGACGAACCAGACGTCAGCCGCACGCGCCGGTGACATGGCTGCTTATGAACTACTTGAGGACTTCCGATACCCCGACGGTTCGGTTCTCCCTCAGCGAAACAACCGCCGCCTCTGCGAGTGCTAGGGCCTTCACGCCATCGTCAAAGTCAGCCTCGGTCGCCGAACCAGCGATCGCGGACTTGATGAACGACTCAAGACCTGCGGCAAACGCTTCGGTGTAACGCTCGATGAAAAAGTTGAGATAAGGCTCTCCACCACCAGTGCTCTCGCCGCCGAAACGTTGCAGCTCGTGAGGGCGGCGATTGCCGGAGATGACCATGCCCTTCGCGCCCAGCAGTTCGACACGCTGGTCATACCCATATGTAGCGACGCGCGAATTCGTAATCGAGCAGAGTTTACCACTCGCAGTCTTCATAACGACCATGACAGAGTCCACATCGCCAAACTCGGTGGCAAGCGTCGGGTCAATGATCGCGCTACCCGTCGCGAAGACCTCGACAGGCTCTTCGGCCAGCATGTAGCGGGCAAGGTCGAAGTCATGGATAGTCATGTCGCGGAGGATACCGCCTGACGCCCTGATATAGTCTCGAGATGCAAAACCGGGATCGCGGGAGGTAATGATGACCTGCTGGATGTCGCCGATATCGCCGGCACGTGCTGCATCCCGGGCGGCTCTGTGGCCTGGATCGAATCTCCGGTTAAACCCGATCTGGATAGGCAACTTCGATCCGGCGATCGCGCGCCTGCATGCAAGCACTCGCTCGAGCGATAGATCAATTGGTTTCTCACAAAAGACAGCTTTGCCTGCTGCGATAGCCTTCTCGATGAGATCGGCATGGGTAGGTGTTGATGTGGCGATCAATACAGCATCTGCCTGGTCAATGGCGTCTTCTGCGGTTGCTGCTACGGGGCACTTGAACTGAGCTGCGACCTGTTTCGCGGCATCCGCAATCGGATCGAACACGATTGCGAGTGTGGCATTCGGTGCGCGGTCGATTGTTGCTGCATGCATTTTTCCGATTCTGCCGCAGCCAAGTAGAGCGATCTTTAGCAATTTTTCCTCCAAGGTAGTCGCGTCCCAAACTGATCACGACGCCGCGCAAGAAAAATTGCATAATATACGAATTGTCAATAAAAATTCTCGGCGGCTGAGGGGCAAGCGCGCGTGGCCGTCGGTGGCGAAGAGGCGGACTCGATGATGTTGGCTTGGTGAATAAACCTCGGCCCGCGCGACCAAAATGACAAGAGTTGCAACCAAGTCAGGATGACAATTTTTATTGCGTCTATTTTAGCAAGCGAAAACAGCCACATGCGGTTGTTTCGCGAAGATGCTAGCAAAATCACTTGCAATTATTCGAATGTCGCAATAAAAATTCCCGGACAAAATTGATCGACCCATTTTGTCGATCTGGGAGGCATCTATGAATACCGTTCGTTTGACCATGGCTCAAGCCCTGGTGCGCTACCTTTGCAACCAGTTTACTGAAGTTGACGGAAAGCGCGAGCCGCTTTTCCCTGGCGTGTTCGCAATTTTCGGACACGGCAATGTGACGTGCCTTTCCGAGGCTCTTGAGGCAGTTCAAGACGTTCTGCCAACGTGGCGCGGCCAGAACGAGCAATCAATGGCGCTCGCTGCAATCGGATTTGCGAAGGCAACCCGCCGCCGCCAGATCATGGTCGCCACGGCGTCGATCGGGCCAGGTGCCCTCAACATGGTCACTGCTGCTGGCGTCGCTCATACGAACAGACTTCCTGTACTGTTGTTGGCCGGCGATACCTTCGTGAACCGCCGCCCCGATCCCGTAATGCAGCAGGTCGAGCACTTCGGCAACCCGACTGTGACCGTGAACGATGCCTTCAAAGCGGTTACTCGTTACTGGGACCGTATCACTCATCCTGAACAGATCATCTCGTCTCTGCCGCAGGCGGTCGCCGTGATGCTCGATCCCGCGGACTGCGGTCCTGCGTTCATCGGTCTGCCACAGGACGTCCAGGAAATTGCATGGGATTATCCCGAGAGCTTCTTTGAGCCGACGTTGCACCGTTCACCGCGTCAGCGGCCGGATCGCGGCAGCCTCGAACAGGCTGTGAAAACGCTCAAGCGCGCCAAGCGTCCGCTGATCATTTCCGGCGGCGGTGCCCGCTACTCCGGAGCCCAGGATCAACTCGCTGCATTCGCCGAAAAACATGGCATTCCGCTTTGCGAGACCATTGCCGGCAAAGGGACCGTCACCCATGACCACCCAGCGCACGTAGGTCCGATTGGTATCGTAGGGTCTACATCGGCGAACGCCATGGCCGCCGACGCCGACGTGATCCTTGCGGTCGGCACGCGTCTTATGGACTTCACGACGGGCTCATGGACGGCATTTTCGCCGGATGCCAAGTTCGTCGCGATCAACGCTGCTCGCTTCGACGCCCATAAGCACCAGGCCGTTGCTGTGGTCGGCGACGCATTGGAGAGCATCACCGAGCTTGAGGAGGCCATCGGTGATTACAAGGCGAGCGCCGAATGGACTGAAAAAGGTCGAGCCGAGTTCGCGAAGTGGAATTCAGCACTGGACGGCTATCAGAAGCCAACGAATGCCGCCATTCCTACCTATGCTCAGGTCGTTGGTGTCGTGAACGAGAAGGCCGGCGAACGCGATCTGTTGATCACGGCTGCAGGCGGGTTGCCCGGCGAAGTTATGAAGAACTGGCGTGTGAAAGCGCCGAACACTTTCGACTGCGAATTTGGCTTCAGCTGCATGGGCTATGAAATCGCGGCTGGCTGGGGCGCAGCCATGGCCGATCCGAGTCGCACTCCAATCGTCATGATTGGCGATGGCACCTACATGATGATGAACTCGGACGTGTATTCGACCGTGCTCTCAGGTCATAAGATGATCCTCATCGTCTGCGACAACGGCGGATACGCAGTTATCAACCGACTGCAGAATGCCAAGGGCACTCCGGGTTTCAACAACCTTCTCAAGGATTGCCGCGTGAAGGAGCCGTTCGCGGTTGACTTTGCAAAGCATGCCGAAGCGATGGGCGCGCTCACGCGGCATGTTGAAAGTCTTGCCGATCTCGGTGCCGCAGTTGAGTGGGCAAAGTCGACCGACCGCACCACCGTTCTCACGATCGTTTCTGACGCCTTCACATGGACGCCGGGCGATGCTTGGTGGGATGTCGGTGTCCCTCAGGTCAGTGCACGCAAGGAAGTCAATGCGGCTGCCGAAGACCAGCAAAAAGGCCGCAAGCGCCAGCGTGTTGGTGTGTGACGGGCGGGGTTGAGGTTGAAAATGGAAAACCAGTTCGAAAACAAGATTGCCGTCATCACCGGAGGTACCCAAGGTCTGGGTGCCGCGACAGCGGAGCTGTTCGCTAGTCGCGGGGCAGAAGGCATTGTCATTTGTGGGCGATCGGAATCGAAGGGCAGGGAACAGGTCGCCAAGCTCGAGAAGCTCGGCTCCCGCGCCCTTTTTGTACGCGCCGACCTTTCGGTGGTGGATGATTGCCGGAATGTCATTGCGGAAGCGGACCGGGCGTTCGGCCGTGTGGATACTTTGATCAACGTCGCCGGCGCAACCGACCGCGGAACAATCATCGATACATCCCCTGAGCTCTTCGACAAGCTCTTCGCGATCAATATCCGCGCTCCGTTCTTTTTGATCCAGGAGGCGGTCAAACTTCTCCGCCGCGACAAGATCGAAGGCACGATCGTGAATATCTCCACGATGTCATCGATGGGCGGACAGCCGTTCCTCGCGGCCTACAGCTCGTCGAAGGGCGCGCTGGACACGTTGACGAGAAATACTGCTTACGCCGTCCTCCGGAACCGTATCCGAGTCAACAGCCTCAACATCGGCTGGATGGCATCGGAAGGAGAGGATCGAACGCAGCGTGAAATCGATGGTCAGCCCGACGACTGGCTGGTTAAGGCCGCGGCAGAGCAGCCTAACGGAAGGCTGATCGAACCTGCCGAAGTCGCCCGGGCAATCGCTTTCCTCGCTTCCGCCGAGTCAGGATTGATGACCGGGGCGATCGTGAATTTTGATCAGGGTATCTGGGGTGCGTACGACGGTGTTCCCCATCCCGCTGCAGCTCTTTAAATCCAGGTGAAAGAAATGCGCACTATCAAGGGTCCCGCAGTTTTCCTCGCTCAGTTTGCGGCAGATGAGGCTCCGTTCAACAACCTCAAGGGTTTGGCAGGATGGGCCGCTGACAAGGGCTTCAAGGGCGTTCAGATTCCGACTTGGGATACCCGCGTCATTGATCTCGAGCTTGCCGCTGAGAGCCAGGATTACGTGGATGAGTTCAAGGGTACGTTGGCCGAACATGGCCTTGAGGTGACCGATCTCGCCAGCCACCTACAGGGCCAGCTCGTCGCGCTTCACCCGTCGTTCAATCTGCCGGCGGATTCGTTCGCACCGAAGAAGGTTCATCGGAACGCAAAGGCTCGGCAGGAGTGGGCCGTAAACCAGCTGCTTTGCGCCGCCAAGGCATCGAGGCGGTTTGGTGTCGATCGCCACACCACCTTCAGTGGCACGCTCCTGTGGCCTTACTTCTATCCCTATCCGCAGTGGCCGGATGGCCTGATTTCCGACGGCTTCGACGAGCTCGCACGCCGCTGGCGGCCGATCCTCGACGCGTTCGACCGCGAAGGCGTCGACGTCTGCTATGAAATCCATCCGACGGAGGACCTGCACGACGGCCTGACGTTCGAGATGTTTCTGGAGCGGGTCGACAACCACCCACGCTGCAACATCATGTACGACCCTAGCCACCTCGTGCTTCAGTCGATCGATTACCTCACATACATCGACCACTATCATGAGCGCATCAAGACCTTCCACGTCAAGGACGCGGAGTTCCGCCCGACGGGGAAGACCGGTGCATACGGCGGCTATCAGCCCTGGATCAGCAGAGCCGGCCGGTTCCGTTCGCCGGGCGATGGCCAGGTCGATTTCGGCGCGATCTTCTCGAAGCTTTCCGGCTACGATTTCGATGGCTGGGCTGTGCTCGAGTGGGAGTGCTGCCTCAAAAACTCCGAGGACGGAGCGGCTGAGGGCGCTCGGTTCATTAGCGATCACATCATCCGCGTTTCGGAACGCGCCTTCGACGACTTCGTGAAGTCGGGCGCGGACCGTGCGGTGAACAACGAAATTCTCGGAATTGAAGGGTAATTCGGTGAGCAGCTCGTCTCTCTCAAAACGCAGGTTGCGACTTGGAATGGTCGGTGGCGGTCTCGGCGCGTATATCGGGGGCATCCATCGCTACGCAGCTCGCCTCGATAACCAGTTCGAGCTTGTCGCCGGCGCGTTCGACGTAGACGCCGCTCGCGGCCATGCATTTGCGGCGGACAACTTCATCGAGGCTGACCGTTCGTACGATAGTTTCCAGTCCATGGTAGAAGGCGAGCGCAACCGCCCTGACCGTATTGATGCCGTCGCGATCTGCACGCCGAACCACACGCATTTTCCGATCGCCAAGGCGTTCATCGAAGCCGGTATCGAGGTCATCTGCGAAAAGCCGATGACCACCACCATCGAGGACGCGATTGCGTTGCACGACCTGGCCAAAGAGACCGGGCGCTTCGTCGGTGTCACTTATACCTATAGCGGGTACCCGATGATCCACGAGGCGCGCGCGATGGTTTCGCGCGGCGACCTCGGAAAGATCAGGGTGGTCCAGGTTGAGTACCCGCTCGAGTGGATGGCGACCGGGATCGAACTGCAGGGTAATCAGCAGGCGGCATGGCGCACCGATCCCAAGAAGAACGGCCGCGGCGGTTCGATCGGTGACATCGGCACGCATGCCTATCATCTGGCAGGGTTCGTGACGGGCTTGAAGGCCGAGGCGATCGCTGCCGACCTTGCCACGTTTGTGGAGGGTCGAGCACTGGACGACAACGCTCACGTCATGATCCGTTATGAAGGCGGCGCGCGTGGTCTGCTTTGGTCGTCGCAGGTCGCGATCGGCCAATCAAACGGTCTTCGTCTTCGCGTGTTCGGCGAGAAGGGCAGCCTCGCCTGGCACCAGGAGGCACCGAACGAACTCGTGTTCACGGAATTGTTCGGCGCTCCAAAGGTTATCAAGCGGGGGCGCGACGACCTGAGCCTGGAGACACGGGCGCGCACGCGCACACCGCCAGGACACCCAGAAGGCTATATCGAGGCTTTCTCCAATCTTTACCAGGGTTTTGCAGAATCGATCCGAGCAAAAGCCGACGGTCGCGAGCCCAACGCGTCGGGAGCAAATGTCCCGACATCATATGACGGTTTGAAGGGCGTGGCATTTGTCGACGCGGTCGTCGACAGCCATGAACAAGGCGGCGGCTGGCTGAAGCCGAAGTTCGCCTGACATGGAATGACCTGAAGGCCGAACCTGACGGGAACGGGTTCGGCAACAGGCTAAGGCATCCATAAGAAATCACACCGCGGCCGGGCGGTGGAACCAGCGGAATGACCTTCCGCCGGATTGGATAACTGTTGCCGGTTTTCAAGCGGTCGCCGAGGGCCCCGCGTCACTGTGGAGGAGAAGAAAATGAAACTGAAGAAGTTGATGCTCAGCGCGGCATTCGTTGCCATGACGTCGGCCGTCGCACATGCCGAGACGATTGGCGTCGCCATGTCGCTTTTCGACGACAATTGGCTGACGGGCCTTCGTCACTCGATGGAAGATCATGCGAAGGGTCTCAAGGACGTCACGGTGAACACCGAAGACGGCCAGGGTGACATCGCCAAGCAGCAGAGCCAGGTCGACAACTTCATCGCCGCCGGCGTTGATGGAATTGTCATCATGCTCGTGGACGCCGACGCTGGTGCGGCTATCTCCAAGCGCGCCGCTGAAGCTGGCATCCCCCTCGTGTTTGTCAACAACGCCCCGTCGAACGTCGACAGCCTCCCGGACAAGCAGGCATTCGTCGGCTCCAACGAAGAGCAAGCAGGCACTTTGGAAACCGAGACGGTTTGCAAGATGCTCGGCGGGAAGGGCAAGGCTGTCATCATCCAGGGTCAGCTGGGTACCACTGGTCAGCGCGGCCGCACGAAGGCAACGCACGACGTTCTCGCGACCGATGCCTGCAAGGGCATCGAAGTTGTTGACGAGCAGAGCGCAAACTGGATGCGCACCCCGTCGCTCGACCTCGTGACCAACTGGCTGTCGGCCGGACGTGACTTCGACGCTGTCATCGCCAACAACGATGAAATGGCACTCGGCGCTATCCAGGCACTCAAGGCTTCTGGCAAGTCGATGGACAAGGTCGTCGTTGGCGGTGTCGACGCGACAGCAGATGCCTTGGCGGCAATGCAGGCGGGCGATCTGGACGTGACTGTCTTCCAGAACGCAAAGGGTCAGGGTGTAGGCGCGATCGATACCGTCCTCAAGCTCGCGCGCGGTGAGAAGGTCGAGAAGAAGACCTACATCCCGTTCGAACTCGTCACCAAGGACAACCTCGCCCAGTACACTGCGAAGAACTAACGGTACCTGGGGCGCGGTACCAAACCGCGCCCCAATGTCTAAATGGGGAGGCCAGTTATGACATCAATCAGTCCATCTACGATGGCCGCGGTTCGCCGCAGCGGTGCCGTCCCAAATGCCGAATTCCTTCTTGCAGCTGAAGGTATTCGCAAAGAGTTTCCAGGGGTATTGGCTCTCGACGACGTATCGTTCCGGCTCAAGCGCGGTAGTGTCCATGCACTGATGGGGGAAAACGGTGCTGGCAAATCAACGTTGATGAAAATCCTTGCCGGGATTTACACACCAGACCAGGGCGAAGTCACCCTACGTGGCGTTCCGATCAGACTGCAATCTCCGCTCGACGCGCTGGAAAACGGAATCGCGATGATCCATCAGGAATTGAACCTGATGCCATACATGACCGTGGCGGAGAATATCTGGATTCGACGGGAGCCGCGGAACAGGTTGGGCTTCGTGAACCACGGCGAAATGCATCGCATGACCGCCGACCTCTTCAAGCGTCTGAGGATCGACATCGATCCCGAGATCGAAGTGCGGCACCTCTCGGTGGCAAGCCGCCAGATGGTCGAAATCGCGAAGGCGGTATCCTATGAGTCCGACGTTCTCATTATGGACGAGCCCACTTCGGCGCTGACGGAGACCGAGGTTGGGCACCTGTTCTCAATCATCCGGGACCTGCGGTCGCACGGTATCGGGATCGTCTACATTACGCATAAGATGAACGAGCTCTTCGAAATCTCTGACGAGTTCTCAGTGTTCCGCGACGGGCGCTACATCGGTACCCATGCGGCATCTGACGTCACCCGCGACGACATCATCAAAATGATGGTCGGACGTGAAATCACGCAGATGTTCCCTAAGGAAGACGTTGCGATCGGCGACGTCGTCCTCTCGGTGAAAAATCTGACGCTCAAGGGCGTCTTCGAAAACGTCTCTTTCGACGTCAGGGCCGGCGAAATTATGGGCGTGGCTGGCCTTGTCGGATCGGGGCGTTCGAACGTCGCCGAGACTATCTTCGGTGTGACACCAGCGAGCTCGGGCACGATCGACCTCTATGGTAAGCGGGTGGACATTAAATCGCCCGCCGTCGCGATCCAGAACCACATGGCCTTTCTCACCGAGGACCGCAAGGATACCGGGTGTCTTCTGATCCTGGATATCTTGCAGAATATGCAGGTCGCCGTTCTTCACGACAGATTTGTCAAAGGCGGCTTCGTTCAGGAGAGCGCTGTCGAAAAAGCCTGTGAGGATATGGCCAAGCGCCTACGAGTGAAGACACCAGGTCTGTTCGAGCGGATTGAAAACCTGTCCGGCGGCAATCAACAAAAGGTTCTGATTGGGCGTTGGCTACTTACCAACCCACGGATTCTAATTCTCGACGAACCCACTCGTGGCATCGACGTCGGTGCAAAGGCAGAAATCCACCGGATTGTCACCGAATTCGCGAAGGCGGGCGTCGCCGTACTGATGATCTCATCGGAGATGCCCGAGGTTCTCGGCATGAGCGACCGCATCATGGTCATGCACGAGGGCAAGGTCACTGGCTTCTTGGATCGTAGCGAGGCCACTCAAGTCAAGGTCATGGAACTCGCATCCCGCTGAAGCCGGATCGGAGGAGATTTATTATGGAAAGCAAAGCCCTAGCCGAAACTGCAACCCAAGATCACCCAGCGCCGCGGAAACGGAGGCTGCCTACGGAGCTGAGCATTTTCCTAGTGCTTGTCGGTATCGCACTCGTTTATGAAATTCTGGGATGGATTTTCGTCCATCAGAGTTTCTTGATGAACTCGCAGCGCCTAACGATCATGGTTCTCCAGGTCTCGGTAATCGGCATCATAGCCGTGGGTGTCACGCAGGTCATTATCACCGGCGGTATCGACCTTTCCTCCGGATCGGTTGTTGGTATGACCGCGATGATCGCTGCCGGTTTTGCCCAATCCTCGACGTGGACCAGGGCGATATACCCGAATATGACTGATCTGCCCGCCATCATACCGATTGCAACGGGTATCTTGATCGGCCTGGCAGCAGGATTGGTCAACGGTTGGCTGATCGCCTACACGAAAATCCCGCCGTTTATCGCCACGCTTGGTATGATGGTTTCTGCCCGAGGCATTTCTAAGTGGTACACTAAAGGTCAACCCGTCTCCGGACTGACTGACCAGTTCAATTTCATCGGTAGCGGTGCATGGCCTGTTATCGTGTTCCTCGTCGTCGCCCTGATCTTTCACATTGCACTCCGGTACACGCGTTACGGCAAGTTCACCTACGCGATCGGCGCTAACCCGCAAGCTGCCAGAGTTTCGGGCATCAACATCGAAGCACATCTCATCAAGGTCTACGCAATCGCTGGTGCGTTGGCAGGCCTGGCGGGTATTGTGACCGCGGCGCGTGCCCAAACCGCCCAGTCCGGCATGGGCGTGATGTACGAACTCGATGCTATCGCTGCGGCCGTCATCGGCGGAACCTCGCTCGCCGGTGGTGTGGGACGGATTACGGGCACCGTGATCGGGGTAATCATCCTCGGCGTTATGTCTTCGGGATTCACCTTCCTCCGTGTGGATGCGTATTACCAGGAGATCATCAAAGGCGCGATCATCGTGGCCGCTGTCGTGGCCGACGTTTACAGACAGAAGCGCAAGAAGGTCTGATCGCCGCTCGAATTGGGCTTGAGCAACCCTGTGGTCAAGCCCGTAATGAACGCCGGCTACGCCGGCGTTCGCCTTATTCTCTCCCTCTCACAACTTGGATATGACCATGAAGGTCGGGACACCGAAGGAAGTGGCCTCCGCTGAAGCGCGCGTTGCGATGACGCCCGATTCGGCGAGGCATCTGCAGAAGCTTGGCTATGAATGCCTGATCGAAGCCGGCGCAGGTCTCAGGGCCGGGTTTGCCGACACGGTCTACCTCGATGCCGGGGTGCGGGTCGTCGACACTGCTTCCGCTCTTTATGCCGAGGCCGACGTCATCGCCAAAGTCCGACCGCCAGAGTTATCGGAGGTCGACGAAATACCGTCCGGAAAGACCCTCATCTCGTTCCTGTATCCGGCACAGAACACTGCCTTGCTCGATCGTGTTGCGGCGGATGGTGTGAATGCAATCGCCATGGATATGGTTCCGCGGATTTCACGTGCCCAGAAGATGGATGCGCTGTCGTCGATGGCGAACATCGCCGGCTACCGCGCGGTTATCGAAGCCGGCGGCAATTTCGGTCGGTTCTTCACTGGCCAGATCACTGCAGCGGGAAAGGTGCCTCCAGCGCGCGTGCTCGTGATTGGCGCGGGCGTGGCGGGTCTCGCCGCGATCGGTACGGCGACGTCTCTCGGCGCAATAACCTACGCTTTCGACGTGCGCCCGGAGGTGGCAGAGCAGATCGAGTCCATGGGCGCTGAATTCGTCTTCCTCGATTTCGAGGAAACACAACAGGATGGTGCTGCCAGCGGTGGTTATGCCGCACCTTCTTCACCTGAGTTTCGTGAGAAGCAGCTGGCCAAATTCCGTGAGCTGGCACCGCAGATCGACATCCTGATAACGACAGCGCTCATTCCAGGTCGGGATGCCCCAAAGCTGTGGCTTGCGGACATGGTGTCGTCGATGAAGCCCGGTTCGGTCATCGTTGACCTCGCCGCCGAACGCGGTGGAAATTGCGATCTGACTGTGCCCGACCAGCGTGTCGTATCCGATAACGGCGTGGTGATCATCGGATACACCGATTTTCCAAGCCGCATGGCCAATCAGGCATCGACGCTTTACGCGACGAACATCCGTCATATGCTCTCGGACCTGACGCCTAGTAAGGACGGCAAGATCGTTCACGACATGGACGACGACGTGATCAGGGGGGCGACCGTGTCGTTTGCCGGAGAGATCACGTTCCCTCCGCCGCCTCCGAAGATCAAGGCTATTGCGGCGCAGAAGCCAAAGGAAAAGGCTAGGGAAGCCACTCCGGCGGAGAAGCGCGCTGAAGAAATGCGTGCATTCCGATCGCAGACCAAGCAGCAGGGTTTCACTTTGTTGATTGGCACAGCTCTGCTGCTTGCTGCGGGTGCGTACGCGCCGCCGAGCCTCATGAACCACCTCGTTGTCTTCGTGTTGGCCTGCTTCATCGGCTTCCAGGTCATCTGGAATGTATCGCATTCCCTCCACACTCCACTGATGGCCGTAACGAATGCGATCTCGGGTATCGTCATTCTCGGTGCGCTAATGCAGGTCGGGTCCGGGAACTGGTTGGTGGTGACGCTTGCCGCGTGCTCGGTTCTCGTGGCGACGATCAACGTGGTCGGCGGATTTCTCGTGACACGGCGCATGCTCGCCATGTTCCAGCGCTCGTAGGAGGTATCGATGTCGGTAGGTATCGTTTCGGCCGGCTATATCGCCTCGGCCATTCTTTTCATTCTGTCGCTTGGAGGTCTGTCAGGGCAGGAGAGCGCAAAGCGTGCAGTTTGGTACGGCATAGTCGGTATGGCTCTGGCAACGGTGGCGACTTTGATCGGGCCGGGTATCGCCAACGGATTGATCCTTCTACCGCTGATCGCTATTGGTGCGGTGCTCGGGTATGTCGTTGCTTCCCGCGTTCAGATGACCGAAATGCCGCAGCTCGTCGCAGCACTGCATTCGTTTGTCGGCCTAGCCGCGGTGTTCATTGGCTTCAACACGCATATCGAGGCGGCAAGCGTTATCGCGCTGGACGAAGCTGCTCGCGCTTCTCTCAACGGCTTTGCGGCAACCCTCGCGCACAAGAGCGCGGTTGAACTATCGATCATGAAGGTCGAAGTGTCTCTGGGCATCTTCATCGGCGCTGTGACCTTCACGGGCTCGGTCATCGCTTTCGGCAAGCTCTCGGGTAAAGTCGACGGCAAAGCGACGAAACTCCCAGGCGGACACTACCTGAACGCAGTCGCGGCACTTTTCTCTGTGGGTCTCCTGCTGGTCTATTCGAATGGCGCGGGAATCTGGCCGCTCGTTCTGATGCTGATCCTTGCGCTGTTCATCGGATATCACCTGATCATGGGCATCGGTGGGGCGGACATGCCTGTCGTGGTTTCCATGCTGAACAGCTATTCGGGCTGGGCGGCAGCGGCGATCGGCTTCACGTTGGGCAACGATCTTCTGATCGTCACCGGCGCGCTGGTCGGATCATCGGGCGCTATCCTTTCGTACATAATGTGCAAGGCGATGAACCGCTCGTTCGTTTCGGTCATTCTCGGCGGCTTCGGTGCAGCTAGTGGCTCGGTGATGGAAATCATCGGAGAGCAGGTGGCGATCGACGCCGACGGTGTGGCCTCGGCACTCAACGACGCCGACAGTGTCGTAATAGTACCCGGTTACGGCATGGCGGTCGCTCAGGCCCAGCAGGCGGTTTCAGAGCTCACTCGAAAGCTACGCGCAGCCGGGAAGCAGGTGCGATTTGCGATCCACCCCGTCGCGGGGAGGCTGCCGGGTCATATGAACGTCCTCCTAGCAGAGGCCAAGGTTCCATACGACATCGTGCTCGAGATGGACGAGATCAACGAGGACTTCCATGAAACCGACGTTGTTATCATCATCGGGTCGAACGACATCGTGAATCCGGCCGCGCAGGAAGACCCGGGCAGCCCGATCGCCGGCATGCCCGTCCTGGAGGTCTGGAAGGCAAAGCAAGTCTTCGTGTCCAAGAGAGGTCAGGGTACGGGATACTCTGGCATCGAGAACCCGCTCTTCTACAAGGACAACACGCGGATGTTCTACGGGGACGCCAAGAAGAGCATCGACGCGCTTATACCGCTTCTCGCATAGGTTCACGGCTTCAGTCATGATCGAGCACACCCCAATCATTATTGCAGTCGCTGTCATCGCCGCCTTCGTCGTTGGTCTCTCGAAAGGCGGACTTCCGTCCGTCGGGACACTATCGGTTCCACTGCTGGCGACAGTCATCTCGCCTGTGACCGCGGCGGCGCTCCTTTTGCCCATATTCGTCGCCAGCGACATGGTGGGCCTCTACCTTTATCGGCACAGCTATTCGCGTCGAAATCTGATGATCCTCACCCCAGCATCGCTGGTTGGCGTGGCCATCGGATGGGGGTTCAGCGCTCACCTATCGAGCTTGTTCATCGGCATGCTGGTGGGTCTTGTCGGTGTGCTGTTCTGTCTGAACGCATGGTTCGGCCGGCGCTACCGTGCGAGCCGAGGTGAGGCCGATGCCAAGGTCGCGCCAGGGACGTTCTGGGGCATTCTAACGGGGCTCACCAGCTTCGTTTCGCATTCGGGCGCGCCGCCTTTCCAGATGTACGTGCTTCCGCAAAACCTGGAGAAGATGAAGTTCGCGGGCACAGCGACGATCTTGTTTGCCATCGTCAACGCGGCAAAGATCATTCCGTACTGGGAGCTTCACCAATTCTCCAACTTCGATACTAAGCTGGTTCTGTGGCTCGCGCCGGCGGCAATCGTCGGGACGGTCGTCGGGAAGAGGCTGACCCAGATGTTGCCCGACGGCGTCTTCTTCCGGATTATCGAAGTGACGCTGCTTTTGCTTTCCCTCAAGCTCATAGCGGACTATGTGATGGCCGCGCCGGTGTGAAACCGCGGGCTGCGAAGTAGACCATAGGGCTGTCGATTTTCGTGCTTCGAGGTTTTGGCGCGAACTGAGAGTGCGTCGATCGAGAACCGATCCACGTTCGCACATGGCGGGACCGGCCTTCGACGGCTAATGCCGTTTAGCTGTTTCAATGATCGCTATCTTGGGTCTCGCTTGCCAAGTCGTGCGAGCCTGGGGGCCTCCGGGTCAAACATCATGTCCATGATCGGCGATAAACCCAGCGAACTCGATCGGATTGTCATTCAATATGCCGGCTGTGAATGCCAGAAGCATCGCAGTTTGGATATCCTGAGTATGCGTTGTGGGGAGCTTCGGCTGGGTGATGCAACGTCGCGACGACTATCCGCGCTTCATATGCTGCTTGGTCTGACAAGCAGACCGTAGTACCAACCTTTGAAGTTTGGCATCGAGATTTGGTTGGCCATTAGAATATCCCGACCTCGATATTCTCACGGGGCGCGTGCGAATGCCCTAGAAGGAAGTCGGCAGACATTGGGGTCCTGATTTTTCAAACCAGTCTGCTGTTTTTGATGCCGCACAATTAAAGACACGAAATTAAAGACCCCAGTGAAATCAATGCCTTAGTTGACCGTCTTGATGGAATATGCTAGATAGATGGCGTAATGAGGAATGTTGATTTCAACTCCGCCAGTTTGGGAGAGGCGATGAGCGCTGTCTGCGATATTGTGCCGCGAGTCTGTTCGTACAGGAGCCTCCTCTTCAGGTTGGCCAAACTCCGCGCGCGATAAAAATCAAAGCTGTCAATTCTGTTAGTCAAACGGCTGGAGCGCAAGTGACTGCCGAGCGGGGAAGATATGTCATACGGCGACAAAGCGGCCACGGAGACCAGGACTCGAGATGGCTACCTCTACGATCCCGAGCAGGATCATTGGTACATCATCGACCCTTGGTCAAAGCATCACTTTGATTTCGAAACCGTCCCGGTCCCTCCGGCGCTGAAAGGTAAATTTAAGCAGTTCGTAACGACCTGTCTAAGACTCAAGCCGGTCATCACAGCGCATTCGTATTACAGGTTTACGCGTGCATTCCTTCACAGGGTATGGGAGAGTGATCCGACGGCTACGCAAATTACAGATGCCCATGTTTTGAACGATCGCGCGTCGCGGGCGTTGTCCCCATTTGTGATATTAAAAGTGAGCGCGGCTCTCCGCTACTGGAGCAAGATCGAGTTGCCAGGCCTCACACGAGCTGCCGCTCTTCTACTGGCAACTCCAACCGGACTATCGCCAAACCAGAATTTGTTTGTCGCCCGGTTGTTCGACCCGCTCAAGGGCGCATTCAGTACCTTAGAGTTTGATGGACTGACTTCCACTCTTCATCGAGAGTTCGCGGCAGGCAACGTAGACCTCGACAGTTACGCGATATCACTTCTTCAAATGGTCTTAGGGTTGCGGCCAACACAAACCGCGAGTTTCTTGGTGAAGGACCTTTCAGTCGAGGAAGCCGACGGAGGCAAGGTTTACCGGCTAAATGTGCCACGCGCCAAGCAGCCGGGGGACATTATCGACACACCTTTACTGAGCGGAGATTGGTTCCTGAGCTCGGGATTATCGTTGAAGCCCAAGTGCGCGCTGTAAGTGAAGATGCTGCGAAGGTGGACGCTACGCGGATCAGCGATGCACCTCTTTTTCCCGAAAAAAATGCGGAAGGTATCGTTTACGATGGGTCCGGATGTCCCGTCCCTGTTCCTCCATACAAGATTGCGAGGCTCTACGGAGAGACAATGACAAAGTTGCGGGTCGTCTCGGAAAGGACTGGGCAACCAGTTCGGGTCACTTCGGATAGGTGTAGGAAAAATTTAGGAACTAGGGCGGCTGCAGAAGGCCGATCGGTAGCCGAGATTGCCGCAATTCTTGACCACACCAACGAACAGTCGTCGAAAGCTTATGTTGAAGTCCGTTCCGAACTAATTGCGAACCTCAATAAGAAACTCAGCATATACCTTGCGCCGCTCGCTCAAAGGTTCGCTGGAACGATCATCTCGCAGGCCACATCCACCGACGTGCCTGTGATCGGATCAGTCAGTCCCGGAGGAGTTCCGTTTTCGATGGGGGGATGCGGGAAATGCGGTTCCTGCCATTTGGGCAAGCCGGTTGCGTGTTACACCTGCCGACTTTTCAGGCCATGGCTTGAAGGCCCCCACGAAGCAATGTTGGATGGATTGTTGGCTCGGCGGGGGAGATTGCTCGATCTTGGGTCGGACTTCGTTGCTAGTGCACTCGACGAAACAATTGTCGCATGTGCCGAGGTCGTGAGGCAATGCGCCGACATGAAAGTCGCCCAGACTAAAGGTATTGCGTGATGATCTTCACACCAGACGGAGTTGCCTCCGCCGAAAGTAATATGACCAGATTTATAGCCTTCGCGAAAGAGGACCTCACAATTTGGGGGCCAGACCTTATCTTTGATGAGCCGATTTGGGATGTGACGGATTCATATTTCGTTCGAGGTCGTCCACATAGAATTAAGCTGCGCTTCTGCGACCGAGATAAAGAGGGTACCTTTACCCCGGTGCCGCTCGAAGAGCCATTCGCTGCGCAGATCAAGTCCGTCCTCAGATATCGCGAGAGTATTGAACGGCGAGAAGCCGCGCCATTGTTGTCTCTCAGTGCCTACAAAACTCTCCTCCAAGCGTACCGCACGACCGGAATGGTACCTAACTTGACAAACCTCACCTCGTCTCTCGTAGACACTGCGGTCGCAATAGCAGGGGAGACGAGCAGCTACCACGCTGCGAGAGTGGGGGTGGCTCTCGCAGAGCTATCAAGATTTCTATTTACGAACCGGCTAGCACCGTTTGCACCCCCGGATTACCGACATGGGGTATCGAGAAGTTACAGAAAGGCATCTGAAAAAGGCCTGCCATCAGAGGAAGCTCTGGAAGCTCTACCTAAGGCACGCTTGTTGGCGACACATCCTCGCGACGTAATACTGACAAATGTCATGGCGCTCCTCGTCGTCGCGCCGAGCCGGATCAACGAGTTATTCGCCTTGCCGTCGCATTGCGAGGTCCGGCCTCTCGATCCTCACGACGACCGCTATATGCTCTGGTGGGCGGGATCGAAAAGGCACCAGGATTTCATCAAGGGAATACCCGAAGCACTCACGCCGCTCGCGAAGGAAAGTATCGGACTGCTCCGAAAATGTACGTCGGCGGCGCGGGATGTGGCCTTATGGTACGAAAAAAATCCGGGTGCCCTTTTTTTGACTTCAGACCTAGAGCACCTTCGCGGTAAAGACCTTTCGGTCGATGATATCTCCCTCATTACAGGTATTACCTCAAAATGGTGGGCGACTAACAGACGCTTGAAAAGTGTCGTGGGGGGACCGACTGCTCGCTACTCGTTTGGCGAGGTGGAGCGTCTTTTTATAGCAATGTTGCCATCTACCTTTCCGATTATGGACAGGAAAACCGGGCTGAAGTTCAGCGAGGCGCTACTCGTCGTGCCCAAAAATCTATTCGATATGAAGACGCAGGCGTTCACTTGTATGTTTGAGCCCATAACCTACTCCCGTGTTCAAGAGGGCTTCATGAAAGCAGGGGGGTATTCGCACGCCTCGGCCTGTCGACGCCAGACCAGCCTATAACGTTGAAGACGAATGCCTTCCGTCATTTTCTAAACACACTCGCGCAGCGAGGTGGCCTTTCGGAATACGAGATAGCCGCATGGAGTGGACGTGTCGACCTCAACCAGAACCGGGCCTACGACCATCGCTCACCTGCGGAGTTGATACACAAGGTAAAACGACTTCAGAGAAATAATGGGACGGCAGCTTTACGGTCAGAGCAACGCGCACCGGTTTCAAAATTACAAGTCCCAAAGCGCTTCCATGGGCATGCCACGGAGATCGGATATTGCGAACATGATTTCTCTGGCGCTCCATGCACCATGTTCATGGATTGTTTGCACTGCACCGAACACTTATGCATCAAAGGATTCGATCCAAGCCACAAAGCGCGAGTGGACGATGCACTAGCTTTGGCCGAGTTAAGCTTGGAACAGGCCAAACATGGGGCAATTTTCGAGGAGTTTGGTGCAGACGATTGGGTTAATAGTCACCAAGAGACTATTGATCGACTATCGCAACTGAAAGCCATCCTTGAGGACGATACGATCCCTGATGGAGCGGTCATCCGGTTGTCAAAGTCCGGCCGGTATTCGCTCGTTGAGCAGGCAGTCAGAGATCACGAAGCCGCGACTGGCAACATAATTGTTCCGCCGGACGCCTTTGACCTCCGAGTTCGACTGAAAGATTGAAGTCGTGAAGCGGAAAGGAAACAAGAAGGGTAGTCGGTCGCCCGCCATGACCGCTGCGATGGTTAGAACTGTGGTAACACTAATCAATAACTGGAGCGGGACGCTGACATGGGACGATTTATGCGCTGCGGTCGGCAATAAAACAGGATTATTCTATACTAGGCAGACACTGTCAAAATACGAGCAGATAAAAAGCGCTTTCCGTGCCTATAAAGCTGCCCAGAGCCATGCTCAAAACGTTCGACAAACTCCGAAAACCAAGCCGACAAGAAGGTTCGTGATCTCGAGCGGAAAGTAAACGAATTGCAGGCTTTAGTTGATACGCTGTTGGAGAAGTTCGCAAGGTGGGCGGTCAACGCGAGCACCAAGAACCTGACGGAAGAGTTCCTTGACCGGCCGCTTCGACAAATCAATCGGGCGAAAAATCGCTAGGCCGGTCATTCATCGGGTTTAATCGTCGCATTGGCCATAACCTGACTTTGATGCTTTAGGGAAAATTCAGTCGCCTTCTTTCTTATCCGCCGGCGGTTGTAGTGAGAAGGCATATGAGACTTTTCGCTCCAGCCCATGTTATAAATTCGAGTTTCGTTCTCATCTTTTTCCGACATGCCTTCTCGATCTGCCAGATTAGAGTAGTCTTCGTTCCATTGATGACGAAGGACGTGGCCGCATAGTGGCCCCAGCAGCGGGAAACGAGTCTTTAACACACCAAAAATGGCCGTGAACGAGCTTTCTGATAGTGGAGCACCGTTTTGAGCTACAAATAGAACGTCATGCTTTCTCGCTGGCGCAATCTTGTTGCGTTCGACTAAGTAGGCCTCGAGCACCCTGCACATATCTTCAGTCAAAGCTAGGTCGCGCTCTTTAGTTTTGACATTGGATTGGCGTTTCTTGGGATAGGTAGGGTCGTCTTGCCGCCGCACTATTTTGAGAATTCCCTCCCTTCGATCGAAATCACGCCTGCGGAGTGCGAGAAGTTCACCACGGCGAATTCCAACGGCTAACAGCAGCTGCGCCAACGCGCCATTGCGAACCTTAATGAAGGGTCTTTTCCAAGGGTTTTGGCTGGATTTTGGGTCTACCACTTGCATGAACAGCTTCTTGCCGGCGTCGCCCAGGCTCAGCCTGTCACCGGACGATGGGGTGGGAATCTGCGCTTGGATAGCCGTCACCGTTCGTTGCACTGCAGCAAGATACCGAGTTATCCGCTCCTCGGTTCGCTGACTTCCGTAATCGCTTTCCAGAATCGACACAACTCGGCGATCGGCGAGCCACAAGACATACTGCGTGGCAAACATAAGTCGGTGTGCAACCGTCGAAGATTTCACGGTAGCAGCCTTTCTGGAAGCAGGTATCCGCTTTGGCAGATAGGCCTCATCCTGAGACTTCCTTGAGCGGTTGCGCATCCGCCCGACTGAAACTTCATCGTTAGCGAACTTGGCGGGGATCAAAGCCTCACGTAGCAAAGCCTCAATTTCGGTTAAACTGAAAACGTTCCCTCGCTTCAATCGCATCGACAAGTTGATCTGATGGCGGTCGCAGAAACGATGCAAGAACATCGCTCCGCGCAGCGCCGCCTCCATCGAGGCGGCGCTTGCGGCCCGGTATTTTGTCGCTACCCACACTAAGGGCTCGAATAAAGGAACGTTGTCATCGCCCAACAACATGGGGAATCGCTCGCCGTCGTGGAAAACTTGCATAGCAACTCGCATCCGAGACTCCTTAGGTGTAACCTAAAAATACCTTGAATCGTCAAGTTAATCAATATGTTATGAAATATTTGTATACAAAATCATAATCCTACCCTTAATCCGGTGGTTGAAAAATTCAACCAAGTGGCCATAATCCTTTTGCCTTTGGATCGCGTGCCCCTATAATCGGGCCGACTTATCCAATCGCGAGTTGTCTGTTGACGTTGGTTGCCCAGCACAGCCTTCTGCTTCGTTTGCTCGGAAAGCCCTCGCTTTTCGCCAATGGGCGTGAGCTTCTGCTTCCCGAGAAGGCATACGCGCTTCTTGCTCTTCTCGTGACCTCGCCGCATCTGTCGATGGACAGGGAAACGTTGCGTGATGTGTTGTGGGATGCCGACGCTGCAAAGCAGCGTGCTGGCAGCTTGCGGCAGCTCCTTGCCCGTATCGAGCGAAGCGTGCCGTCCGAGTTCCCTCGGCTGCTGGACGCAACCAATACCGATCTGACGTTTAACGCGGGCCATTGGCAGGTCGATGTCCTCATTCTGCGCGACACGCTGCCGCCGCTTGAACGTGAAAGCTGGGACTTGCTTGACGGCGATCTTCTCGAAGGATTTCGTGCGCCGACCATAGAGGCCGACGAGCGACTGGCACTTGAGCGCCGTCGCGCAGTCGAATGGCGCGACACGCACCTGACGCGGCTCGTCGAGGACGCGGGCAGCCTGGCATCACGGGATGTTCTGCTGCTTGCCGGGCGTTTGATCGACAATGATCCGTCGAATGAGGTTGCGTGCCGGGCGCTGATGCGCGCTCACACGAGCGCCGGCGACGCTGCGGCGGCGCGGCAGGTTTATCTTCGCTGCCGGAATGAATTGAAGACTGAGTTCGGCGCGGAGCCGGAGCCTGCAACGCAGTCTCTCGCCTATGAGCTCGGGATCATCACGCCGCCGGCGCCGGCTGCAAAGGCGAGTGTCTTCGTGCCGCCAGAGCTCGCGAATGCCGACTTGGTGGGCGAGCCGCGGGTCCTGATCCTGCCGCCCGAGACCATGCTGTCCGACCCACTGCTGCAGAGGATCGGTCGCGCGCTGCTCGAAGAGGTGACGATCGGGCTCAGCCAGCAGCGTGGCTTCAAGGTTATTGCCGCCCACACAAGCGTCGAAATTCTCAATCGAAGTGTGGCGGAGGTCAACCAGCCGACGCCGCCCGAGCTGCGTTTCGACTATACGGTCTATGTGACGATCCACGGCCGCGAGGACGATATCTATGCAACGTGCCGACTGACCAAGACGTCGACCGCGGAGGTGCTATGGGCGATCGATCTTCCGCTGGCGATGCAGAAGGTCACGCACTCCTTCGGTCTGCTCGCGCGCCGGATCGTTCTTACCCTCGTTGATACGATCGAGCGGCGAGAACTCTCCGACATGGCGGAAGAGGTCAGTCCGTCCGCCTACCGCTTGTACCTTGAAGGCAAGCGGTTGGTCTCGAAGACGGATCTGCAGCACCTGCGTCAGGCGCGTAAATGGTTCAAGTCGGCGCTCGCGAAACACGACAGCTTCTCGTCCGCACATGCCGGCATGGCGCGCGTGCTTGGGATGGAATGGTTGGTCCGCGGCATGCGGGAAACCGAGCTTCTCGAGGAAGCGGAGCGCTCTGCCTGGCACGCGCGTGACGCGGATCCGAACAGCGGACGCGCGATGCGGGAGCTTGGATTTGTTGCCCTGTATCGTCGGCGCTTTGCCGAAAGCCTCGACTTCTTCGCGGAGGCGCAGATGTTGAGCCCGAATGACGCCGATATTCTCGCAGATCACGCCGACGCATTGGTGCATGATGGCCAGAGCGACCGAGCCCTCGAGCTCAGCCTGGCGGCGCTGAAACTTAATCCGCTGCCGCCGGATTACTATTACTGGAACCTCGGCGGCATCTATTTTGTCCAGGAAAACTACGCCAAGGCGATCGAGGTTCTGGACCGGGTGAAGGCGCGTCCGGCGACCGCGCGCTTGCTCGCCGCCGCGCACGCGAAGAACGGGAATGCAAAGGCGGCCGCCCACTACGCGTCTATCGTGCTCGAGAATTTCCCGGATTTCCGCACGGACGACGTCTGGCGCTTTGTACCGGATCGCAACCCTGACGACACGCGCCAGCTCATCGATGGGCTCCGGCTTGCCGGTCTGTCCTAAACCGTTACACCTGCCGGATTTCCGTCGCCGTTGGGCGCGGACGCCAGTCACGCCGGAATAACGCCTCGCCTTCATCTTCTCCTCGCCCGCAGCAAAGCGCTGCTTCCAGCTGGAGAAACCTAATGAACTCGACAGACATCAAGACCGCGCCCGCCGTTCGCCTTTCGTCCGCTGCCCAGGCTGCTCTGAAGCAGCAGTCCGTTCAGTTCGACACGAACGCTACGGCCAGCATCGTTCACGCGCTGAAGTTCCGTTGAGGTCGATGCGAATGTCTGCCCAAGGTGCTTTGCAGGATCTGATCACGGATCTCGGTCTCTCGGCCGGTGGTGTCAACGCCTACCATGATCGATCACTGACGCCTGGGCAGACGTTCGCGGCGATCAAGCCGCATTTTGCCGAGCTTGGCATTACCCGCGTCGGATTGCTGACCGCGCTCGACCTCCTCGATATTCCCGTCGCTTTCGCGACCCGCCCGAACAGCCACACGCTCTCGGTCTTTCAGGGAAAAGGCATCGACGAGGAGGCAGCCATGACCTCCGCGGCCATGGAGGCCGTCGAGACGCGTGTCGCCGAGATGCGGCCTGATAACATGATCATGGCGTCCGTCGAGGGTTTGAGGGCCGAGAAAGCGCCCATGATCGACCTCGACTCGGTTGCTCGTTGCGTACCCTCCGACATCGGCACGGACCCGATCGCCTGGTGTGAGGGCTTCGATATTCTTTCCAACCGGCAGGTGTTCGTGCCGTGGTCGCTCGTGGGGCTTGACCACCGCGGCATCCGGCCGAGCGGCTTCGAGCAGTCGAGCGACGGCCTCGCATCGGGCAACCGGCCGGCTGAAGCCGTACTGCACGGGCTTTGCGAACTTGTCGAGCGAGACGCCTGGGCACTGATGCAGCTGCGTCCATACGATCAGCTGAAAGGAGCGCGGGTCGATCCTGGCTCTCTCGGCGATCCGGTTGTCGACATCATCGTTGATCGCATCAAACGCGCAGGCATGCAGCTTCTTGTCCTCGACATGACGACCGACATCGGCGTTCCGAGCTTCCTGGCCGTAATCATCCCCGGAAATCTCGGCGAACGCGTCGATGCGCGCTGGACGCATGTCTGCGGCGGATGCGGCTGCCATCCTGATCCTGTTCGCGCGATCCTGCGGGCAATCACGGAGGCGGCGCAGAGCCGGCTCACGGCCATTGCCGGCAGCCGCGATGATTTTTCCCCGCGCATCTACCAAAGGCTGGACGAGAACGGTCCGATGCAGCAGCTGATCGAACTGTGCGACGAGCAGCCAAGAGCTTGGGTCTCTTCCATGGAGCCGGCAAAACGCAGCATCCAGCAAACGATCTCCCATATCGCTGAGCGCCTCGCTTCGAAGGGCATCACGCAGCTGGTGGCGGTGCCGATCGACCATCCGCGTCTGCCCGTCTCGGTCGTCCGTGTGATCGTGCCGGGCCTGGAAGTGGATGTCAGCGGCGAATTCATCCAGCTCGGCCTTCGTGCGGTGCGGGCCATGCAAGGAATGCAGATATGAAAGTGATCTTCGCGGGCCCAAGTTTCGGGGCCGATCTCGAAACCCTTCGGAAGGCCTATCCGTCGATCGTGTTTCGCCCGCCAGCTGCCCGTGGCGACATCCTGCAGGCGGTGGAAGATGGCGCGCGCGCGATCGGCATCGTCGACGGCTATTTCGGCGAAGTGCCGTCCGTCTGGCACAAGGAAATCCTTTACGCTCTGCAGGCGCATGTCGTCGTCGCCGGTGGCGCGAGCATGGGCGCGCTGCGGGCGGCCGAGTGCGCCGCCTTCGGGATGGTGGGTCTCGGAACCATCTACGATGACTATGCCGAAGGTCGCCTGATGGACGACGAGGCGGTCGCGCTTGTTCATGCCCCGGAGGAGCTTGGCTGGCTGCCGCTCTCGATCCCGTGGGTCGATTTTCAGCCGACGGTCGAAATGCTCCGCCGCGCCGACGGAATCTCCGAGAAAGAATCTAAGATGCTGCTCATCGCGGGCAGGGCGCTGCATTTTTCCGAGCGCACCTATCCCAAGGCAATCGAACGCTGCGGCTTTGCCGACGAGCGTCGCGCCAAGGAGATCTTGCGCCTCGTTCGTGCCAACAAGGTCGAGCGCAAGCGCGCCGATGCGGAAACCGTGCTGCGGTACCTTCATCACCAGGCTGAGCCGGTGTCGCGCAGCTGCGATTGGGGCTTTGCGGCAACCTCTCATTGGGAGCTGCTTCGCAGTGAAGTTGCGCGCTCCGTCACGCCTGTAACGCTCAAGTAACGCCCGACCTCGATCATCGTCACAGGACTGGAATTCAAGCGGATTCCAGATCATCTGAGAAGGCGGCATTGATGAACATTCAGACCAAGGACGAAGGCACGGGCAGCGAATACGCAAGGATCTTCCGGCTGCTTTCAGCGGCAAAGGAAGAGGCTGCGAAGCTCAAGCTGCACAATCTGACTCATCTCGCCAACATGGCGCTGCTTCAAGTCGTGATCGATTGGGATGGAATCGATCCCGAACGGGAACTCGACGTCAATCTGGAAAAGCTGATGGGTGCAAAGACCAAGATCGCGATCAAGGACGCACGCGAAAACATCGTCGTCCTGGATTGCCACTGACCTGTGAGGCGAGGCCGCGTTATTCCGCAGCTTCGCCTTCAGCCAGTTCCATGCCGGCGATAGCCTGGACGAGCTTGACGATCTTCTTGCGGACCTGCTCGTTCTTGATGGAAAGGAACGCCGCATTGAGCAGGACGCCGTCGCGGGAGACGACAAACTCTTCGCTCGGGGTCGGATTGTCGTTGGCCGTGCCCTGAGGAGCCAGATCTTCAAAGAAAGACCGCACATCGACTTCAAGGGCGCCCGCGATTTCCACCAGCATGCTTGCCGATACGCGGTTGGAGCCCTTCTCGTATTTCTGGATCTGCTGGAAGGTCACGCCAACCCGGTCGCCCAGCTCGGTCTGCGAGACCTTGCGCATCAGACGCTTGATGCGAATGGTTTTTCCGACGTGGACGTCGACTGAATGCGGTGCGTCTTTCATGGCCCTATCCTTTCAACGCCGGTTGTGGCGCGACTTTTCTGCGATTAAACAACCTATCGAAGATATTTGAACGGATCAATTGTGCCCCTCAAATTTTCTTGCCTATGGTGCATGTGGCTGAAAAGCCTGACGTGCACCTGAAACAGGTCGCTTGGTTACAAAAAACCTATACGTTGGGACGGCAACCATAGATCTTCATTAGAAGAAAATGTTTTTAGCGCCATGGTTGGTCGTTCGCGCTCCCTTTCGCGCGCTCCACGCGCGCCTTAAAGGTACGATATTCTTAGGTTTTCGCAGCGCCAAAGAGCCCTTTAGGCGGCGCTGCTAATGTCTATTGAGAATTCCTGCTAATTGATGGGCGCGGGCAGAGGGGCAGTCCTTTCGCCTCCGCCGCTGTTGTGTCAGAGATGGAGCATCCGACAACACGAGAATCGCCGCGCATTGACCATTGGATTTGCCCACGCAGAATTGATCGCTGTGTTAACGGCCGTGACAGCGGGAGAGCCGCGTGTCATGACGATCCGCTCGGGTCAGGCATTGCCGTCGGGGCCGTTCGAAATGGGGCACCGGACGTTGCAGAGCGGCCTGAGGGAATGGGTTCAGGAGCAGACGGCGCATCCGGTAGGTTATCTCGAGCAGCTCTATACCTTCGCGGATCGGGATCGCAACAATGACATCCAGGGTGGTCGGACGATCTCGATCAGCTATCTCGGGCTCGTCCGTGAGCAGGCCGGCGCGGGGCGGCCGGGCTGGCATGGCTGGTACGAATATCTTCCCTGGGAAGACCGGCGAAGGGGGATCCCGGCCGTCCTGAGCGAGCTTGTCGATGGTCTTGCGGCCTGGGCCGAGAGCGAGCCGGCGCGCCGTGCCGAGCGCAAACGCCGCGCCGCCTTCGCTTTTGGGCTCGATGACATTTCCTGGAACGAGGATCTCGTCCTGCAGCGCTACGAGTTGCTCTACGAAGCGAAACTCGTTGCTGAGGCGGGCGGCGACGCCAACTTCGGGCGCGCGATGTTTGCCGATCATCGGCGCATTCTTGCGACCGGGATCGCAAGGCTTCGGGCAAAGATCAAATACCGGCCCGTCGTATTCGAGTTGATGTCTGACACTTTCACCTTGCTGCAGCTGCAGCGCAGCGTCGAGGCCCTCGCGGGGCTCACGTTGCACAAGCAGAACTTCCGTCGACTGATCGAGCAGCAGGATCTTGTCGAGGAAACGGGCCAGACCGAGGCAGAAACCGGTGGTAGGCCGGCCAAGCTCTTTCGTTACCGCCATGCTGTTCTCGAAGAGCGCGAGCTCGCCGGTTCGAAACTGCCTCTCTCTCGCAATTGACATATGCTCACATTGAGAATATCTATTTGCCCGTGATATGCTCAAATGGAGCATAATGGAGGAGCGACCGTGAACCAATCCTTGACGACTGATGACCTTTACCAACGAGTAAGCCGCGTCGTTCCAAAGGCGGAATGGATGATGTTCGAGGACGACGTCCAGGCGATCCTTCGATTGAAGCGCGAGCGCAATGCCGTCATCCTCGCGCACAACTATCAGACGCCAGAGATCTTCCACGGCGTCGCGGATATCGTTGGCGACAGCCTGGCGCTTGCGCGCAAGGCAATCGACATTGAGGCCGATGTGATTGTTCTCGCCGGCGTTCACTTCATGGCCGAGACCGCCAAGCTGCTCAATCCCGAGAAAACCGTGCTGATACCGGACATGGCTGCCGGCTGCTCGCTCGCCGATTCCATTACGCCGGAGGATATCGCCCTGCTGAGGGCAGCGCATCCCGGCGTTCCCATCATCACCTATGTCAACACGTCGGCGGCCGTCAAAGCCGCCTCCGATATCTGCTGCACATCGGGCAATGCGAAACAGGTGGTCGAGTCTCTCGGCGTTCCGCGTGTTCTGATGATCCCCGACGAGTATCTGGCGCGCAACGTGGCGCGCGAGACGGATGTCGAGATTCTCGCATGGCATGGGCACTGCGAGGTCCACGAGCTGTTCAACGCGGAGGACGTTAGGCAACTTCGCGAAAATCATCCGGGGGTCACGGTGCTTGCGCATCCGGAATGTCCGCCTGAGGTGGTCGCGGCAGCGGATTTCGCGGGCTCGACCGCGGTTATGTCCGACTATGTGGCGGCCAAGCGTCCAGCGCGCGTTGTTCTTCTCACGGAATGCTCGATGAGCGACAACGTTGCCGTGCATCACCCCGACGTCGAGTTTATCCGGCCCTGCAATCTGTGTCCGCACATGAAGCGGATCACGCTCTCCAACATACGAACGGCGCTTGAGCAAAATCACCACGAAGTCGTGGTCGACCCCGAGGTGGCGGTCGCAGCGCGCCGCGCCGTCGAAAGGATGCTGGCGATATGAGCGACATTCTGGAGGCGTTTCGCGATCATGTGGTCATTGTCGGTGGCGGCCTTGCCGGGATGATGACGGCGCTTCAGCTTGCTCCGCAGCCGGTCCTGATCGTCAGCCGCGGCAAACTCGCAGGCGGGAGTTCGAGCGTCCTGGCGCAGGGCGGCATTGCTGCCGCACTTGCCGATGACGACAGCCCCTCGCTGCATCTTCAGGACACGCTTCGTGCCGGCGACGGTCTCTGTGACGAGGCGGTGGCGCGGTCGATCCTTGCGGATGCGGGGCAAGCTGTCGCCGCGCTGGAGCGAGCAGGCGTTTCCTTCGATCGTGACGCCGACGGCCGTTTTGCCTTTGGTCTGGAAGCGGCGCATCAACGTCGCCGCATCATCCACGCCCGGGGAGACGGCACGGGTGCAGCCATCACGCAGGCTATGGCGGTTACCGTTTCTACACGATCGTCGATCTCACTGCTGGAAGGGTGTGAGGCGACAGCCGTTCTCACGAGCGACGGCGCGGTTTCGGGCCTGCAGATTCTCGGTCCTGCAGGCGCAGCTGTCATTCCAACCTCCCGGATTGTGCTGGCGACTGGTGGGGTCGGAGGGCTTTACGAAGCGACGACCAATCCTCTTGCGAGTATTGGTCAGGCGATAGCGATGGCCGCCCGTGCGGGTGCCGTGCTGGCGGACCTGGAGTTCGTTCAATTCCATCCGACCGCTCTGGCTTGCTCTCGCCGGCCTATGCCTCTGGTCAGCGAGGCGGTACGCGGCGAAGGCGCTATCCTGATCAACGATCTCGGTGACCGCTTCATGGTGGGCGTCGATGGCGAGGAGCTTGCTCCGCGCGACGTCGTTTCGCGCGCCATTGCCGAACAATTCGCGCAGGGGCGCCGCGTGTTTCTCGACGCCCGGTCGGCGCTCGGCATTGGATTCGCGGCTAGATTTCCGACAATCCACCGATTGTGCCATGAGGCCGGCATCGATCCTGCACGGGCACCCATTCCGGTTCGTCCGGCTGCTCACTATCACATGGGAGGAGTGGCGACCGACATTTGCGGGCGGAGCTCGGTGAAAGGCCTCTGGGTCGTGGGCGAGGCCGCCGCAACCGGCTTGCATGGAGCAAACCGACTTGCCAGCAATTCCCTCCTGGAGGCCGCGGTCATGGGACTGCGTGCCGCGGACGATATTTCCGGAACTCGGCCTCGGCACGTCTCCCCAGGCGATTTCATGACTGGCGCTTGCGCTGCCGACGCTGGCGCCGTGCGTGCGATCGTTTCCCGCCAGCTCGGCGTGATCCGCGAGCGTTGCGGGCTCCAGAGCGCGATTGCTTCGCTCTTGCCGCTTGCTAGGTCAGCCGGTGCGAGCCGTGATCCTGCGTTGACCGCGCTCCTGATCGCTGTATCGGCGCTTCTGCGGGAAGAATCCCGTGGCGCGCATGCGCGCAGCGATTTTCCTGAGAAACGGGAGAAGGCCGAGCGCAGTTTCCTGACTTTGGAAGAAGGCCTTGCCCGCGCAGATACCCTCGTCGACAATTTTGCAAGGAGCGCCTGAGATGACGCTTGTTTCACCTTCCCGTGTCATCATCGAGCCGATCGTCCGTACAGCACTGCTGGAAGACCTCGGCCTCGCCGGAGATCTGACGTCCGCCTCTGTGATACCGGAGGACCATCAAACCACTTTGGCAATGGTAGGGCGCCAACCCGGTACCATCGCCGGTCTCGATGCCGCAGAGCTCGCCTTCAGTTTGATCGATCCAGATATCAAGTTCGAGCGTCACATCAGGGATGGTCATCGCGTATCGCCGGGCGATGTCATCGCAACGGTCAGCGGGCCTGCGCGTGGCGTTTTGACTGGAGAGCGGACGGCGTTGAATTTCCTCGGCCATCTCTCCGGGATCGCAAGCGTAACTGCTTCGCTCGTTCAAGCCATAGAAGGCAGCAGCGCGTCGATTGCCTGCACGCGCAAGACGACGCCGGGTCTGCGAGCCCTGGAGAAATACGCCGTGCGTGCAGGCGGCGGCGTCAACCATCGTTTCGCGCTCCACGACGCGGTGCTCATCAAGGACAATCATGTCGCCATTGCCGGTGGCATTCTCCAGGCGATCCGTCGCGCGAAGGCGGGTGTCGGGCACATGGTCAAGATCGAGGTTGAGGTCGATACGCTGGATCAACTGCAGCAGGCCATGGAAGAGGGCGTCGACGCGGTGTTGCTGGACAACATGACCTGCGCTCAGCTGCGCGAGGCCGTTGCCATGATAGACGGCCGTGCGATCAGCGAGGCCTCGGGCAGGGTAACCCTTTCAACCGTCGCCGCAATCGCTGCCACGGGCGTCGACCTCATTTCCGTGGGATGGGCGACGCACAGCGCCCCGACGCTCGACATCGGGCTCGACGTGGTCGCGGCATAAGCACAGACGGCGCTTCTCGGCGCCGTCTCCCGCCGTGGTTCGGAAACGCCGGCGTTTCAAAGCCCGCGCAAGCGGCGGATGTGGTCGAGCCTATCGCGAATGCGATGCCTGATATCGTCGTCCTGGCGCTCCATGGCATCGAGCATTTCATGCATCGTGCCGCGAAGGCCATGAATCTGGTCGACGAGGTCGATGATCAGGTCGACACCCTCGTCATTGACCCCCATGCGTTGAGTAAGGTCGAGGATCAGCTCGGCACGCGCGACATCGGCCGGCCCATAGTGGCGCCGGCCATCCTCGGCCTGCGGGAGGAGCCAGCCCTGATCGAGCCAGATTTCCAGCACCGTGACATCGACCTTCACGATCCGGCGAAATTCGAGGTCGTCCATCCTTATTCTCCCATCGCTTTTCGCGGATCCTGAGGATTGGTCTCGGCCCAGCTGCTGATGAGCTCGGCGAGTTTAGGATCCGGCGCTTCGGGCAGCACGATCCTGACGGTAACGTATGCGTCTCCGGCCCCACCGCCGCGCTTTGGCACACCCTTGCCCCTCAGACGCAATACCTTGCCGCTGCTGGAATTCGCCGGCAGCGTGACGTTCACCGCACCTGATGGCGTCGGGACGCGTATCTTGCCCCGAGGACTGCTTCCGAAAGCGAGATCGGCAGGTCGAAGCGAATGTCGTCGCCGTCCCGGACGTAAAACCGGTGCGGGCGAACCTTGATCTCGACAAGAGCGTCGCCCGGCGGACCGCCGTTCATGCCCGGGTCGCCCTTGCCCTTCAGGCGCAGCGTTTGCCCGTCGCGGGTTCCCGCCGGGATCTGGAGGTCAAGCGCTGGCCCCTCCGGCAAGCGGATCTGGGTCTTCGTCCCGTTGAGGGCGTCGAGGAAATCGACCTCCATCGAATAGTGGCGGTCGTGTCCTTGCGAGCGGAACTGCTGGCCGCGCGACCGGCCGGAGAAGAAGCTCGAAAAAATGTCGTCGCTGTCGCCGAAGTCGGCAAAGCCCGACCCGTTGTGATACGGGTTCTCGGCGCCGGATGCGGACGCATATTCGCGGTAATAGTTTCTTGGCGCCTGTTCAGCACCGGTCATGTCGATCTCGCCGCGATCAAATCGCGCGCGCTTGTCTTCGTCGCCGAGAATCTCATAGGCCGTCGAGACTTCCTTGAATTTCTCTTCGGCTGTCTTGTCGCCCGGGTTCAGATCGGGATGGAGTTTCTTGGCAAGCTTTCGAAATGCAGTCTGAATGTCCTTCTGTGTGGCGTCTTTTTTCACGCCGAGAAGCTCGTATGGATCGCGGCTCATTCATGTCTCCGATGTCGCCGACGGAAATCGCCGGCCTGTTTGCGCCTAATATAGGTTTGGCTTTTTGCAACGGCGAGGGGCGCCGACCGGCTGCGTTGCTGAGACGTACGTTCGGCCCGGAACCGTCCCGGGAGAGCCTGTGAACAAGTGTCTTCAATTACGTATCGATTGATTAAATCAAATTGATTGAGTAAATGAGGCGCGGCGATATCTTCCAGTTTAAGAAATCGAAAAATGCGATCTCAGGGGAAGGCGCGGCATCGCCGCTTAAAGGCGCCATGTATCCCGATGCTCGCGAAGAGGTGAACATGTCAATAAAGCTTCCGCCCGCTCTCCGGCTGGAAACGTCGTGGCTCCCGGCTTCGGAGGGACGAAGCCAGGCTTACACGCTCCATCTGAAGAACCTGTCCTCAAAACCGATCGCAGGCTTTACGCTATGTATCAGCGGACCGGGCCGGGTTGATCCAGCGGTTCTGATCGAGGGAGGGACGGTCGGGCGCCGCCTGTCGAATTTCACCGAATTTCTGCCGCCCGAAAATTTCGAGCTCGGCGCTGGCAAGACATGGACGTTGACGATCTCGGCCCTCAGCTGGCCGTTCCAGCATTGGACTGATGGTGCGACCGGCGCCTATGTGGCGTTCGGTGACGGTAGCACGCAGTCCCTCGCGGTCGAGCCGACGCGCTCGCTTGCCAACAATGCGCCGCTGAAGCGCGGCGCTGAGATCTATCCTGTTCCTGCCAATCCGCCGGTGCCTGTGGCGATCGTCCCGTGGCCGAACGCGGTTTCGGTGTCGGGCAAGCGCTCTGTCCCGCCAGGGTTCGCAATCAGCTCCGCTGATCCCCGGGCAACGGCCGCGGCAGCTGCCTTCACCGGCCTCGTCGACCAGCTCTTTTCCGTCGAAGGGATCGTGCGACCAGCATCCGAAGGCGGAATGCCTGTCGTTCTGGAGGTTGCCGATGGCTTCTCGGCGGAAGCCTATCGCATCACTTTCGCCGCCGATGCCGTTCGCATTGCGGCCAGCACGCAGACCGGTCTGCTCTACGGCTTGATCACACTCGGCCAGGTCTGGCGCGGAGCGCATCTCTATCCGAATGCGTTCCGCTTTCCGGTCGAAGGCGAGATCCGCGATGAACCGTCCATGGGCTGGCGCGGCTTGCACCTCGACGTTGCCCGCCAATTCTACGGCAAGGCTGAGATCAAGAAACTGCTCAGCGTTCTCGCCTGGAACAAGGTGAACCGCTTCCATTGGCACCTGTCCGACGATGAAGCGTGGCGTGTCGAGATCGATGCCTATCCAGCATTGACCGAGGTTGGAGCCTGGCGTGGACATGGCCTGGCTATTCCACCGCTGCTCGGGTCCGGCGCGGCCCGTACCGGTGGCTACTACACCAAGGATGCGGTGCGGGAGATCGTTGCTCACGCCAAGGAGCTTGGGATTGAAATCGTGCCTGAGATCGATGTCCCCGGTCACTGCTTTGCCATGCAGCAGGCTATCCCGGAGCTGCGCGACCCGCAGGAAGCCGGAAGCTATTACTCGGTCCAGGGTTTCCCGGACAACTGCCTCAACCCGGTTCGCGAGAAGACCTATGAGGTGCTGGAGACGATCCTGCGCGAGTTGATCGAGCTGTTCCCATTCAAGACGATCCATATCGGTGCCGACGAAGTGCCGCTGGGCGCCTGGTCCGGCTCACCCGAAGCGCTGGCACGCTTGCGCGAGATCGGTGGCGATACAATGGCCGAGGTCCACGCCAAACGTCTCAACGTCATTACCAACACGCACGGTGCCGACGACATCGACGGATCGGGCGCTGCGGTCCTGCAGTCCATTTTCCTCGCAAGGGTTCAGAAGTTCCTTGCCGAACAGGGCTGCATTACGGGCGGATGGGAAGAAGCCGCGCATGGCAACGTCATCGACAAGACGAAGAGCTATCTCTGCGGTTGGCGCAGTGTCGAAGTCTCGGCCGCTCTTGCCGGCCAGGGTTATGAGATGGTTGTCTGCCCCGGGCAGGTCTATTACCTCGACATGGCAAACAGCCCCGATTGGGATGAGCCTGGCGCCAGCTGGGCCGGGTGGTCGGAACCGGAGACGCTGTATAACTTCGATCCTGTCGAAGGCTGGAGCGATGAGCAGAAGAAGAATCTACGCGGTATCCAGGCCTGCATCTGGTCGGAACCGATGACCGATCGAGCCGTCTTCGATCGGCTGGTGTTCCCCCGTATCTCGGCGCTTGCCGAGAGCGCATGGACGAGACCGGCTGATAAATCCTGGGAACGCTTCCGGGCAGTCGCCGGCCTGATGCCTGTGCTCTACGCCTATCCCTGAAGCGTCAGCCCAGGGGTTTCTGCAGTATCTCGAACTGCGGGTTTGTCTCGGAAAAAATTGGAAGCGCCGCGGATCCCAGAACCGCGGTGTCTCCACCGCTTACGCCGATCAGAATGCGCGGCAAACCGCGGTCAGCGGCGGGATCGACGGGCGGGTAAAGAGGCTCCAGGCGATCGGCAAGCAGGTTCAACAGCGAAGGCGGCATCGAGCCGCCCAGCACGATTGCCTGTGGGTCGAAAGCAAGTTCCAGAAAGTCGATCGTCTGACGCATGGGCTCGACCGCGGCCTCTACCCAGGCATCCGTCGCCTCGCGGTTTGCATCCAAGAGCGTCTCGATCTCTTCTGCTGACTGTTTGCCGGCAACTTCGATACCGAGATGTTCATAGGCCGAGCCGAGCGAGACATAGCGGTCGAGGCATCCGTGCTTGCCGCAGGGGCAGGGGCGGCCATTCGGCACCACAATGATGTGCCCGATCTCCCCGGCATTCTGGTGGCTTCCCCGATAGAGGTGACCATCCAGGAACATGCCCGCGCCGACCCCTCTGCCGAGAAAAAGATAAACGAAGCTATGCAAGCCGCGCGCGACACCGTGTAGCCGCTCGCCGATTGCCGCTGCTGTCGCATCGTTTTCGACCCGCACCGGAACGCCGACCAGGCGCGCAAGCTCGGAAGCAACGGGGAACTCTTGCCACCCCGGCAGGGTGGCCGGGCTGAGCGCCGTAACGCCTTCGGCGGCGTAGCGCCCGGGCATCGCAATACCGACGCCCAGCAGGCGATCGCGATCGAAGCGGACGCTCGCTTGCAGAGCTTCGACGATGCCAGCGAGGATCGGCATCGCTTGCTCGGGTGTCGGTCGATCCACCGGCCTTTCAATTCTGTCGCGCACGCGTCCCGAGAGATCTGTCAGGACGCCAACGGCATGATCCCTCTCAAGCTCCAGGCCAATGGAATAGGCGCCATCGGGGTTGATGGAATACGGTGTGATAGGCTGCCCACGGGCGATCTTCTGTGGTGCTTCCGCCTTGAGAAGTTTGGAGCTCACCAGCTCTTCGACGATGTTCGATACGGTCTGGATGCTGAGGGCTGTCATCCTCGCAAGTGCGGCGCGCGACAGGGGCCCGTTCGTCCGTATCGCCTCGATCACGACGCGACGGTTATGGGATTTCGCCTGCTCGAGGTTGGTGCCTGCAATTGCCTTCATGGTTCCGCCTTGTGCGACAGATTGTGCGCCGCCTGCAGGCAACGCGATCCTTATCGCATAGGGGTTCGGCGCGCGGATATCCAGCCAATTACAAAGGGTTTGGCATTTGCACGTTCAGCCGGGAGGCATGAGGAACGAGTTGATCGAGAATTCCGGCGAAAAGCCGGACGCCGTCAACCGCCGCTTCGCGCTTGCGCTTCAGGCCGTTCTCGCCGGGCAGGCGCACATGAGACACGCCGGGGCGAGGCGGATTGCTGCGGCAGGTCTCGGCCAGCCATCCGGTCTGCCGCAGAAAGGCATCGCGGCCGCCAAAGGCTTCGGGATCGAAGACCTGCACGGTAACCGCTGCGTTCGTGCCCTTGAGCTCGTCGACCCGGCCAAGCCCTGCAAGCCCCTGCGTGAATGCCTCGACATGGAGCGCCATGCCATAACCCTTCTGGCCATGATCAAGCCCGCCAACCGGCATCAGCGTGCCGCCGCGTTCGATAACGCGGGGATCGCGACTGGGTTCTCCATTCTCGTCCATCAGCCATTCATGGTCGTACTGCCGGTCGTCGCGAACCAGGCGCTGCGCCATGTTGACCGTCGTGATCGAGGCGCTGATATCGATGAGGATCGGATCACCGGGCGTCGGAATGCCATGGGCGACCGGATTTGGCGTGTAAACACCTTTTCGGCCACCAAACGGCGCCACCTGCGCGCCTGATGGGCTCGAGCTGGCGATACTGACCATAAAGCCACGATCGGTGGCGATGGAAAGATAGGCGGCCAAGCAGCCGATATGGTGGCTGTCGGCGATCGCGATCGTCGCCGTACCGTAGGTCGCCGCGCGCTCGCAGGCCAGCTTCACGGCCTCCGAGGTTAGCCATGCACCCGGAAGGCGGCGTCCACGCCATGCGATCGCCGGTCCGCGATCGGACACAACCTCGGGCATGCCTTCGCGCGTCATCACGCCATCGGCAATGCCTTGAAGATACCAGCCGGCCAGTGCCAGGCCATGCGTCGTGTGTCCCATGAGGTCGGCTTCGACGAGATAATGCGCTACGGCGGCCGTCTTTTCCTCTTCGAGCCCGGCGGACGCAAAGAGGGCCTGCGCAAATTGGCGAAGGGTATCCGGTGCGAAGCGATGCTCTGATATCTCGGCCATGATCTTCTCCATTCATTGACGGCGGTCTGCCGGATCAGCGTGCCAGAAAGCGCGGGTGCAGCGTTTCGCCGCCAAGTACGGCGAGCACGTTCTCCGCGGACATGACGGAAACGGCACGTTTCGCATCGAGCGTGACCCCGGCCACATGTGGTGTCACCAGCGTGTTCGGCAATTGGAAGAGCGGATTGTCGATGCCGGGCGGTTCGACCGCAAAGCTGTCGAGGCCGGCTCCCGCGAGATGGCCGTCTTCGAGAGCGGCGATCAATACCTTCTCATCGACGACTTCGCCGCGCGCCGTGTTGATCAGAAACGCTCCCCGTTTCATCAAGCCGATGCGACGCGCGTCGATCAGGTTCTGTGTCTCTGATGTCAGCGGACAGTGAAGGCTGACGATGTCCGAATTCACAAGCAGCGTGTCGAGATCGGTTTCGCGCCTGATGTCGTCGCCGAAGGCACTATCCGGGGTATGAGGATCGAAGGCAGAAACGATCATGCCGATGGCGCCCGCCATTTTGGCAAGCGTCTGCCCGATGAAGCCGAAACCGACAAGGCCAAGGCGCTGGCCGCGCAGTTCACGCCCCCCGTACTGGTTCTTGTCCCAGATACCGTCCCGGATCAGCGCGTCCTGACGCGGCAGATCCTTGACCAGCGCCATGATCAGCGCCAGCGCATGCTCGGCGACGGAGTGACCGTTGCTGCCCGTGGTCATCGACACCGGAATGCCGAGCGCCGTTGCAGCCTTGACGTCGATATCGTTGGTCCCGACGCCGTGCTTGGCGATATGCCGGAGGCGACCGCCTGCCTGCATTTCTTCGGGTCCAAGCAAGTCAGTGAGCAAACGCACGATAACGGCATCGGGGCGATGGAGGTCCATAACCTCGATGACGGCCTGCCTGTCGATATAGGGCGGTGTGGCGACGACATTCACGCCGGCGTCCTCCAGAACTGCGCGGCCTTCAGGCGCCAGTTCTCCACCCAGAATGACAACAGTTCTTTCCATCGCTCATCTCCTCCAACGAGCAAAGCGGTAGACGGCGCGGTATCGCGCCGTCGATGAGGTCAAAAGCCTTTCGGTGGTCAGGCCGCCTGGCGGCGGGGAGACCGTGCCATCAGTCGCGCGTAGGCGATGGCGGAGAGCATGTTGACGTGGTTTGCCTTTCCGGTGCCGGCAATATCGAAGGCCGTACCATGGTCCACCGACACGCGATCGATCGGCAGGCCGAGGGAGACGTTGACGGCTGTATCGAAAGCAATGAGCTTGATCGGGATGTGGCCCTGATCATGATACTGAGCGATCACCAGATCGAAGGCGCCATTGTAGGCGCGGGCAAAGACCGTGTCGGCGGAAATCGGGCCGACAACGTCGATGCCTTTTCCCTGTGCCAGTTCGACCGCCGGCGCGAGGAATTCGCTATCTTCGGTGCCAAACAGGCCGTTCTCGCCGCAATGGGGATTGAGACCCGCCACCGCGATCCGCGCCTTCTTGCCCAGACGCATGAAGTGATTGTGTCCTGCTTCGATCGTCGCGAGAACGCGCTCGGTTTTCGCGCGCTCGATGGCGCCCTTCAGCGAGATATGAGTCGAGACGTGAATGGTGTTCAGACGCTCAGAGGCGAGCAGCATGAAGGAACTCTTCGAACCGGTCAGGTGCGCCAGCAGGCCCGTGTGGCCGTCATAGTGGTGGCCTGCAAGGTTCATCGCCTCCTTGTTGATCGGCGCCGTGACGATAACATCGGCATTTCCCGACATGGCAAGATCGACTGCGCGGCTGATGTAGCGCACGGAGGCGTCGCCTGCGACCGGGCTGACCTTGCCGATCTCCGGCAGTGCAGCACCGAGGTCCACTTCGTCGACCGCGATCTTGTCGGCGCCTGCCTCGCTTGCGAGCGCGAAGGAGAGCCCGGTCGCCGCCGTGCGGTTCGCCCGCTCAAGCGCTTCGGTATTGCCGACGATGACAAAATCTCGCCGTTCATGCTCCGGCATGGCGGCGAGCGCCTTGACGATCACCTCCGGACCGACACCCGCCGGATCGCCAAGCGTCACGGCGACTTTCGCATTCCTGTCCATCACTCAAGGTCCTCTTTAGATAAAACGCACGCCTCAGAAGGCTGCTTCGTAAATCGAGCGGATATCGGCGCGCGACAGGTCGCGCGGATTATTGTCGAGCAGTCGACGAATGGCAAAGGCGTCGTCGGCCATGGCGTCAAGATCGCTTTCCGGCACGCCAAGGCCTGACAGTTTCATCTCGATGCCGAGGTCGGCGCAGAAGGAATAGGCGGCATCGAAAACGGATCCGATTTCGTCGGAGGTCCTGCGGTCCAGCGCCTCCATGACGGCACGGGTTTTCTCCGGCACCGTGGGCGTGTTGAACGCGAGCACGTGGGGGAAGATCAGGGCGTTTGCAGCACCGTGCGCGACATGCCAGCGCGTGCCGAGCGGATAGGCGAGTGCATGGCCGCCGGCTGTATTGACCGGACCGAGACAGAAACCGCCATAGAGCGATGCCAGCGAAAGGCCGGCCCGGGCCTCCGCGTCCGACCCGTCCTTGACGGCGCGGGCAAGATACTTCCCGACGAGCCGCGTACCCTCGATCGCGTAGAGATCGATCATCGGGTGAGACTTCCTGTTGGTGAAAGCCTCGACGCAATGCGCCATCGCATCGACGCCGGTTGCCGCAGTCGTGCGGGCAGGTACGCTGAAGGTCAGCGCCGGATCGACAACCGCGATGTCGGCCAGCATGTGCATGCTCTCGACGGCAAGCTTTGCCATCGTCTTGGGATCGGTAACAAGCGCCCGGATACCGGCCTCGCTTCCGGTGCCCGAGGTGGTCGGCACTTGAGCGAGGGCAACGCGGCGCGGCCCCTGGACCTTGTTCGGACCGACAACCTCATGGAGCGTCTGCGACGAGCCGGCGAGCACCGCAGCGAGCTTCGCAAGATCCATGGCGCTACCGCCACCGAAGCCGACGACGAGCTGGGCATCGGCTGCGTTCGCCGCCGCCAGCACCTTGTCGAGATTGGTGATATCGGGCTCCGGCGTCACATCGGCGAAGACCGTGACATCACCCTTGAGAGCAAGTGTGTCGACGCGGGTCGCGTTGAAGGCGTCCGAAATTACAAGGATCCGGCTATACCCCTTGTCGCTCGCCCACTTGCCGAGGCGCTCCGCGGTACCGACGCCGAACTCAATGGCATGAGGACGGATGATTGTGATAGGTGAATCCAAGCTGGGCACTGGACCACTCCTCCCTGCAAGTGTCGCGACAATCGCGTCGCCAAGATGTAAATTTGTTATACAATGCTTCGGCGTTTGGCAAGCGGCGACGTTGTCTTGCTCGAGAAAATTGCCAAGCTTGCTTTGAATTGCGACGTGCTTGTTAGCTTATCTATTTGATTTTAGTAACTAAATTACTATTTGTGCGTTATTTCGCGTAGGAGCGTATTGTTGCTGGCCGTGATGCGTTGAAATTCCGTAACTTGTTAATTTGACGTGCGGATCCGGCGCAAGTGCGTGCTTAACGCTGCGCCGGATCAATGTCCGTTCACAAGTGGTAACCCGTTTTCGCGTCAGTCAATCGCTTCAGGGGAAAGCCTGACGTACTTTATGGCCCGCCGATAATAGGTGTAGGCGACATGCAGGGTGCCATCGGCGCCCTGGATGACCGACGGATACGAAAACTCGCGATTCACCGAGTCTTTCGAGTTGTTGCTGAGGCAGTATCCATCGCCGGTATCGAGGTCCCGCCGTTGCGGGAATGTCCATCCACCGTCTGTCGAGAAGGCAAGGCTGAGCGGGGCGCGTGGCACGCCCCACACGGCCTTGCGACGATCGATCGCCTGCGTCGGCGCTGCTTCCGGTTCCTCTTCGCCTTCGATCTCGTCATACAGAGATTGACGGCGGGCATCCGACATCGATGCGTTCGAATGGTTGTAAACCATTGCGATTGCGCCGTTTTTCAAGCCTGCGGCCTGGATCGACGAGTTGTTGTTCGGCAGGTCGATGGGTTTGGGGGCGCTCCAATGTTCGCCGCCATCGCTCGACCGGCTCGACAGAACCGATTCGGAGAAACGGTTCCGATAGAAGGCCACGAGATCGTCGCCGTCGAGGGACACGATGTTCATGTGAACCGCGCCGATGCTGTCCGGAACTTCCGTCATGAGCCAGTTCTTGCCCTGATCGCGGGAGATCAGGACGCCGGCGGTGTCGACATCGCCCGTCCAGCGTTCGCCAGGCAGGCCAACACAGCGAAAGATTGGCAGAAGCCAGGTGCCGGCCTTGTTGACGATGATCGGTTGCCGCACAAAAGTGCCCGGCGCCTCGCAGAGAACATATGCTTCGCCGAAGGTTGCGCCACCATCCGACGAGATCCGACATTTGACAACCGAGCCGTCCTGGTTGCCTGCCGTCTGAGATGTGTAGAGAAGCCAGACCTTGCCATCGGGTGCGTTGAAAATCAACGGGTTCTGTTCCGATTTCGCCGGGTCGTCAGACATTTTCTCAGGCTGAGACCAGCGGGTCGCTCCCGGAGCAAGGCGCGACATGTAAATCGAGATGTCGCCCATTCCCTCCATCGTGCCGCCGAACCAGACGCAGGTCAGCGTTCCATCGGGCAGGAAAGCAAGGTTTGCTGCATGGTTTTGAATGCAGGGGGAGGGGAGGTAGGCGTCGAAACGCCCTCTCTCGGTCGTATGAGGGGTGACGTCGCCGGTCATCAGTGCCGGCACGACCTCGGGCGGTAGACCTGTAAAGCTCATGGTTTCGCTCCTTACGGCAGCTTGGCATAGGCTTCGGAAAGGGCGGCATAGTCGGCATCGCTGACCGGCATCAGCGGTGCGCGAGTGCGCCGCCAGGCTGCATTGCCGGTCTTCAGGCCCACCATTGCCTTGATCGTCGGGATCTGCACGTAGGAATTGGAGAGAGTTCGGTAGGCGTTGATCCGGGCCTGCGCGGCTTCGACTTCGCCGGCGTGCGCCTCGTCGTGGACCTTGTCGTAGACTGTACGCAGGGAGTCCGCGACGAGATTGGATGTCGCGGTGATGCAGCCTGCGCCACCTGCTTTCAGAAGGGGTAGCAGCAGCGGATCAGCGCCAGCCAGTACCGAGAAGCCGGGGTAGGCAGCGATGATCGCCTGCATGTTGTTGAAATCGCCTGCAGATTCCTTGATGCCGACCACGGTGTCCGGGAAGGCTTCGATCAGCCTGCCGATCAGCGGGACGGAAAGCGGAACGCCCGAAACCTGCGGGATATGGTAGAGGATGACCTGCAATCTGGTGTCAGCGACCTTTTCAAGGACCTGAGAATAGGCGGCAAAAAGTCCGTCGTCCGAAACGCCCTTGTAATAGAAGGGGGGCAGCATCACGACCTTCGTGACGCCGAGTTCCAGGGCGTGCCTGGTCAATTCCACGGTCTCCGGAATGGCGACCACGCCGGTTCCGGGAAGCAGCTTGCCGGCCGGTACGCCCGCCTTCAGCGCGGCTTCAAGGATCTTCCGGCGCTCGCTGGAGGAGAAGGAGTTCGCTTCGCCCGTCGTGCCGAGAAGCGCCACCCCATGGCAGCCTTCTTCAAGCAGGCGCTGGCAATGTTCGGTGAACAAGCCGAGATCCGGGCTGCCATCTTCGTTGAGTGGCGTTGCCGCCGCACTGAAAACGCCTGTAATCTTGTGATCGTTCATATCGTCCTCCTCGACGAAGGCCGCATAGACAGCGGCAAAGGCGGGAGCCAGAGCCCCGCAAGATGTGGGTTTCTTCATCCCCGCAGAGCATGTTGTCAATATGACAATACGCGCAGGTTCTTGATTGATTTTTTAATGCATTGAAAAATATAAATAAAATATTTTGGCTTTTCCGGATGGGGGATCGTTGATTAATTTATGTTGACATATTTACATTATCGAGCGAGTGTCTGCGGCATGTCGTGACGCACTTTCGGGATAGAGTGGAAAGTGGAGACGTCATCGATTTTGCCATGGGAGGACAACATGACTGATCGCAATGAAGGGAAATCTGCGCAGGGAACGCAGATGTCGCGCCGCGAGGCTTTGAAACTCGGCCTAGCTGCCGGCGTTGGGCTGACGGTATTCGGGATGAATGCCCGCATCGTCTTCGCTGATGAGGGGCAGGTTTTGAAGGTCGCGCATCCGGCGTTCGACCAGGACTGGTCGCCGCTGCGCGGCGGTGGTCGCCCGTTCCGCTGGAACTCGATCTGGTGGGCTTCGCCGATGTATTTCGACAGCGAAGGCAAGATCAAGCCCTACGTCTTCACCAGCTGGGATTCGCCCGACAACAAGGTCTGGACCTTCAAGATTGACCCCAAGGCGGTCTTCTCGGACGGCAGCAAGATCACCTCGGCTGATGTCAAGGGCTCCTGGGAAGTTGCTTCCATGCCCAATACGAAGAGCCAGCGCGCCGACCAGGTGCTGAGCAAGGTTCAGGGCTACAAGGAAATCAGCGGCGGCTCCGGCAACGAACTGACCGGCGTTGCAACGCCTGATGAAGGCACTGTTGTCGTCACGTTGACGGAAGTCGATCCGATCTTCTTCATGCGCCTTGCCAACCACATTGCCCCCATCACCAAGGCGGCACAGTCGCGCGGCAGTGACGGCGAGGAAGTTGCCGATTGGTACAAGCCTGACAGCAAGCCGGTTTTCTCCGGTCCGTTCAAGCTGACCAGCCTCGACATCGATGCCGGCAAGCTGGTCTTCGAACCGAATGAGAACTTCTTCGGGCCGAAGCCGAAGCTCGCGCGCATTGAAATCACCTCGGTGGAAGACAACGTCACCGCGACCTCGCTGATCAATTCGGGCGAGTTCAACGCTCACACCGAACTCGTGACCTCCACCATCATCCAGGATCTCGGTCCGGAATTCTCCTCCGGTCCGTTGATCCCGACCAGCCAGCACTTCTGGTTCAACGTCACGCGTGCCCCGATGGACGACCCGAAGGTTCGCCAGGCGCTGATCATGGCGATCGACCGCGACGGTCTCTTCAAGGCTTCCTATCCGGATGGGCCGCACAAGAAGGCGGATCAGATCCTCAATTCCGTGCCCGGCGCCGACAATTCCGGCTTCGAGCCCTACCCGTACGATCCGGCTGCCGCCAAGAAGCTGCTCGCCGAGTCGAGCTATGGTGGCCCCGAACGTCTGCCGAAGATCCTCTTCGTCGGCATCTCGGCGCCGGCGATCGAAGCCGCGGCCCAGTTCATTGCCGAACAGTGGCGCCAGAATCTCGGCATCACGGCCGTCGACATGAAGCCGCAGCAGGACTCCTACGCCGGTCCGGACCAGAATGCGGTACAGATCTTCCGTGACGACGTCGGTACGCGCGTGCCGGACGCTGTCTCCTATCTCGCAGGCTGCATCGCCTCGACCTCGTCGAACGCGCAGAACAAGCTTGGCGGATACAAGAACGAGAAGGTCGACGCTGCTCTTGCCGAAGCTGCCACCAAGGCTTCCGACGATCCGCAGCGCATCAAGCTCGCCCAGGATGCCCAGAAGGCATTCCGTGACGATTGGGCGTTCATTCCGTGGTATTCTCAGGCGATGTCGCGCTGGGCTACCAAGGAGGTCAAGGGCATGGAAAAGAACCTCGACTGGCAGGTCGTTGCGCCTTGGGACATTTCCGTCGGCTGAGCCGTCGCACGTCCCGAATAGATAGCCTCTGGCAAATTAGCAACCGCGCGAAGACCGCAAGGCCTTCGCGCAAGTTTCAAGAAGACATCGCATGTCCGCGTTGATGCGGAAAGGTGTCTGCCAACCGGTGGGAGATGACCTTGTTACGCTACGTGCTAACCCGGTTTGCCATCTGGATTCCGTCCGTCCTGATAGTGATGCTGGCCGTTTATGCGCTGGCCTTCTACGGCGCCGGCGATCCTATCAAGTTGATCTTTCTGCGCGCGCCCGGCGATGTTGCCTATAACCCGCAGCGCATCGAAGCCATCCGCGAGAGCGCTGGCTTGAACAAGCCCTTTATCGAGCAGTTCGGCTTTTACATCTGGAACCTGCTGCATGGCCAGTTCGGCAACTCGCTGACCTCGGGCCGTTCGGTATGGGCCATGGTTTCGGCTGCCGCTCCCGTTTCCTTTCAGCTGGCGCTCTGTTCCATCGTTCTCACTGCCGTCGTCGCCATCCCGCTCGGCATGATCGCGGCGCTGAACCAGAACACGCGGCTCGACTACACGATCCTCGGCAGTGCGCTGTTCCTCTGGGCGATCCCGGCCTATGTTGCCGGTCCGCTGTTGATGGTCGCTCTGATCGTGCTGCTGCCGATGATCAAGGTTCCCTATGGCTGGGGCGGTGTCCTGGACGTGCGCATCCTGCTGCCGCTGATCGTTCTGTCTTTCCAGCCGATCGCGCTGATCGTTCGCCAAACACGCGCTGCAGTCATCGAAGTCCTGTCGGAGGATTTCGTCCGGACGGCGCGCGCCAAAGGCGTGCCCGAGATCATCGTGGCGCTCCGGCACATCCTGCGCCCTGTGCTGACGCCTGTCGTCACCCAGCTCGGCCTGATCATGATCACCATCGTCAATGGTGCGATCTTCGTTGAGCTCGTTTTCGGTCTGCCCGGCCTCGGACGCCTGACGGTTCAGGCGCTGACCAATTCCGACTATCCCGTCATCCTCGCAATCACGCTGATCGGTTCCTTCCTGGTCATGGCCTCGAACCTTCTGGTCGACGTGCTTTATCCGCTGCTTGATCCGCGCGCCAACGATGCAAGAAGGAGCCGCTGACCATGTCCGCCATCCCTCTCTCCACGATCGAAGCCACCCAGGAAGAGCCGCAAGTCAACCTGTGGCGCGATGCCTGGTACCGCCTGAAGCGCAACAAGCTTGCCCTTTTCGGTCTGGTTGTCGTGCTGATCCTCGCCTTCACCGCGATCTTCGGTCCCTATCTGACACCTTACGACTACCTGACCCAGGATCTGCAGGCGCGAAACGCCGTTCCGTCGCTGCACCATCTGTTCGGAACGGATGACCTTGGCCGCGACGTCTTCAGCCGCGTCGTGTTCGGAACCCGCACCGCTTTCCTGGTGGCGATCGTTGTCACCGTCATCGCCGTTACGATCGGTCTTGTTCTCGGCGCCGTCGCCGGCTTTTTCGGCAACCCGTTCGACAGCGCCATCATGTGGCTGACTGACGTGACGATGTCGGTGCCAAACCTGCTGCTGGTCGTCGTCATCAACGCATCGCTGAAAACGCCGATCGCGAAGTGGATGGAGGCGCAATACATGGCGACCCTCAATCCGTTCTATCGCCAGACGATCTGGGTGGATTTCTTCCTCGTCTTCGGCTCGATGGCGCTGATCTCCTGGCCGCCTTATGCCCGTCTCGTCCGTGCGCAGGTCCTGTCGATCCGCAGCCGTCCCTATATCACCGCGGCGCAGGCGCTCGGCCTCTCGAACTGGGTGATCATGAAGCGCTACGTCGTGCCGAATGCGCTCGGCCCGCTTATCGTCTCGGTCAGTGCTGGTCTCGGTACCGCCATGGTCCTGGAAAGCGCCTTCAGTTTCCTCGGCGTCGGCGTCAATCCGCCGACCCCGAGCTGGGGTAACATGATCTCGGACGGCCTGCGCGTCTGGCAGCATTATCCGCATCTCCTCGCCGCACCGGCAGCCGTTCTCGGCCTTGCCTCGGTTGCTTTCAGCTTCCTCGGCGACGGCCTCAACGACGCACTCAATCCGCGGGGCAGCAAGTGATGAACACGACCAAATCCAATGAAAGACTGCTCGACGTTCGCGGCCTGACGGTCGAAATCGACGGGCGCAACGGACCTGCCGTTGTCGTCGACGGTATCGATCTCCACGTCAACAAGGGCGAGACACTTGGCGTCGTCGGTGAATCCGGCTGCGGCAAGAGCCTGACGATGTTGAGCCTGATGCGGCTGCTGCCGAACAAGATCAAGGTCACCAAGGGCTCCGCGAGCTTCAATGGCAACGATCTGCAGAAGATGTCGAACAAGGAACTGCGCAAGGTGCGCGGCGGCGATATCGGCTTCGTCTTCCAGGATCCGATGACATCGCTCAATCCCGTGATGCGTATCGGCGACCAGATCTGCGAACCGCTGATCTATCATCGCAAGATGAACAAGGCGCAAGCCCGCGTGCGTGCTGTCGAGTTGCTCAGACTCGTCGGCATCCCGGGACCGGAGGAGCGCCTGCAGGCCTATCCACATGAGCTTTCGGGCGGCATGCGCCAGCGCGTCATGATCGCGATAGGTCTTGCCTGCAATCCCAAGCTCTTGATCGCGGACGAGCCGACGACCGCGCTCGATGTGACGATCCAGGCGCAGATTGTAGACCTGGTGAAGGATTTGCGGGCCAAGCTCGGCATGTCCGTTGTCTGGATTACGCACGATCTGGCGCTGATCGCGGGTCTCGTCGATCGTGTCGCCGTGCTTTATGCCGGAACCGTGGTCGAGGATGCGCCGGTCGACGAGCTCTACGCTCGCCCGAGCCATCCTTACACGCGCGGCCTTCTGGCCTCCATTCCTAAGCTTTCCGATGCACCGGCAAGCCGGCTTTCCTCCATCGGCGGCACGCCACCGGAACCCGGTCGCCGACCAAAGGGCTGCCCGTTTGCGCCGCGTTGTCCGTTGGCCGAGCCGGTGTGCCACGAGCGCGTGCCGAAGCTCGAGCCGATCGCTGGCGCCGGCAATCATCGGGCTGCTTGTTTCGTTGTCCAGAAAATGCAGGAGGCTGCGTGATGGGTGCACAACCGCTTCTCAAGGTGGAAAACCTGGTCAAGCATTTCCACGTCAAGCTCGGCGCCTTCGGCGAGCGTTCAGCGACGGTCTATGCGCTCGACAACGTCAATCTCGATATCATGGAAGGCGAGACGCTCTCGCTCGTCGGCGAATCCGGTTGCGGCAAGTCGACGACAGGTTTCACCATCCTCAACCTCTACAAGGCGACCTCGGGCAAGGTCGTCTACAAGGGCCAGGATCTGGCGACGCTGGATGAAAGGCAGATGCGACCGTTCCGTCGCGATCTGCAGATCGTGTTCCAGGATCCTTATTCGACGCTCAATCCGCGCATGACGATCGGTGAAGCGATCGGTGAGCCGATCCTGTTCCACAAGCTTTGCACCAAGGCCGAGTTGAAGGACAGGATCGCGACACTGCTCACCGATGTCGGTCTGCCTACGCGCTTCGCGCAACGCTATCCGCACGAGCTTTCCGGCGGCCAGCGCCAGCGCGTGGTCATCGCCCGAGCGCTGGCATGTCAGCCGAAGTTCATCGTTTGCGATGAGGCGATCTCTGCTCTCGACGTATCGATCCAGGCGCAGATCATCAACCTGCTGCTCGACCTGCAGGAAAAATACGGGCTGACCTATCTGTTCATCGCCCACGACCTTGCCGTCGTGCGCCATATCAGCACCCGCGTCGGCGTCATGTATCTCGGCCGCCTCGCTGAGCTTGCGACCCGCGAGGAACTGTTCGACAATCCGCTGCATCCCTACACCAAGGCGCTGCTGTCGGCCGTTCCGGAAACCGATCCGGAACTGGAGCGCAGCCGCAAGCGTCAGATCTTGCAGGGGGACGTGCCGAGCCCGCTCAATCCACCGACCGGCTGTCGCTTTCATACGCGTTGTCCTGTCGCGATGGACGTCTGCGCCAAGGTCATCCCGGAATGGAAAGAGGCCAAGCCAGGTCACCTCGTCGCCTGCCATGCAGTCAATACGGGAACGAATGCATGACGCTTCAGGTCGCGGTCATCGCCGATGATTTGACCGGTGCGCTCGACACGGGAACGCCGTTCGTCGACGCCGGACTGTCCGTCGCTGTCGCGATCGAAGTCGATGCAATTGCGGACGCGCTTGCGAGCGGTTGTGATGTGGTCGTGGTCAACACGGCCTCCAGGGCTCTCCCGGAGAAGGATGCGGCAAGAAGGGTTAAAGCTGCGGCTGAGGCCCTTCTTGCCGCCTCGCCTCGGATCGTTCTGAAGAAGATAGACTCTCGCCTCAAGGGCAATGTTGCGGCGGAAAGCGCGGCCCTGGCTTCCGTTTTCGGCCATGAGGCTATCGTGGTGGCGCCGGCCATTCCAGATCAGCAGCGCCTGACACGGAACGGCTCGGTGGTCGGTCGCGGCGTCGATGTGGCCTTGCCGATTGCTGATCTCTTCGACGGTCATGACTGGTCTATACTGGTGCGTGACGCTGAAACCGATCGCGATCTTGATGGAGTGGTTGGCGCGTTTGACTGGACGAGAAACCTTGCGGTCGGCGCCCGCGGCATCGGCCTTGCGCTTGCTCGCAAGATTGGCGGGCCTGATCGGGTGGAAAAAGCCCTTGCCACGTCTTCCCGTACTGTCTTTGCCTTCGGCTCTCGCGATCCCATCACGGCGGCGCAGATGGCCCAATTGGAGGCGTCGGGTGCTTTGGCCGCGTCGTTCGATGCACCCATGGGTAGGCTGCCGTTGGACATCCGGCCCGACTTGCCGGCTCTTCTCCGTTGCACGGGGGAAATGACGGTTGAGGCGACTGATGTTGCCCAACGGTTCGCGAGAGGCGTAAAATCAGCGGTGGTTGCCGCGCGCCCCGAGGTGCTGATGGTTGGCGGCGGTGATACGGCCCTTGCGGTGTTTCGCGAATTGGGGATCCGTGTCCTGAGGCCGAAGGGCGAGGTCGAGGCGGGGATTCCGTGGTTCGATGTCACGACGGCCGATGGCCTTGGTCTTCGTTGCGCAGTAAAGTCCGGGGGCTTCGGGAATTCTGATAGTTTGCTAAAACTGGTTGCGCAGAATCAGACGGCATAGGTAATGCCGGCGGGGAGAATGAAGGTGGACGAAGCAAGCGGTGTATCGGCGAAAGCCCAGTCGGCCCCGGCAGCCAAGCCGGAGCGGGGCAAGGCCGTGAAACTGGTCGATCGCGTATTTGACCAGTTGCAGGAGCGCATTCGCTCCGGAAACTATCCGCCGGACTCGCGCCTTCCCGGGGAACACGAACTCGCGTCGATGCTCGGCGTTTCGCGTCCGATCGTGCGCGACGCGCTGGCGCGTTTGCGCGATCAGGGTATCGTCTATGCCCGTCAGGGAGCAGGTACCTTTGTCAGCGCTCACGGTTCCCCGACGACGCAGCTCTCCTATTCCCCGGTCAAGACGATCGCGGATATCCAGCGCTGCTACGAGTTTCGCCTGACGATCGAGCCAGCGGCCGCCTACTTTGCCGCCAAGCGTCGCGACGAGGCCGCAATCCAGAAGATTGCCGCCGCACTCGCAGATCTTCGCGAGGCGACCAGTCATCAACTCCACCGCACCGATGCCGACTTCATGTTCCATCGCGCCGTCACCGAGGCCGCCAACAACCATTATTATACAGCCTCGATCGATGCGTTGAAGGCTCACATAGCGGTCGGCATGCATCTGCACGGACTGTCGTTGCTCGGCCCGCGCCAGGGCCTCGAAGAGGTCTACGAAGAGCACAACAAGATCTATCGCGCGATCGCCGAGGGACATGCCGACGAGGCGCGGGCCTTGATGAAGGCACACCTTGAGGGGTCGCAGGGTCGTCTTTTCGAGGGTAGGGCCCTCGACCTGTCGTTCTAGGATGGCATGTCCGTCGTCAAAGTTCGGCGAGTGCCAAGGTATTCGAACGGCGGGCGATATTCCTGTCGTTCAGTTTTATGTCAGGGGCTCAGGCTAGACACTCCGGCGTCATCAATCGCCGAAAGGTCTGTTTCAATGTCTAAGTTCGTAGCTTGTGCCGCCTTTGTCGTTGCTTCCGCATTCTTTGCGCTTCCCGCCTTCGCCGAACAGACGGTGAAGGTCATGGAAGATGGTGAGGGCGGTAGCGCAATGTCGCTCAAGATCGATAAAGCGAGTGTCCCGGCAGGGGAGACGGTGTTTACGGTTCACAACAGTGCAATGACCGAAGAACACGAAATGGTCCTCGTGAAGCTCAATTCCGCAGATCAGGTCGTACCCGTCATCAAGTCCAAGCATCGGATAGATGAGAAGAAACTGAAGAGCATCGGTGAAGTATCCGATCTGAAACCCGGTGCGGATGGCCAGTTGAAGGCAAAGCTTGCTCCCGGGGCCTATCTCCTCCTTTGCAATATCAAGGGCCATTACGAAGCAGGCATGCAGGCTCGCCTGACCGTTACGCCGTGACGATAATGCGGCTGCGTTTTTGATCCGCAGACCTGCAATCCGGCGCCTTGCGCCGGATTGCATTCAAACGGCCGGCCGCAGACCGCTTTCGCTTTGGCGCGTCGGCATGCTGCCCGTGGCAAACTTCAATGGTGACGTCCGTTGCCTGATCTTGCCGGTTGTACTATTTTAGGCCCTGTATGGCATTGTCCTCGACATGGGTTCGGGCGCTATTGGGAAGGGTGCCTTGAGTTTACTTGATGAGGATTTTGATTGTGTTGGGCTCTACTTCGGAACACCCGAAGCGCCATGCCTGACCACAATTCCCATAAGGTCCGCATCGTTCTCCGTGACGAAAATCAGGAGAGAGCTTGGCGGCCGGGAAACGGCTGACGTCGAGCTGCCCGCATCCAATGCCTACTTCCTGATGCTGTATCTGGATGACGCCTGGCATTCCGATATACGGCCGGATGGTTCGCGCGCGCCCGTGCGGCTCTACGAAAAGGGATCGATCTGTCTGGTCGATCTTCGCAACCCAACGGCCATCACCCTGCACAGCAATCTGCACGCTCTGGCTTTCGTCCTGCCGCGCTCGCTCTTCGACGAAGTCGCTGACATCTCGACATCGACAAAGCTGCATCGGCTGCGCTGCAGGCGAGGGGAGCCGGATTCGGTTCTCGGCAATCTTGCCGTGGCCCTGTTGCCGCTGTTCGAAAATGCGAACATGTCGCCACCGGCGCTGCTGCAGCATCTGGCGGCGGCCGTCTGCGCGCATCTGCTCCACGACTACAGCGATGAGACTTTGAGAAATGGCGTTGCCGACAGTTCCCTCTCCGTGGGGCAGGAGAAGGCGGCCAAGGAATTCATGCTGGATAATCTCGGCAAGGAGCTTTCGGTCCCCGCGATCGCCGCGGCGGTTGGTCTGTCGGTCAATCATTTCTCGCAGGAATTTCGAAGGGCGACCGGCTTTACGCCGCACCAGTGGCTGACACGCATGCGGGTCGATCGCGCCAAGGAATTGCTGCAACAGCGCGCCATGCCCTTGAAGGCGATTTCCGACGATTGCGGGTTTAGCGACCAGAGCCATTTTACCAAGGTTTTCTCGCGCCAAACCGGCGTGACGCCTGCGACGTGGCGTTCGGCCTGGCTAAACTGACCCACCACGGCGTACTATCTTTAAAAAGCGGGTGTCTTTTTACCAAGGGACCGTTATAGTGGCGTGACTCATTGGGGATCGTTCGGAAGCGTGCGTGTTTAAAGAGACCACAAAGGCTGCCCGGAAAAACGTCGCCCAATGCGCAACGTTGACCGTTGCGGCGATGACGATCACCCGGTTCAATGGCGGAGGGGGCGAACCTCCCGCATTGCCGGTCGCGAAGCGCGCCGAAGTCTTCGATGTCATCATGCATCTCAAGGACGTCAAAAGCCTTCGGTTGTGGCATGGCGAGAGCCTCGTGCACGATGGCGGTTGGGCGCGGGGCGAGCTGATAATCGCCGATCGCAGGGAGCAGTGGCGGCTGGAACATTTGTCGGCTTTCGATTGCCTGCAGTTTTCCATCCAGATGTCGGCGATTCGGGATTTTGCGGCCGGTGTCGGCCGCCCGCAATTCACCGACCTCCAATGCAAACTGAAGACGCGCGACGAGGTTATTTTGGGCTTGGCGCAAGCGCTCATCCCGGCGCTCGAACAGCCCCGGCTTTCAAGCCCGCTTTTTCTCGAACAGATCAGCCTCGCCATTCTGACCCATCTCGGCCAGACCTACGGCGGTGTGCATATTCCGATCCGCAGGAAAGGCGCGCTTGCCCCCTGGCAGGAAAAGCGCGCGACGGAATTCCTCTCGGCACATCTTGGCGCGCAGCTTTCCGTTACGGAACTTGCGCAGGCATGCAACCTGTCGAGAAGTTATTTCATCAAGGCGTTCAAGGAGACATTCGGCAAGACGCCTTATCGATGGCTGACCGAATATCGCGTCGCTCAGGCAAAGGACCTGCTGATTTCGGGGGCGTCGATCGCGGAGGTCGCGAATATCTGCGGCTTTTCGGATCAGAGCCACCTGACGCGGGTTTTCTCCGAGGTTGCCGGCGAGCCGCCGGGCAACTGGCGCCGCTATAACCGCATCGATACGCGTTCCGGCACCGCTCAACCATAATTTCCCGCGAAACGCAGCGGCGTATCAAGACGATAGAAACGTTAAATCCACGCTCCTAACCGACAAGAGCCGGAGCAGCAGTTTTCCCATAATGGCGAGCGTCGATTCATTCGGGATCGTACCGAGACTGAGCCCTTTCCATGAGGTCAATATGCAAGGCGTTTCATACGGCGCTTCCGAGCGTTCTTCTTCGCGCCGCCTGAAGCTCATCCCGTTCCTTGGCTTGCTGCTCTTGTGCTCCGCCTACATCCAGGGGCCGATCGTGAAGATTACCGACTTTCCCGCCGCTATAGCCGAAATGAATCATTTCGGCCTGTCGCCGGCGCCGTTGATGGCGGTTGGCGTGATCCTCTTCGAACTTGTTGCCTCAGCGCTTGTCATATCCGGTTTTCTTCGCTGGGCCGCCGCAGGCGCCCTGGCACTCTTCACGTTACTAGCGACATTCATCGCTCTCCGATTCTGGGAGCTGCCTGTCGGGATGGAGCGTGCGATGGCAATGAACGGCTTCTTCGAGCATCTTGGGCTTGTGGGCGCGTTCCTGCTCGTCGCGTGGCAAGATCTTCTCAAAAAGCCCGCCCGCTCGTAAGCGTTGGTGTGGCAATCGCTGGCGACGCTCGCCACTCGTCTATCCGGCACCTGCCTGGAGTAATAAACAATGAAGAATATCCCGCTACCGATCCTCCTCAGCCTCAATGGCGGCTACGTTGACACGGCCGGCTTTCTCGCGTTGCAGGGGCTGTTCACAGCGCATGTGACGGGCAACTTCGTGACCCTCGGGGCGACCGTTGCGACAGGCAATGCCGGCGCCCTGCCGAAGCTGCTCGCGTTGCCGTTCTTCTGCCTGATCGTCTTGCTGATCCGTATTGTCGGCGTGTGCCTTCACCGGCGTCAGCTGCCGGTCCTGAGGCCGCTCCTGGCGATCAAACTCGTGTTGCTCATTGCCGCCGGCGCCTTTGCCGTTCATCACGGACCGTTCACCGATCCGAACGGTGTTGCCACGCTGCTGATGGGATTGATGCTGATTGCCGCGATGGCGACGCAGAACGCGCTGCATCGCGTCCACCTCACCAAGTCGCCACCGTCGACGCTGATGACCGGAACGACGACGCAGATCATGATCGATCTTGGCGAAATGATTGCCGGCGTGAGTGGCGAGAATACTGCCGCAGCCCGCGCTCGTATGCTGCGGATGAGCGTCAGCGTGGGTGCCTTTGCGCTCGGATGCGGTCTTGCCGCCGCGGCTTACATCGTCTCGCCGAGCTGGTGCTTCGTCCTTCCTCCAGTGCTTGCAGCCTTCGCCTTTGTCGCGCACGTCGCAACTCCGGAAGGCGACTGAGATCAGCTCTGCCTGGAACGTCGCCAGGCGCCGGGAGCCGCGCCCGTTGCCTTCATGAATGCGCGCGTAAAATGTGAGAGATCGCCGAGGCCCGAGGTCGCGGCGATCGCTGCAAGGGGCAGCTTCGAGGCTCGCAGCAACGAGCAGGCGAGATCGATTCTCTGGCGGGTCAGCCATTCGTGCGGCGTAAAGCCGGTCGTCTCGCGAAAGGCCCGGATAAAGGCGACGCGGGAAAGGCCGCAGGCTTCGGCGAGTTCGTCGAGCGCAATAACGCCGCTCACGCGGCTTGCGAGCAGCTCCTTCGATCGGTTCTCTTCGAGCGTCGACAATCGTCGGCGCTTCGTCGTCTCATGCGCGCCCGATGCTTTGCCGTAGGCGTGCATCACGTGCACTCCGATCGCAGCGGCCAGCTGGTCGACCACAAGCGAGTTGGACGCATTGTTGCTATCGGCAACCGAGAAGATGGCATTCAGCATGCCCCCGAGCATCGCATCGCGGTGGGCGGTCTCGCCACAGAGCTCTGAAATCGCGGGCAGATCGGCTCCGCCAGCCATTTCCTCGAGTCCAGCTCCCGAAATCTCCATAAGCGCGAACCCGAACTGGCCGTCGAGATCGGCCTTGTAGTCGTCAGCGAAGTTGCGAACGTAGATCGAGTTTTCCTCGAAGTCGTGGAGGCTCGATCGATTCGAGGAGTGAAAGATTCGCCGCCTGTGACGTCCCTTGAGCGACAGGCCGATCAGAAAGCCTCGATCGCTGGCTTCCGTGGCCACCTGACCGAAGTACGGATCCGCCGACCTCTTGCGGTGGAATGAAATATCGCCGCTGACGAATCGCGTATCGTCATCGAGCTTCGCCAATTGGCAGCCGAATCCGTCCACCTTTGTCTGTACGGGCACGGCAGTGCTGCCTGTCGCGGATTCCGTTTTTGTCGATGCTGGGAGAGGATTTTGCATTGCAACAATTGCTCATATGCGCAGGCGATTGTCAAAGTCCTCACCGGATTGTGACCGCCGCCCAATACGTGCCTTTCCGACTGCCAGGCGAGCGTTTTGCATGGCCTCCGCAAGATATCGCTTGATTTCGGTGCTGCCATCACGCATGTGCGAAATCGAGCCGAGCCGCTGTCGACAGGGCTCACGTCGTTCGCAACCACTGGCGCTGCTCTCATGAAACCAAGCAGTCTCAATGTCCTGGTCATCGACGAGAACCGCATTCGTGCGTCGATCATCGAGGAAGGGCTGCGTGAATCGGGCTACGACAAAGTGACAATCGTTGAGGATATGTTCGGCCTCGCCAGGCGCATTGCCGACATCAATCCTGATGTCATCGTCATCGACCTTGAAAATCCAAACCGCGACATGCTCGAGAGCTTCTTTCAGTTGTCTCGAGCCGTGCGGCGCCCGATCGCCATGTTTGTCGACAAGTCCGACGAAGCCTCGATCGAGGCGGCAGTGGATGCCGGCGTGTCGGCTTATATCGTCGACGGACTGAAGCAGGAGCGGGTTCGGCCGATCCTCAAAATGGCGATAAGCCGGTTCAACGCCTTTTCGCGACTGACGCGGGAACTGGAAGAGACGCGCGGCGAGCTGGAGAACAGAAAGCTCATCGATCGCGCCAAAGGCATGCTGATGCGGACGCGCGGCATTTCGGAGGCGGAAGCTTACGCGCTCCTCAGGCGCACGGCCATGAACCAGAACAGAAAGATTGTTGAGATCGCTCAAAGCCTGATCACTGCGGCGAGCCTGCTCGATCCAGGGGGCGATGCATGACGAAGAGCCACGAGATCACCGCGGGCTTCGTGCCGCTGCTTGACAGCGCGCTTCTGGTCGTGGCGAAGGAAAAGGGTTTTGCCGAAAGCCAGGACATCAACCTGACGCTGGCGCGCGAGCGTTCCTGGGCATCGATCCGCGACAGGTTGGCGGTCGGCCATTTTGAAGTCGCACATATTCTGGCGCCGATGCCGATCGCCTGCAATCTCGGTCTTACCGCGCCGGCACAGGAGATGGTCGTGCCGATGGCGCTCGGCCTCGGAGGCAACGCGGTTACTGTTTCGCAGGCTCTCTGGCAAATGATGGTGGCATGCGGCGCCAAAGATGACCTCGACGCGCGGACGAACGGCGCCGCGCTGCGGCAGGTCATCGTCGGCAAAGGTCCAAAGCTTCGCTTCGGCGTCGTCCACCCTTACTCCGGGCATAACTACGAACTGCGATACTGGCTTTCGGCCAGCGGCATCGATCCGGATCATGATATCGAGATACTCGTTCTGCCGCCGCCCGATATGGGCGACGCTCTTCGCGCAGGGCTGATCGATGGCTACTGCGCCGGCGAGCCCTGGAACACGTTCGGTGTCCTCGAACGCGATGCGCATCTGGCGACGGTAAAGGCTTCGATCTGGCGATCGAGTCCTGAAAAGGTCCTCGGGGTGAACAGAAAGTGGAGCGAGAGCAATCCCGAAGCGCTTTCCGCTCTGCTGCGCGCTCTCTATCTAGCGTCACTGTGGTGCGGCGATCGCTCCAACCATGACGAGCTTGTCGAACTCCTGTCCCGCTCGACATACATAAATCGTCCGACCGACTGGCTGCGGCCGGCGCTCAGCGGTGTGCTTCATATCGGCGAGGGGGTAACGGCGGAGATCAAGGACTTCTTTGTCCCGAACGCAAAGGCCGCGACCTTTCCATGGCGGAGCCACGCTCTCTGGTTCTATACGCAAATGGTTCGGTGGGGACATATCGAGCACACGCGGGACCACCAGCAGATCGCTGGCAGCACCTATCGTCCCGATCTCTATCGCGAGGCCCTGAAGTCACTGAACGTCGCGCTTCCATCCGCCAACTCGAAAGTGGAAGGGGCTCTGCGCAGCGAGACGCCGGTTGGTTCGACGGGTGCGTTGACCCTCGGACCAGACGGCTTCTTCGACGGCAGTCTCTTCGATCCTGATCAGGTGGATGCCTACATCGCTTCTCAAAAGCGGGGTTAGTGCGTCTGCTCATTTCTTGCGCATTGCACAAATTTTAGATGAGATTCTGCACCTCATCGAGTGGTCGCTGTCGCGGCGTTGCCGCATAGTTTTGAATAACATCAAAAAAACAGTTATTTAATAAAACTGGCACGGCCCTTGCTTTGTAAATAGGAGGCCACGAGGCCACGAATTCGGCGTCCAACGACGGGCGCCTCCAGCAAAGCCGCTGATCAGGTAACCCGCGCACTTTCGTGCATGCGTGGCCTGACCAGCGGCTTTTTGTTTTTAACCCCAGTGATGGATCGGCACGACCTTGTCGGGCCCCGGAGAAGCCATGTCTGTTATCAGGAACACGCAGTCCATGTCCGCCGGCGAACCAGCCAAAGCATTGTGGATGTCCACGATTGCCTTCACCCTCTGTTTTGCCGTCTGGACGATCTTCGCGATCATCGGCATCCGCATCAAACAGGATCTCGGCCTGAACGAGGCTGAGTTCGGATTGCTGGTCGGCACGCCCATTCTGACGGGTTCGCTCGTCCGTATCGTCCTTGGCATCTGGACCGGCCGTTATGGCGGTCGCCTCGTCTACACGCTCACCATGCTGGCCGCTGCCTTGGCGACCTTCCTCCTCTCCTATGCCCAGACCTACACGCAGATGCTGATCGCCGGCCTCGGTGTCGGCCTTGCCGGCGGCTCGTTCGCGGTCGGCGTTGCCTATGTCTCGCCCTTCTTCCCGGCGCAGAAGCAGGGAACGGCGCTTGGCATCTTCGGTGCCGGCAACGTCGGTGCGGCAGTCACCAAGTTCGCAGCACCCTTCGTCCTGATCGCCTGGGGCTGGCAGGCTGTCGCCCAGATCTGGGCTGTCGGCCTCGCGCTGATGGCCATCGTCTTCTGGTTCACAACCACGGATGACCCGGCATTCCGCCTCCGCCGCGAGGGTAAAGTTGCCTCCAAGAGCCTCGCACAGGAATTCGCGCCGCTGAAGAACATCCAGGTCTGGCGTTTCTCCCTCTACTACTTCTTCGCCTTCGGCGGCTTCGTCGCTCTGTCGCTGTGGCTGCCGCGCTATCTGGTCGGTGTTTACGGCTTCAACCTGGCAACTGCAGGCATGGTCGCGGCCGCTTATTCCATCCCGGGCAGCATCTTCCGCGCCTTCGGCGGCGTCGTCTCCGACAAGAAGGGCGCCCGCAGCGTGATGTATGTGATGTTCGCGGTCGCGGCAGTCGCGACGCTCATCCTGTCACTTCCTGCTGCCGGAGCGAGCGCAACGGTCGGCATCACGCCTGTCGTCTTCATCATTGTCATCTTCGCCCTCGGCTTTGTCATGAGCCTTGGCAAGGCTGCGGTCTACAAGCACATCCCCGCCTACTACCCTGAAAGCGTCGGCGCTGTCGGCGGCATCGTCGGCATGATGGGCGGCCTTGGCGGCTTCATCCTGCCGATCGCCTTCGGCTTCCTCAAGGATATGACCGGCCTCTGGTCGAGTTGCTTCATGCTGCTCTTTGCGATCGTCGTCATCTCGCTCGTCTGGATGCACCTTTCGGTCAAGCGCCTCGACCGCCAGGGCCTCTCCGCACAAGCCGTCGCCGCCACCTGATCCGAGGATTTGAAAACCATGACTGAGAAGCTTGTTATCATCGGCAACGGCATGGCGCCCGGGCGCATGCTCGAGCACCTGTTCGAAAAGGCGCCGGGCCAATATCAGGTCACGATCTTCAACGCCGAGCCGCGCGTCAACTACGACCGCATCATGCTCTCGCCGGTTCTCTCCGGCGAGAAGGACTACGAAGAGATCATCATCCACGGCGACGGATGGTACATCAAGCACGGCATCACCCTCTACAAGGGCCACAAGATCATCAAGATCGACCGTGTCGCCAAGACGGTCACGTCAGATCACGGCGTCACGGAAAGCTACGACAAGCTGGTGATCGCCACCGGCTCCGTGCCCTTCATCATTCCCGTGCCCGGCAAGGATCTGCCCGGCGTCATCACCTATCGAGATCTTGACGACGTGCAGGCGATGCTGCTTGCCGCCCAGTCGCGCGAGAAGGCGATCGTCATCGGCGGCGGCCTGCTCGGCCTCGAAGCGGCGGCTGGCCTTGCTGGGCGTGGCATGGATGTCACCGTTCTTCACGTCATGCCGACGCTGATGGACCGCCAGCTCGATCCTGCCGCAGGCTATCTCCTGCAGAAGGAACTTGAGAGCCGCGGCATCAAGATCATCACCAAGGCCAACACCAAGGCCATTGTCGGCAACGGCAAGGTGGAGGGCATCGAGCTCGACGACGGCCGCATCATTCCAGCAACCCTGGTCGTCATGGCGGTCGGCATCCGCCCGAGCGTCGGGCTCGCCAAGGACGCCGGCATTGCCGTCAATCGCGGCATCGTCGTCGATGACGGCATGCTGACCTCGGACGGCAGCATCATGGCGCTCGGCGAGTGCGCTGAAGTCCACGGCATGGTCTACGGCCTTGTTGCTCCGCTCTACGAGATGGCCCGCGTCGCCGCCTCGCATCTATCCGGCGACCGCTCTGCTGCCTTCGTGCACTCCGACACGCCGACCAAGCTCAAGGTGACAGGTATCGAGCTCTTCTCGCTCGGTGACTTCGCCGATGGCGACGACCGCGAGGAAATCGTGCTGCGCGACGCCTCGGCCGGCGTCTACAAACGCCTCGTGCTGAAGGACAACAAGATCATTGGTACCGTGCTCTACGGCGAAACCGCCGATGGCGCCTGGTTCAACGATCTGAAGAAGAAACAGACCGATATCAAGGAGATGCGCGAAACGCTGATCTTCGGTCAGGCCTACCAGGGAGGGTCGCCGCTGGACCCTATGGCGGCCGTTGCAGCCTTGCCGGATGATGCGGAAATCTGTGGCTGCAACGGCGTATGCAAGGGCAAGATCACCTCGACGATCACGTCCAAGGGCCTGACGTCGCTGGACGACGTTCGTGCCCACACCAAGGCATCCGCGTCCTGCGGCTCCTGCACCGGCCTCGTCGAGAAGCTGATGACGCTGACCCTTGGCGACAGCTACAATCCGGCCGCCGTCATGCCGATGTGCACCTGCACCGAACTCGGCCATGACGACGTCCGCCGCCTCATCAAGGCCAAGGGCCTGAAGAGCATCCCTGCCGTCATGCAGGAGCTCGAATGGAAGACGTCGTGCGGTTGCGCCAAGTGTCGCCCGGCTCTCAACTACTACCTCGTCTGCGACTGGCCGGATGAATATGCCGACGACTATCAGTCGCGCTTCATCAACGAGCGTGTCCACGCCAACATCCAGAAGGACGGCACCTATTCCGTCGTTCCGCGCATGTGGGGCGGCGTGACGAACTCCAACGAACTGCGCGCCATCGCCGATGTCGTCGACAAGTTCGAAATCCCGATGGTGAAGGTGACGGGCGGCCAGCGCATCGACCTGCTCGGCATCGAGAAGGAAGACCTGCCGGCAGTCTGGGCCGATCTCGGCAAGGCAGGTTTCGTTTCGGGACAGGCTTACGCCAAGGGCCTGCGCACGGTGAAGACCTGCGTCGGTTCCGACTGGTGCCGCTTCGGCACGCAGGACTCCACCGGCCTCGGCATCCGCATCGAGAAGTTCATGTGGGGCTCCTGGACACCGGCAAAACTGAAGTTGGCGGTTTCCGGCTGCCCGCGCAACTGCGCGGAAGCGACCTGCAAGGATATCGGCGTCATCTGCGTGGATTCCGGCTTCGAGATCCACTTTGCTGGCGCTGCCGGTCTCGACATCAAGGGCACGGAGGTTCTCGGCCTCGTGAAGACCGAAGACGAGGCGCTGGAGCACATCGTGGCGCTGACGCAGATGTACCGCGAGCAGGCCCGCTATCTCGAGCGCATCTACAAGTGGGCAAAGCGCGTCGGCCTCGAGGAAATCCGCCGCCAGATCATCGGCGATGCCGACAAGCGCAAGGCCTATTACGACCGCTTCGTCTTCTCGCAGAAATTCGCTCAGGTCGATCCCTGGTCGGAGCGCGTCTCCGGCAAGGACAAGCATGAGTTCAAGCCGATGGCGACCGTCGGTTACCCGCAGGCCGCTGAGTAAGGAGATGGATATGAACTGGATTTCAATCGGCGACATCTCCGACATTCCGCTCCGCGGCGCTCGCTGCGTGAAGACACCCCAGGGCAAGATCGCCGTCTTCCGCACCGCCGAAAACGAGGTTTTTGCCATCGAGGACCATTGCCCGCACAAGGGTGGGCCCCTCTCCCAGGGCATCGTCCATGCCAAGGCCGTTACCTGCCCATTGCACAACTGGGTGATCTCGCTCGAAACCGGCAAGGCACTCGGCGCCGATGAGGGCGAAGTGCGGACCATTCCCGTCCGCAACGAGGACGGTGGCCTCTACATCGCGCTCGAAAACCTGATGATGGCAGCCGAATGATGGAGAAAGAGGTCAAGACAACCTGTCCCTATTGCGGTGTTGGCTGCGGCGTCATCGCCAAGGTCGCGGATGACGGCAAGGTGTCCGTCAAGGGTGACCCGGATCACCCCTCGAATTTCGGGCGGCTATGCTCGAAGGGCTCGGCGCTCGGTGAAACGGTCGACCTTGACGGGCGCCTTCTCTACCCGGAAGTTTCCGGGGAGCGGGCGGAATGGGGACAGGCGCTTGACCTCGTCGCACAACGGTTTTCGGACGCCATCAATGAGCACGGCCCCGATTCCGTTGCCTTTTACGTCTCCGGCCAGTTGCTGACCGAGGACTACTATATCGCCAACAAGCTGATGAAGGGCTTCATCGGCTCGGCCAACATCGACACGAATTCGCGGCTGTGCATGTCGTCCTCCGTCGCCGGCCATCGCCGCGCCTTCGGCTCGGACACCGTGCCGGGCACCTATGAGGACATCGAGCTTGCCGATCTGGTGATCCTCACCGGCTCGAACCTCGCCTGGTGCCACCCGGTCATCTATCAGCGGCTGGCGGCCGCCAAGGCAGCCCGCCCTGGCATGAAGGTCGTCGTCATCGACCCGCGCCGGACGATGACATCAGATATCGCCGACCTGCACCTGGCGATCCGTCCGGACAGCGACGTCGCGCTTTTCGTCGGCCTTTTCGAACACCTGATCGCAAGCAACTCCATCGATCAGAATTACATCGCCGAACATACCAACGGCTTTGCAAAGGCCTTTACGGCTGCGACAGGCGTCTCCTTCAACGAGGTGCTTGATATGACCGGCCTTCCGGCCATGCAGCTCCGCGAATTCTACCGGTTGTTCGCAACGACGGAGAAGGTCGTCACCTGCTATAGCCAGGGCGTTAATCAATCCTCGTCTGGTACCGACAAGGTCAACGCCATCATCAACTGTCACCTCGCCACCGGCCGCATCGGTCGGCCGGGCATGGGACCTTTCTCGCTCACCGGGCAGCCGAATGCGATGGGCGGGCGTGAAGTCGGCGGGCTTGCCAACATGCTTGCCGCCCACATGGCTATCGAAAGTGTCGAGGATCGCGACCGTGTCCAGCGCTTCTGGAATGCGCCCACCATTGCGGAGAAGCCCGGCCTGAAGGCGGTCGACATGTTCAGGGCCGTTGCCGACGGCCGTATCAAGGCGCTGTGGATCATGGCGACCAACCCTGTCGTTTCCATGCCTGACGCCGACGCTGTCGAAGCCGCCATCAAGGCCTGCCCGTTCGTCGTCGTCTCCGACGTCCTGAAAAGCACCGACACCGCCCGTCACGCCCATGTCCTTCTGCCCTCGCTCGGCTGGGGCGAAAAGAGCGGCACTGTCACCAACTCCGAGCGCCGTATCTCCCGCCAGCGCTCCTTCCTCGATGCCCCCGGCGAAGCTCGGGCCGACTGGTGGCAGCTCACGCAAGTGGCGCAACGGATGGGCTTTAAACAGGCCTTCAACTTCGCCGCCAATGCCGAGATCTTTGACGAACACGCCGCCCTCTCAGCTTTCGAGAATAGCGGCAATCGCGACTTCGATATCGGCGCATACGCCGGCATGAACCATCAGGCCTATGACGAGCTCTCGCCGTTCCAATGGCCGCAACCTGCGGGCCGTGAGACTGATGTGACCCGCTTCTTCGCCAAGGGCGGCTTTTACCACGCCGACGGCAAGGCACGCTTCATTGCGGTCAAACCGGTCGCCTCGGATCGCACCAGCGCCGACTATCCCTTCAGCCTTAACACCGGCCGCATCCGCGACCAATGGCACACGATGACCCGCACGGGCAAAAGCGCGCGGCTCTCGTCCCATATTGCCGAGCCTTTCGCGGAACTTCATCCGCGCGATGCGATCGAGATCGGCGTCGGCAATGCCGGCCTCGTCGAAATCGAAAGCCCGCACGGCAAAGCCGTAGTCCGCGCCCTGATCACCGAGCGCCAGGCCCGCGGCAGCATCTTTGTGCCGATGCACTGGAACGATCAGTTTGCCGCCAAGGCCCGCATCGACGCCGTTGTTGCGCCGTTGACCGATGCGATCTCCGGCCAACCCGCTTCAAAGAACATCGCTGTCGCCGCGCGTCGCTTCAAGGCGGCGCGCTATGGCTTTGCTGTTTCCGCCGCCAAGCCGGACAATCTCGATGCCGCCTATTGGGCGCTGGCGAAGGCCGAAGGCGGCTGGCGGGTGGAGCTTGCTTTTGACCAGCCGGTCGAGGACTGGTGCACGTGGTGCCGCAGCACCTTCGCTATCCCCGAGAATGTCGAGCCCCTCGGCTATGCCGACCAGCAATCCGGTGATCTGAGGCTCGCCTTCTTCGACGGCAAGCGATTGCTCGCAGCGCTGTTCCTGGCCCGCGAACCTGTGGCGGTTGCCCGCAACTGGGCGATCTCCCAGCTCACCGCCGAACACACCAATCTGCGCAAACGCTTTGCGCTCGTCGCCGGTCGCCCCGGCGCCGACAAGCCGGACCCAGGCGCCACCGTCTGCTCCTGCTTCGGTGTCGGCGTCAACCAGATCGTCGCCGCCGTGCGCGGCGGCTGCCACAGCGTCGAAGCTGTGGGCAAGGAACTCAATGCCGGAACCAACTGCGGCTCCTGCCGCGCCGAGATCAGGGGGATCATCGATGGATGTCTTGCAGCAGCCGCGGAATGAAGCACCCGCCCGCATGGAACCGCTTGCCAAGCTGCCGGTGTTCTGGGCACTCGAAGGCAAGCGCGCGGTTGTCGCTGGCGGCTCCGACGCCGCCGCCTGGAAGGCCGAGCTTCTCGCGGCTTGCGGAGCGCAAGTGCATATCTATGCCGACGCGCTTTCCGACACCTTCGAGAAGCTCATCCTGCGCGGACCCGAGCATCCTCAGGGCAGTTTCGTCCATCACTGCCAAGGTTGGAATGAAACCATCTTCGCCGACGCGGCCATCGCCATCGCCGACTGTGAGGAAGACGACGAGGCGAAAGCCTTTTTCGACGCCGCCCGCGTCGCCGGCGTGCCGGTCAACGTCATCGACAAGCCTGCCTTCTGCCAGTTCCAGTTTGGCTCGATCGTCAACCGCTCACCCGTCGTTGTCTCGATCTCCACGGATGGTGCCGCACCGATCCTCGCGCAGGCAATCCGCCGGCGGATCGAAACCTTGCTGCCGCAGGCGCTGAAAGGTTGGGCGGGACTGGCACAGTCGCTGCGCGACCGGATCAACGAACGGCTGGCGCCTGGTCCCTTGCGCCGCGCCTTCTGGGAGACATTCGTCGATCGCGCCTTTTCAAGTTCCGATACGCCGGAGGAGGGCGTCGGCGGGCTGCTTCTCAAGGAAGCCGAAAGGCTTCGGGAAGCGCCCGCCCACACTTCCGGAGGCCGGGTGACGCTGGTCGGCGCAGGCCCCGGCGATGCGGAGCTTCTAACGTTGAAGGCCGTCCGCGCCCTGCAGGCAGCGGACGTTATCCTCTTCGACGATCTCGTTTCGTCAGAGGTGCTGGAACTCGCGCGCCGCGAGGCCAAGCGCATGCTAGTTGGCAAGCGCGGTGGCCGCAAAAGCTGCCGGCAGGAAGACATCAACGACATGATGGTCAAGCTTGCCAAGGCTGGCAAGCGCGTCGTGCGCCTGAAGTCCGGCGATCCGATGATCTTCGGTCGTGCCGGCGAGGAGATCGCTCATCTTGATCGGGAGAACATTCCGGTCGACGTCATCCCTGGTATCACCGCCGCCAGCGCCATGGCGTCGCGTCTCGGGATATCGTTGACGCATCGCGATCACGCGCAATCCGTCCGCTTCATCACCGGCCACTCGCGGCATGGCGGCCTGCCCGCCGACATCGATTGGCGGTCGGTGGCAGACAATCGTGCCACCAACGTTTTCTATATGGCAGGACGCACGGCGCATCTCATTGCCGACAGGCTGATCGAGGCCGGGCTTGCTCCGGAGACGCCGGCTGTCATCGTCAGCAAAGTCAGTAGGTCCAGCGAACGGCGATGGGCCGGTGAACTCAGCGATCTTGCAACCGGCATAGGCGAGATCGGGTACGATGCGCCGGTTCTGATCGCTGTCGGGCGTGCGCTCGGCGCCGCGCTCGCTGGGGATCGGTCTATGCAATCGGATCTTCTCGGTGCTGCCTGACGATCCGCTGCTTCGATGGCCAACCTGAACCTAAGTATGGCCTATCCTGAACCCGCGGCTGATTTCGGCGTCTGCGAAGCGCTTCTATTCTCCTTGGTATCAACCGGCCAGAACGTTGGCCAGCACCCAGGAGAAGCCAGAATGGATACTCGCCCGGCAATCAAACCGCGCAAAGCTGCATTCGCAACCCCGACGGATCTTGGCGCGGACGCGACCCGCGATATTGCCGCGGCCCTGACCGCATTGCTGGCGGACGTGTTTGCACTTTATCTCAAGACCAAGAACTTTCACTGGCATGCTTCCGGTCGGCATTTTCGCGATTACCATCTGCTGCTCGACGAACAGGGCGCGCAGATCTTTGCTATGACCGACGACATCGCAGAGCGAGCCCGCAAGATCGGCGGCACGACGCTGCGCTCGATCGGCCACATCGCCCGCCAGCAGCGCATCCTCGACAACGACGCCGATTTCGTCACGCCGGATGACATGCTGGCCGAACTGCGGGACGACAACAAGCAGCTTGTTTCCATTCTGCGCCAGCTGCACGAATTGACATCGTCCTATGGCGATCATGCCACCACCAGCGTGCTCGAGACCTGGATCGACGAAACCGAACGACGCCTCTGGTTCCTTTTCGAAACCACACGGCGAGATCTTTGATCGGGCATCGCGCGATCTATGGTGCCAAAACAATCCCAATGTTCAAGGCACAAGACTAAGCAGCAAGAACGCGGTCGTCACCCTCGACATGATCGCCGCGTTCATGCGCCGGGCGAACAGAGCGATCCTGGCGTCATCGATCGAAATCGACGCCAGGGGATTTTTTCCCGCTGCCATGCAAAGGGACCATCTCATGCAACGTAGAGCTATCATCCTCGCCGCCGTGCTTGCCTTTTCGGCCGGGCACGCGTCCGCCGCGGCGCAAATCGGTGTGGCCCCGCAATACGACACGACGCACGTCTATGTCGCGCCCGACAAGGTCGATGCTTTCGCCCGCAGCTTTCTCGCGACCTTCGGCGGCGCCAGCACGAAACAGGTGGTCGCAACCGTAACGCCGACGCCGAGCAGCACGAGTTCGCAGCTGCTTCAGACGCCGGTTGGTACCGTCTCGCTTTTCGGGTTCAAGACGCCGGTCCCCGCACCCTTTGGCGCGGAGCGGACCGGTTATCTGGTCAACGATCTCGATCTGGCCGTTGCGGCGGCGAAGAAGGCGGGAGCGAATGTCGTCGTTTCGCCGTTCCCTGATCCGATCGGACGCGATGCCGTTATTCAGTGGCCAGGCGGCGTCAACATGCAGCTCTACTGGCATACCGCCAAGCCGAACTATCCAGTCTTCGAAAGCGTGCCGGAGAACCGGGTTTACGTTTCGCCGGATGCCGTATCGACTTTTGTACGTGATTTTCTTCGCTTCTCGGGTGGCAAGGTCGTGTCTGACGAGAAAAGGGCGGCCGGCGTCGAGATCGGTCGTCCCGCCGATAGCTACCGCCGCGTCAGGATCGAATCCGTTTTCGGCAAGATGACCGTGCTTGTCACCGATGGTCACCTCCCTTTCCCTTATGGTCATGAAACGACCGGCTACGAGGTGAAGGACCTTCCGATGGCTCTCGACAAGGCGGTTCAGACTGGCGCGACCGTTTTGGTGCCCACCTATGTTTCCGATGGTCGCCGTGCCGCGATCGTTGAATTTCCCGGCGGCTATGTCGCCGAAATCCATGCGCGCGCCGAGCCCTGAAAGTTCGTCCTCGCGTCAAAGAGAAATTCTCCTCCGCTTCGTCCAAACGGCGAGAACATCCGACAAGAGCCGCCTCTCGCTGCCGACTATGAAGTGGAGGTCCAAATGAAGAGGAACCGGATGTCTCAGAACCCCATCGAAATCATGTTCTCCCGCAGGCAGACACTGCTGGCCGGAGCGACGATTTCGGCAGCCATGGCAGTGCCATCGCTTGCTCTTTCCAAAACGTCTTCCGCAAAGAAAGAAGGACTACCGCCAATGACCCAGAATTTCGTTCAGACCAAAGACGGCGTACAGATCTACTACAAGGATTGGGGTCCGAAGGATGCCCAGCCCATCATGTTCCACCACGGCTGGCCGCTCTCTTCCGACGACTGGGATGCCCAGATGCTGTTCTTCGTTCAGAACGGCTACCGCGTCGTCGCTCATGACCGCCGCGGTCATGGTCGTTCGTCGCAGGTGTCCGATGGTCACGATATGGACCATTATGCAGCCGATGCCGCTGCCGTCGTCGAACATCTGAACCTCAAGAACGCTGTCCACATTGGCCATTCCACGGGTGGCGGCGAAGTTGCCCGCTACGTTGCGAAATTTGGCCAGCCCCAGGGCCGCGTCGCCAAGGCTGTGCTCGTCAGCGCCGTTCCGCCGCTGATGCTCAAGACCGCATCCAACCCGGGCGGCTTGCCGATCGAGGTGTTCGACGGCTTCCGCAAGGCGCTCGCCGACAACCGCGCACAGTTCTTCCTCGACGTCCCGACCGGTCCCTTCTACGGCTTCAACCGGCCTGATGCAAAGGTCTATCCGGGTGTCATCCAAAACTGGTGGCGCCAGGGTATGATCGGTTCCGCCAAGGCTCACTACGACGGTATCAAGGCGTTCTCTGAAACCGATCAGACGGACGATCTGAAGGCGATCACGGTGCCGACGCTTGTCATGCACGGCGACGATGACCAGATCGTGCCGATCGCCGATTCCGCCGAGCTCTCCATCAAGCTGCTGAAGAACGGCACGCTGAAGATCTACAAGGGTTACCCGCACGGCATGCTGACGACGCATGCTGACGTCATCAATCCCGATCTTCTGGCATTCGTGAAGGCCTGATTATCCTGTGGCCCGGCGCTCCAGGCGCCGGGCCACATCGCTTCCTCGCGATAGACGCTTTCAATCGGAAGCGCAGTCGATACAATCGCGGCAACTGTCAGCTCGCGAGGGAGGAAGCATGAGCCGCGGTATTATTCTGGTCGACCCGCTGCCACGCACACTCGACCTGATCATGGCGCCCGACGTCCGCGAAAGGTTGGAACGGCTGGGAGACGTCGTGATCAGCGAGGAACGCCATATGCCGGCCGAGCAGGTCGAAGAACTCCTGCCCGAGACGGTTCTGATTTTCGGACAGACGGACATGCCGAAGGAGCGTCTTGCCAAGGCGGCAAATCTCAAGGCGATCATCAACGTCGAGTCCAACTTCCTCCCCAATATCGATTATCAAACCTGCGTCGAGCGCGGGATCTGGGTTATCACGCCGGCCGCCGCCTTCGCATCGCCGGTCGCCGAGGCGGCTCTCGGCATGGCACTGGATCTCGCCCGCGGTATCACCAAGGCAGACAGGGAATTCCGCACCGGCGTCGAAGAATATGGTCTGGCTGGCAACCGGGACACGTTTCGGTTTGCGGGTGCGAGCGTCGGGATCATCGGCTTTGGTGATCTCGGTCGGCAGCTGCGTGAACTCATTCGCCCGTTCCGCAACACAGTTCGCGTCTTCGATCCGTGGCTTCCGACAGAGATCATCAGATCGGCCGATTGCATTCCGGCGACGCTTGACGAGCTTCTGTCGGAGAGCCAGGTGGTCTTCGTTTTTGCGAGCGTGACCACGGAGAACGAAGGTTTCCTGGGGGCTCGCGAGTTCCAGCTGATGAAGCCCGGATCTGCCTTTCTGCTCATGAGCCGCGCTGCGGTCGTCGATTTCCCCGCGATGCTCAAGGCGGCCGAAACGGGACATATCCGCGTAGCGACCGATGTCTTTCCGGTCGAGCCGGTAACGGCCGACGACCCCGTCCGGGCGATGCCTGATGTCCTCCTGTCGGCGCACCGCACGGGGGGCACGCGCGATGCCTTCTTTGCTCTCGGATCGATGGCGGTTGCCGATGCTGAACTGATCATGCGCGGACTGCCGCCGCAGCTTTGCAGGCGTGCGGATCCGGCCACCGCAAGCCGGTTGAGATCGAAGCCGGTGTCGGTGTCCTAGCAAACAAGGGGGAGTTTGCGGCGCGGCATCATCCTACTGCTTCCAAAGTGACCAGAAGCGGCAGATGGTCCGATGCGCGCCGCTCCCTGGCACCGTTCGCGACGTTCACGGTTCGCACCTTGATGCCTTCAGACACAAAGACGTGGTCGATGCGCAAAAACGGCATCCGCGATGGATAGGTGGCGCGTTGTCTTGTGCCGGGGACGGATCTGGCGTCGATGAAACGTCGCGCCAGCATCTTGTATGCCGTTGACGACGGCACGGCGTTGAAATCGCCGCAGACAATGACGGGGCTCTCTGCGAGATCGGTGTTGCCGAGCCAATCATCGCCAAGGAGTGTCGCGACCTGCGTAACACGCTCGCCGGCGCGCAGCCCAAGATGGGTGTTGAGGACGATCATTTTCTGTCCCGAGACCTCTATTTCGACCAGCAGCGCGCCCCGGGTTTCTCCGACCGAGGGCAGGGGGCCAGCCTTCAGAAGGCGCATCGGCAAAGCCGAGAGAATGGCGTCGCCATACCGCTCCTCCGCTACCGTCAATGCGGGGTGAAAATGGGCGTCCATTCGCAGTTCGCTGGCGATCTGGCGGGCCTGATCGACACCGCCCGTGCGGAGACGACCGACATCCAGTTCCTGAAGCGCCACGATGTGCGCACCTGTGTTGGCGATGACCTCCGCGATGCGAGACAGGTCCAGTCTGCGGTCAGTCCCCACGCAGCTGTGCACATTGTAGGTCAGAACGCGGAGCTCGTTTTCCATGCATTTCCCTCGCCATCGATGCGCTGAGGGAACCCGCAAACGCGCTTCTTCGTTCCAGCCACATCATATCTGCGAAACGGGATCATTCATGTCGGCGAAGAAGTTGCTTATAAACGCGGTGCTATTGTTGGGTCTGGCTTTGGCCGCTTACCTTCTCTACCGCGTTTTCAGCCGATACTCCTTTGCCGAGATCACGGCTTCAGTCGAAGGATTGCCCGCATCGCGCCTGTCTGCCGGTTTTGCCTTCGCGGCAATGTCCTATCTCTGTCTGACGGTTTTTGACTGGATGGGACTGCGCTATGCCGGCCGGCCCTTGAGTTATCCGAAAGCCGCGCTTGCCTCCTTTACCGGCCTTTCGATCGGCCACAGTCTCGGTTTTGCTGCACTGAGCAGCGGCGCCGTGCGCTATCGCTACTATTCGCGCTGGGGGCTCAGCGGTGAAGAGGTTGCACGCGTTATCGTCTTCTGCGGCGCAACAGTCGGGATCGGTCTCGCGTCACTCTGCGGAATTGTCTTCGTCTCCAATTCACATGCCGCCGCGGCGCTCATCGGGTTGCCAGCGGCCGGCGTGGTTGCGCTTGGCGTTGGTTGTCTGGCAGCGATCGGAGGCTATCTGCTGTTGACGCTTGTTATCCGCGCGCCCCTTTCGGTATGGCGCTGGCGCTTCAAGATGCCGTCGTTCCGGCTTGCGGTCGGCCAGATTGTCGTCGGCACGCTCAATTTCATGGCAGTCGCAGCCTGCCTGCAGCAACTCCTTGGCCCTGATGCGCATTTCATGGAGACCGCGACAGCATTCGTGCTGGCGAATGTCGCGGTCCTGCTGACCCATGTTCCCGGAGGGCTTGGCGTTCTCGAGGCGACGGTGACGGCCCTGATCCCAAGCGCGTCCATTGGCGCACTCGTTGCCTTCCGCGTAATCTACTTCTTGATCCCCCTGCTGTTCGGCCTGGTCTCATTCGCTCTTGGCGAGATTTTCCTGCGTGCGCGGCAAAACTCCACCGCCGACCAAACCGCGCATGAGCGACGCGAGGCGCAACCGCAATCGCTTTAGGGGATGGTAGGGGCGATGCGGGTCGACGATGGTCGTTCCGATCACAGGGGTTGTCTCTCCATTGGCGAGATCGACCGAGAAGGGGCGCAGCCCACGCAGCGAACGGTTGAGGCTGTCAATCGCCTTGATCATCGAGCCTGCTGAAGCCTGCGCCTGCTGCACGGCTTGCGGCGTGGTGTCGAGGTGTTCCGCCATAAGCTGATAGCGAACAGCTGCAATCGCGTCGCGATGGGCCGTGCAGGACGCCTCGATTGCCAGATCACACTCGGTATCGAGCCCCTCGGAACGATTGTTCAGATTGGAGGAGCCTATTCTGATGAACTGGTCGTCGATGATGACAAGCTTCGAATGGACGACGATTTCCCGGGATCCGCCGTTGCCGTCTGGAGCCACCGCATACATGACACGCAGACGGTCGTGACGATCGAGGCGTTTCAATCGCCGGATCACGCGGTCGCGGTTGCTTCCCATCGTGAGCTTCTCGATAAAACCGTGCGAGCTTTTCGTCACCAGAACGACGATTTCCGGGCCATCGGGTTCCAGCAAGCGCTGCGCGATCGAGCGCGCAACACCGAACGATGCCAGATACTGTGTTTCGATATATATGCTGCGTTTTGCAGACTGGATGGCTGCGCGCGTCAGGCGGATGCCTTCATGGCGGCCACGGCGTCCGATCAGACCCGGCTCCGTAAGCGCGATACCCACTCGAGCGTCGGATATATGGGGCGGCACCATCGCCGGCCAAGACGTATCTGTGTTTTCGGTCGCCGGCACTTGTTGGCCGGTTGCCCTTTTCCACCGACGTCTCGCGACATCGGCAACAAACGCGGCGGCCTCGCCTGAAACGAGCAGCTGAATGTCGTGTACCGGACCATAAGGGGTGCCGTCGGGGGATCGCCTAAAGGTGTTGCGCGGGGCGTGGTCCGGCTCGTCCCAGCGTCGCGCGGTCAGGTCGATGCCGCCAAGGAATGCCAAGTTGTCGTCGATCGCCACCAGCTTTTGATGATGGCAGCCGCGGAGCGGATGGCGAAGATCAAAATGCATGCTGATCTGCCGGTGATCGGAAAACTGCGGGTGGTTGAAGAGCCTCAGTGACTTGCCGGAGTAAACCGGTCCCATGCCCCAAACCAAAATCCGGACGCGGAGATCAGGGTTGTCTTCCGTCAAAGTCAGCAGCAACTCACCGAGCGTTTCGGAGCTTTCGCGTGGTCTGAGCCTGATATCAGGGTTGAAATCCCATCCGACGATCCAGATCGTTTGCCGGGCGAGCCGCAAAGCATGATCCAGCGCTCTGAAATAGGGCGCGCCGTCTATCAGAAATGATGCCTTGGAAACCGTTCCGGTCTTCCAGCTGTTATAGCCTGGTCGGATGATCGAAGGAGGATCGATTTCGTACTCGATCGCTCTTTCCTGAAACCCGTGGTCATTGGGTGCTTCGTGAATGCGGCGATCGCCGGAAAATTCTTTCATTATCTATCTCGTCTTCCCGCGAGCCATCAATGCGTTACCCCTAACGCGCGAAGAAGCCTCTCGTTCCCTTCACTTCCTGAAATAGAAGGGCAAAGCCGATGTCATCGCCCGCGCCGCCGCCTCTTGTTTCCTGAAAAATCGACCACACTTACTGTTCGTCTCCACACCAACAACGGCACGAGAACCATGAGCGAACACGAAGAGAAAATTCGTCAGCGGGCTTATGAAATATGGGAGCGGGAAGGCCGTCCCAACGGCGAAGACATGAAACACTGGCTGAAGGCCTTCGAAGAAATCGCAGCCGAAGGCGCGCCGCCCAAGAAATCCCGGCGTAGCCAAGGCGCTACGGAAGCCAAGACAGCGAAGCCTGCAGCTGCCAAGCCGCGTGACGACAAGGATAAGAAGACGGCAAAGGCAGCCATTGCCTCCGATAAATCGACCAAGTCACGCCGTGCTTCGACCGCAAAGCCGATCGTACACTGAATTCCCTATTGGCCGCGTTCTTCGGGACGCGGTCTCTACTGCGTGCACCTATTCAGGCAGGGAGCCTGGTCTTCAACCATCGCAAAGTCCGGATTTCCTCATCATTCATCCAGGTGGTGAGCCTCTTGCTTCTGGACGGCCGCATGCTGACGAGTTCTGCCAGCCGACCGGCACGGAAATCGTCGAATACCGCCGGGTGAATGTAGGAGGATCGGCAGACAGCTCGAGTATTGACGAGCTTGGCTGCGACGGCATCGATTGCCGCGTTGATCTGCGAGGTTATCTGCCGCTTGGAGTTTCCAACAGCCACAGGAGCGAGAGCCGCCGCCGCCATGCAAGTTGCTCCCCAAGTTCTGAACTGCTTCGAGCTGAAGTCTTCTCCAGCAGCTTCACGGATATAGGCGTTGACGTCCTGCGACAGGATTTGCCGGTATTCCCCATCGGGCCCAAGATACTTGAACAGATGCTGCCCCGGCAGGTCCTGCAGCCTTCGGATGACGCCGGCGATGCGGCGATCGGCGTGGGCGAGATTCCACTCCTTTCCGGACTTTCCCTTGAAGCGGAAGAGGACAGTGAAACCGTCAATCCTGATGTGCCGGCGTCGCAGAGTGGTCAGGCCAAACGAGCCATTGGCTTCAGCGTAGTGCAGATTTCCCACGCGAATGTAGAGTTTGTCGAGCATCCAGACGACCGTTGCAACGGCCTTGTTCATCGACAAACCTTTCGCCGTCAGGTCGGTATCGACGCGTTCCCGGATTGCCGGTAGCCGATCCCCGAACTCGACAAGGCGCTCGAACTTGGCGCGCTCGCGTTCGGCGAGCCAGTCGGGATGATATCGGTACTGTTTACGCCCGCGCGCATCGATGCCGGTCGCCTGCAGATGCGCCAGAGGATTGGCGTTGATGCAGACGTCGGTATAGGCGGGAGGGATCGCAAGCGCATTCAGGCGCTCGATTTCTGATCGGTCGCGGATCCGCTTTCCGTCGGGTCCGTAGTAGAGAAAACCCCGCTTTCCGGCCTTTCGGCTAATTCCTTCTTCGATCTGGGGGCTGTAGACGACCTCGGTTAATCCGTTTTCGGGCTGGGTTTCTCTGAACTGGTAACGGTCCGTCGACATCTGATCCATGACGCGAGAAACTCCACGGCAGAGACTTGGTTCCGCCACGTGCGTTTTCCTGTTGTGCGATGGTTTCAGCGGGTTGTATGCCGAACGAATCCACAAATCGGCATAGGTGAACGGAACCTCCCGCCTCCGAGCGAAGTTCTGACAAGAATGCCGATTGGGGTTCTTCCATATGTTCAGTTTCGGTCCTCAGTTCACGGATCACGGTGTTCGCTTTCGCTTGTGGGCGCCGCTGCAAAGGAAGGTGGCCATCACGATCGATGATAGCCCCGCAACGATGATGGCCAGTGAAGACGGCGGTTGGTTTACGCATCTCGCGGAGCGCGCCCGGCATGGCACTCGCTATCGTTTCGTCTTGGAGGATGGTCAGCAGGTCCCGGATCCTGCATCACGCTATCAACCCGACGATGTCCATGGCCCGAGCGAAGTCGTCGATGGCAGCCGCTATGTTTTCACGCAGCATGAATGGCGCGGACGCCCGTGGAATGAAACGGTCATCTATGAACTGCATGTCGGCGCCTTTACCGAAGAAGGCACGCTGGTAGCCGCGGTTGACCGTCTCGATTACCTGAAAGATCTGGGGATCACCGCGATTCAGCTCATGCCGATCAATGATTTTCCGGGCCGGCGCGGGTGGGGGTATGACGGTGTCCTGCCTTACGCGCCCGACAGCAGCTATGGGCGCCCGGAGGACCTCAAGGGTTTCATCGATGCTGCCCACAGCCGGCGAATGTCGGTGTTCCTCGATGTCGTCTACAATCATTTTGGTCCGCAAGGAAATTATCTGCCTTCCTATGCGCCGCTCTTCAATCGTGATCACAAGACGCCATGGGGCGCTGCCATCAACTATGATGGCGTAAACTCCGAGATGGTCCGCAGGTTCGTCGTCGAGAACGCGCTTTACTGGTTGCAGGAATTTCGCGCCGACGGGCTCCGGCTGGATGCGGTGCACGCCATCAAGGACGACAGCGATGAGCATCTGCTCGCGACGATCGCGCGGGCGGTCAAGCAGGCAACGCTTGGCCGTCATTGCCATCTGATCGTCGAGAACGAGGACAACAGCGCCGCGCTCCTCGAAAGAGATGCGGAGGGCCACCCGCGTCTCTATACCGCTCAGTGGAATGACGACATTCACCACGTGTTGCACAAAGCGGCGACAGGCGAGGCGTTTGGCTACTACGCCGATTATTCGTGCGCTCCGAGCGCGGTCGCGCGCGCCGTCGCGCAAGGGTTCGTCTTCCAGGGTGAGGAGATGCCCTACAGAGGAGAGCCGCGCGGCGAGCCGAGCGGCAACTTGCCGCCAACGTCGTTCATTGCCTTCATTCAGAACCACGATCAGGTTGGCAACCGCGCCTTTGGCGACCGCATTCACAAGATCGCTCCGCAGTCTGCCCTGCTGGCCATCGCCGGTATCTACCTTCTTTCGCCACAGATCCCTATGATCTTCATGGGCGAGGAGTGGAAGAGCAAATCCGATTTCCCTTATTTCTGCGACTTCGACGAGGAGCTGAACGCGGCCGTGCGCAAGGGAAGGCGGGAGGAACTGCACCGGCTTCCGGGCTTTGACGAGGAGAATGCCGACAAGCTTCCGGATCCGACGGCTCTCTCGACTTTTCTCAAGGCGAAGCTCGATTGGCAAGCAGCCAGTCGTGGACTTCACCGCGAGCATCTCGAACTATACCGTCATCTGATAGCGTTGCGTCGGGATCATATTATCCCCCGGCTTTCCGGAGTCTCATCAGGCGGAAGTTTCGCCCGCTCGACCGAGTTCATCGACATCGATTGGGAGCTCGACGATGGGACGCGGTTGTGCCTCGTTGCCAATCTTTCCGCAAAGACCATCCCCGTAAAACCACCGCAATTCGACAGGGTGATCTGGCGGACTCACCAGCCTAATGACACCATGCCGCCATGGTATGTGTGCTGGGCATTCAGGAGCTAGAAAGTTGCTAGCGTGCGGTCAATCGACCGAGATCAGCAGTGCGTAGGGCTGGTTCCGGAACAGAGCATCTAGATCGATGGTGGGCCCGTCGACGATACCGGCATCGCCGAATAGATCACGTCGCCGTCCCGCGATCGTGAGAGGCAGTTCGAGACTTGTGTCAGCCCAGAAATCAGATGTGGTTTTCAGCGTCTTCGGATCGACGTGGCGAGAAAGCAGCCTTGGCGCGAGAGTGATGCTGAACTGCGTGCCGTCTTGGCGAGCAAAAGCGATAAGATTGTCGCGTCGGGGGCCGCTAACAGCGAGCGGCTGGTAGCTCCCGCGCGAAAACAGTTCGGCGCGATCCTGACGGAGTGCTGATATCGTTGCGATCATCGCCTGCTTGCGCTGCCACGGGGAGCGATTCCCTGATGGCTGTGTCTGGAGATCTGTCCGAAGTCGCTGAAAATCGACCGGTCGGCGGTTGTCAGGATCGACGAGACTGAGATCAGCCTGCTCGGCGCCTTGATAGATGTCTGGAACACCGGGAATTGTCAGTTTGATCAACGTCTGGGAGAGGCTATTCAGGTGCCCCGCGGTGATTAGGAGCGTCATCAGATTCTGAAAGTCCGCCCGGAACGTCGTATTCTCGTCGCTCAAGAGGCCCTCGGCCAAATTCAGGACGGCGGCTTCATAGTGCTTGTTTGGTTGGCCCCAGTCGGTGTGAGTCTTGGCCTCGCGGACTGCCTTTTCGGCATAGGCTTTGAACCGGTCGCGAAAGCCCTCGTCGATCGTGTCCGGAAATTCGGGCCACGCTCCTGCCAACGCCTGGTAGAGCATCCATTGGGTGTTTGTGTCAGGCCAGGGTTGATCCGCTGAGCCCGAGACAAACTGCCTGTTTATTCGCTGCCACCGTTCGAAGCCCGCCACCCATTGTTCGGCATGCTCGGTCAGTCCGTATAGGCGCGCACGGGCATCCTCGCCGCGTTTGGTGTCGTGCGTCGCGGTCGTTGTGAGGCCCTGCGGCTGTGTCCGAGCACGGTTTCGCATCGCTTCGTGGAAGTCATGTCGTGAGTCGCCTGTGATGTCGGGATCGCAGCCCACCTCGTTGAGGGCAAGCAGCCTGTTGTAGCGGTAGAAGGCAGTGTCTTCCATCGCCTTGGCGATCACCGGTCCCGTAAGCTGTTGCATGCGACGACGCAGTTCGGTCGCGGCCCCGACACGGGGGGCGAGCAGGATGCGCCCAATGCTGTTGATGACGTCAGATACATCAGAAGCCGCGCTGGCTCTACCGAGTACCGTTTCCAAGAGATCGCGGTCGTTTCCCTCAAGGCTCCCCGTTGTGCCGTAGGTGCGGTAAACCTGAAACGCCACGAGGATGTCGGTGATGGCACGGTCCAGTGTTTCGCGCGGAACGTCCGGGAGCACAGCGCTTGCCAATTCACACAGCCTCGCGCGCTCGCCGGTAAAATTCTGCCGCACCATCATCTGTTTGGCTTTGTTCAAGACCGCTGCGAAAGCTGCCTGGGCCGGCGCAATCGCCCGATACGCGGTATCGAGAGTCTCCAGCCCATCTCTGTCGATAAACAGCGGGCCGAGGCTTGCGATGACCTCATAGCCGGTCGTACCTGCGACAGGCCAGTTGGCGGGCAGGTTCTCATCACGTGCAACGATCTTTTCGACCAGGATGTAGGTCTCTTCGCCGACTGCCGCGCGCAACTTGGCAAGATAATCTGCCGGATCGGCCAGCCCGTCTACGTGGTCTATCCGAAGTCCCTGCACGCTGCCGGACCGCACCAGATCGATAACCAGACGATGGGTGCGGTCGAAGACCTCCTGATCCTCGACGCGCACTCCGACAAGCCCGGTGACTTCGAAGAAGCGTCGATAGCTCAACTTCTCTGCGGCGCCCTTCCAGTCGATCAACTGCCAATGCTGGCGCTGGTGAAGCGCGTTCAGCAGGGAGGCGTCGGTCGAGAGCTTTCCTGGACTCTGCTCGTCTCCGGCCAGACGTTCTATTTCGGCAACGCTTTGTGGATCGAGAGGGTAGAACTGATCGTAGTAGGTGAGACGAGGTTCTCCAGTGGCCTGATGGCGCGCAAGCCCGATCAGGCCACTGGCCACCGCTTCCTCGAAGGGTCTGTCGAGCACGGGAAGGGTGATGCGCCTCGTCCAGTCGATATCGAAGAAGGAGGCGTAGGGGCTGGATTTTCCGAATTGCAGGACACTGTCCCACCACCGGTTCTCTAACGACGCGGCCATGTGGTTCGGGACGATGTCGAGGATGAGCTGCAAACCTGATGACTTCAGGGCAGCGACGAGCTGATCGAAGCCTTCCCGGCCTCCTATGGCGGGATCCACATTGTTGGGATCGACAATGTCATAGCCGTGGGTCGATCCGCTCGTGGCGGTGAAAATAGGCGAGGCATAGAGATGGCTGATGCCAAGCGATTTCAGATAGGGGACAGAGCCGACCGCGTCCGAAAAAGTCATCCCGTTGCGAAATTGCAGCCGATAAGTCGCGGTCGGAATAGGCATGGAACATTCCCTCGGCTGGCTGCGCTGCCGCAGGGGTTATCGGGCGGCGCTACCGAAACTGCCGCGAGCCGAGTTGGTTCCGGCGCAAGAACGGCGCGGGCGCGTGACTGAGGCATTCAGCCGCCAGCCCCCGGAGGCGCGTCGTTCTCAAGATATTCGCTGTACTGGACGGTTTGGGTGGTATCGGTGTCGATGGCCGAGGTAGGACGACGCAGCATTCTTACGCCCGGGCCGCCATCGACCGGGCCTTCGTCAAAAACCATGACTCCAGCCGCCTCGATCGCCTCGAGAAGGATGCGTCCTTGGCTTAAGGTGCCAATCTCCTTGTTGGACGCTTCCAACGCTTCAATCACGGAGGCCGGCACGCCGGATGCGTCTGCCAGCTCGTCGCGGTCCCATCGCAGCAAGGCCCTTGCGGCCACAATCTGTTCGCCGATCGGCATCTCTGTTTTCCATTTTGGTGGGGGTGGCAGATGACACGAATGCCATCTGCCGAAATGCGGCCCTATCGCGGGCAGGCTGCTACGTATTGGCGTCCATATTGATCCCGGTAGTAGCACTGCCCAGGCTGATCGGCGACATTGCCAATCACAGCGCCTGCAACGCCACCGACGGCTGCGCCCACTGCTGCCCCACGGACGTTGCCGGTCGCAACGCCGCCGACGACGGCCCCAGTAGCTGCTCCAATGCCGGCGCCCTTCTCCGTGGGGGTGCAGCCGCTGGCGGCAGCTATACCAGTGACGACAAGCAAGATCGCGATCGGTCTCATTTCATCTTCCTTTCCACTCTCTTCAAAGGTTTACTGGATCAAACATAGGCCGATGTCAGCGAAGGCAACCTTTGACCTTCCGCCGACAAGACTGGCCCTACTTCTCTTTAACGAACACATGCGCTTCGACGGCGGCGGCAATAAATGCGCGGCGGGCCTCAGCTGGCGGCCGCTTTCCCTCAAGGGCTTCGATGCAAATCTTGCGCGCTTCGCGCAGCTGTCGACCGGCGACCACGGGCCAGTTGCTCCGCAAGGCCACCATCGCCTCACCGACACTGCCGATCGTCTTGAAATCGCCGGTCTGCGGTAGTGCATAGGAAAGTGGCTTTGTCCATTTCTTGTCCATGGGAACCTCTTGCCGGCGTATTGCACCTGCGGCTTCGATGGTGGCGTCAGTGGTGCTAAACGTCCGAGATCGATGGCAGATGAACCTCGACTTGCTGCCGGTGCTTTTCGTCGAGCGACTCGATATGCTGATGCCAGAAGGCTTCAGCCTCAGGCGTCTCCTTTTCCCAAAGCCGAGAACTCACGATATTGTCGTCGATCTTGGATCGACGCCGACCGCCAAGCCGAATGTACTCCTCGGCAAGTTCTAACGAAGGCGTCTTGCTCATCTCCAGACCTCCCTTTCGCATGGAAAACCGAAGGGCGGGGTCATTGTTCCACAATTCCTGGTTTTTCTGCTGCTGATGGCGTCGGGGCGCGCTCGGATCAACGGCTACGCCGGCCGCAACAGCACGAGGCTTCGCGGTTGCAGCATATAATCCGCAACCTCATGGACCACGCCTGGGCTTGCATCGGGATCGGCGGTCGTAAGTTCGATCGCCCAGGATCCGTCCTCGCGCTCCGGCAGGTGAAAAGTGACTTCGCCATCATGGGGATTGAACAGGAGCAAGGCTTCGCTCCAGTGTTCGGCGTCTTGCTGCGGTTGCTCATATAGCAGATGAAGCCCGAGCGTCGTGCTCCCCTCGTCTTGCCAATGATCTTCCGTCTGTTCGCCACCGGTCGGGTTGAGCCAGCGGATTACCATCCCGTCGCGCCAGTTCTCCCGCCGAAGGAGCGGCTGGGCTTGACGAAGGTCAATGAGCCTGCGCGTGAAATCCGAGAGCTTCTTTGCGCTGTCCGGCAAGTCCCGCCAGTGCAGCCAGCTCAGTTCGCTGTCCTGGCAATAGCCATTGTTGTTGCCCATCTGGCTGCGGCCCAATTCGTCTCCTGCGAGAAGCATCGGTACGCCGTGCGAGAACAGAAGCGTTGCCAGCAAATTGCGCTTCTGGCGCTCCCTGATCTCATTGATCGCGTTGTCATCGGTCGGCCCCTCGGCGCCATAATTGAAGCTTCGGTTATGGTCGTGGCCGTCCTTGTTTTCCTCGCCATTGGCCTCGTTGTGTTTCTCGTCGTAGGAGACAAGATCGTTCAGGGTAAAGCCGTCATGAGCCGTGACGAAGTTCACGCTCGCCCACGGTCTGCGCCCTCGAAGATCGTATATGTCGCCTGACCCGAGCACTCTGGCGGCGAAGTCGCCGGCCGTGCCGTCCTCGTCCTTCCAGTAGTCGCGCATCGTATCGCGGTACTTGTCGTTCCATTCCGACCATCCGGGCGGGAAGCCACCAACCTGGTATCCGCCGGGGCCGATGTCCCAGGGTTCGCCGATGAGTTTCAGCCGGGACAGTACCGGATCCTGACCAACGGCGTCGAAGAAGCCTCCGCGTTGATCGAAGCCTTCCGGCTCCCGGCCGAGGATGGTGCCGAGATCGAAGCGAAAGCCGTCGATGTTCATCACCTCTGCCCAATAGCGCAGGGAGTCCGTGATCATCTGCAGGACGCGGGGATGCGAGGTATTCACGGTATTGCCGGTGCCGGTGTCATTGACATAGTACCGTGATTGGTCCGGTAGCGTCCGATAGTAGGAGAAGTTGTCGATCCCCTTGAAGGATAGCGTTGGCCCGAGCTCGTTTCCCTCAGCCGTATGGTTGTAGACGACGTCGAGGATGACTTCGATGCCCGCATCGTGGAAGGCTCGGACCATGTCGCGGAAGCCCGCAAGCCCATTGGGTCCGTAGTAGCGCGTCGCCGGGGCGAAGAAGCCGATCGTGTTATAGCCCCAGTAATTCTTGAGCCTCTTGTCGAGCAGATGGGGGTCGTCGGGGAAGTAATGGACCGGGAGCAGTTCGATCGAACTCACTCCGAGCGCTTTCACATAGTCAACGATCTTGCGATGCCCAAGACCCTCGAACGTTCCGCGCAGTTGTTCCGGAATTGCCGGGTGCAACTGCGTCATCCCTTTCACGTGCGCTTCGTAGAATATGGTCCGGTGCCACGGTGTTCCAGGCTTGGTCTCCGGCTTGTCGATCAGGCGCGAGGGATCGATCACCCTGCATTTCAGCATGGAGGAAGCGCTGTCGCTCTCGTCGAAGGAGAGGTCCTTCTCGTCGCTTTCAAGGTCATACCCGAACGTTGCCTGTCCCCATTTGACCTCGCCGACGATCTCCCGGGCATAAGGGTCGATAAGCAGCTTGTTGGGGTTGAAACGGTGTCCTTGTTCAGGGTCGTAAGGTCCATAAACGCGGTAGCCATAAAGCGCGCCGGGTTTGAGACCGCGGACGTGGCCATGCCAGATTTCGTTGGTGTATTCCGGCAGGATAATCCGCTCTTCCTGCCTGCCCTCCTCATCGAAAAGGCAGAGTTCGACGCGTTCCGCATGCGCGCTGAAGAGCGCGAAGTTGACGCCGTCTTCTGTCGGCGTCGCGCCGAGAGTCGTAAAGTCGCCGGCTTCGATTTCGTATGATTGTTGTCGCGTCATGAAGGCCCCCTCGTGCGTTTGGCGCGACAACAACACCCTTCCCGATAATTTGTTCCTCCACTTGTCGGCATAGTAAGGCCGGTCGGTGGCTTTAATCCGTGCTAGCTGCAGTTGTTTCTAGCGCCATAAATTATTTAATGCTAATATAGCTTGTGTATCCCGGCGTTTCATTCGGCACCGCATTTCGCGCAGCGACGCAGTTTTCTCGACAAAGTAGAGAACCAGTTCTCACACCGCTTGTTCAGACGAATTCCTTGGGGGGATCATGCAAAACCGAATTCCATTTGCGGGAAGCACCCGCCAGCGCTTCGCTTTGCTTCGGCTCAGTTTGCTTTACGGCATTGGGGCCGCATGTCTCCTCGCTTTCGGCGCTGCCGCGCAGGCCCCGACGGACGAGCAGCGCAATGCGATCCGCTCAGCCTGCCGTAATGATTTCATCGCCAAATGTTCCGGGGTTCAGCCGGGAGGGATTGAGGCGCTGACCTGCTTGCAACAGCATGATGCGACATTGGCGCCGGCATGCAAGAAGGCGGTCTCGGCAATAAGCACCAAGCCGAAATCCACCTCCGCTCAGCCAACGCAAACGGGCGATACGGCCGCTACGCCCCCTGCGCCTGCCGCGCCCCAAACCAGCTCCGCCCAACCCACGCAGGCCCAGCGCAATGCCATCAAGTCGGCTTGCCAGCGTGACTTCATGGCCCAATGCCCAGGTGTCCAGCCCGGAGGAAAGGAAGCCCTGTCCTGCCTGCAGCAGCAAAGCGCCAATCTTTCGGCTCCATGTCAGCAGGCGGTCAGTGCGATCTCGACGACAACAGGTTCGACCGGAACGCCAGGCGCGAATACAGCCACGGCTCCGGCGATGACACCGAATAAGGCGATGCCAACATTCTCGCCACGCGAGGAGGCGATTATCCTTCGACGAGCCTGCGGACCGGACTTTCGCGCACTTTGCCGAATGGTGCCGCTCGGCGGCGGGCGGGGGATCGCGTGCCTGCGCGATAACCTCCAGCGCGTCTCCCCAGGATGTCACAGGGTTCTGACTTCGGGCCTATAGCGTCGACTGGCGGCGCGATTGTCGAGAGTAGGTGGTGACGACCGCGCCCTCCATCAAAATATATGACGGATCAAGGAAAGGCATCGTCATGTCATCGACACCTTTGCGACTGAGGCGAGTACTGATCTTTACCTCGATTATATCAAGCCTTGTCATACCGACCTCGGCGTGGGCGGATGATGCCAAGGCCCTGCTCAAGAAGATGTCCGACTTTCTTGCGCAACAGAAGACGATGTCCTTCGACTATCAGTCCTCGCTCGAAGCCGTCACGCCGGATTTCGAAAAGCTGCAGTTTGTCAGCTCCGGCAAGGCGACCCTGACGCGGCCCGATAAATTGAGGCTTTCCCGGACGGGCGGATATGCAGATCTGGACGTCAGCTTCGATGGTTCGGCGCTGACGGTTCATGGCAAGAACCTCGACGCCTATGCCAAAATAGACGGAAAGGGCACGCTCGACGACCTGATCGACCGGATGATGAATGCCGGCATCGAAGCACCGGGCGCCGATCTCCTGTCGTCTGATGTGTACGATCAGCTGATCACCGACGTCACCGAAGCCAAGCACATATCCAGCGCTTTCGTGAACGGCGTCGAATGCGACTACCTGGCATTCCGCACTCCCGAGGTCGATTGGCAGATCTGGATCGAGGCGGGGCCGAAACCGATCCCGCGCCGTTATGTGATCACCAGCAAACACGTGGTGCAGGCGCCCGAGTACACGCTTGAGATCAACGATTTCAAAAGTGGCGCCGATGTCGCCAGCGTATCCTATAACATCGAGATTCCGACGAGCGCCAAGAAGGTCGATCTCAGCGAAATGGAATCCATCGACGAGTTGCCGGCGCCGACCGGCACGGGAGGGGTGCAATGAACTCCAGGAAGATCATCTTCGCAGTCGGCTTGGCCGGGATTCTGACGTTTTCGGACGTCGATATTGAAAGGCAGGGCATCTTTCCGCTGTCGATCGGTTTCGCGTCGCCGGCCGGCGCCGTCATCGGGCGACCGCTGACGCCGCTCTCCTACGCAGGCGTTGCCCGCAGGACGACCCGCCGGGTGGTCAGGAGAACGGCAACGACGATTGCCGTCTTGCCGCCTGGCTGCCTCTACGGCCCTTATTATGGTGGCTATTACTATCGCTGCGGATCGCTCTACTACGCGAAGAGCGGAGGCGTGTACGTGCAGGTTATCGTGCAGTAGCGGCTTAAGGCTGCGCCTTTGGCATCTGGTCATCGATCGGTGTCGCGGATGTTCCGCGGCGCCTTCTGTATTCTTCGAGCCGCTGCAGCACGACGTAGAATGACGGCACGAACAACACCGCGAGGCAGGTCGAGGCGATCATTCCGCTGAAGACGGAGATGCCGATCGATTTGCGCGCCGATGCGCCTGCCCCGCTTGCCAGAACCAGCGGCAGGACACCCAGGATGAAGGCGAAGGAGGTCATGAGGATCGGCCGGAATCGAAGCCGTGCGGCTTCGACGGCGGCGTCCAGGATCGGCATGCCTTCTTCGCGCTTCTCGCGCGCATATTCCACGATGAGGATCGCGTTCTTCGCGGAGAGGGCAATCAGAAGGATGAGCCCGATCTGCGTATAGAGATTGTTCGCGACGCCCGCCGCCATAAGGGCGCCGACGGTGCCGAGAAGCGCCAACGGAACGGCGAGGATCACGGCCAGCGGCAGGATCCAGCTTTCATACTGACCGGCGAGCACGAAGTAGACGAGAAGCATGGCAAGCGCGAAGATGAAATAGATTTGCGTGCCGACGGCTTTCTCCTGGAACGACAGCGCCGTCCAATCGAACCCTGTGCCCGAAGGCAACGTCTTGTTAGCGATCTGCTCCATGACATTGAGTGCCTGACCGGAGCTGAAGCCTGCGGCCGGGCCGCCGACGATCGTGGCCGTCGGGTAGAGATTGTAGAGGCTGATCAGGGACGGTCCCTGCATTGCCGTGACGGAAACCACCGTGCCAAGCGGAACCATGGTTCCGTCGCCTGCTCTGACCTTCAAATTGCGGATGTCGTCCGGGCGGATTCGAAAGTCTGACGCGGCTTGTGCGTAGACCTGGAAGGTACGACCGAACTTGTTGAACTGCGTGACATAGGTGGATCCGACATAGCCTGACAGAGCCGAGAACACTTGCCCCACCGTAACGCCCAGCGTCTCCGCCTTGATGCGATCGACCACGATTTCCAATTGGGGAACGTTCGATCGAAACGACGTGCTGAGCCGCTGTAGTGACGATTGGGCATTGCCGTTATTCACGATGGAATCGGCGAGCGACTGTAGCAGCGGATAATCCGCGATGCCGTTTCGGAGTTCTATCTGCATCGTGAAGCCGCTGGCATTGCCGACGCCCTGTATCGGCGGTGGAACGATGACAAGCGTCTTGGCGCTCAGGATGCCCTGCAGTTGCGTGTGAAGATGCTCGTAGATCGACAACAGATCCTGGCCATTGATCTTCCCGCGCTCGTCCCAATCCTTCAAGACGACATAGGCGACACCGGCGTTCTGAAGGCTGGCGTTATTATCAAGCACGGAAATACCGCTGATCGTCAGCACGTCTTCCACGCCTGGAGTCGCCTGGGCGATCTTGCCTACTTCCTGCATGACCGCATCAGTCCGTTCCTTCGAGGCGCCATCAGGCAATTGCGCGCCGATCAGGACGTAGCCCTGATCCTCGATCGGCAGAAATGCGGTCGGCAGACGGGCAAGTCCCCAGGCTGCGGTTCCCATCAGAATGCAAGCGATCACCACCATCAGGCCGCTGTGATGCGTCATTGCAGAGATAAGGCGCGTGTAGCCATGCTCGGCGCGATCGTAGACGGCGTTGAAGCCCCGATAGAGGAAGTTGCGCTTTTCCGGCGGAACGGGCGGGCGGAGCCACAGGGCGCACTGCGTCGGCTTCAGGGTGACGGCGTTGATCGCGCTGATCAGGGCGGTTGCGGCGATCACAAGCGCGAACTGGCGATAAAGCTGCCCTGTCAATCCTGGCAGGAAGGCCGCAGGGATGAACACGGCCATCAGAACAAGCGTGATCCCGATCACCGGGCCGAGCAGCTCTTCCATGGCCTTCTCGGCCGCCTGCCTGCCGGACATGCCGGCTTCAATGTGGCGGGCGACACCTTCGACAATGACAATCGCGTCGTCGACGACGATGCCGATTGCAAGGACGATCGCAAACAAGGTCGAGAGGTTGACGGTAAAGCCGAGCGCCGCCATCGCGGCGAAGGCGCCGATGATCGTCACCGGAACCGTGGTTGCGGGCACGAGCATCGCTCGCCAATCCTGCAGGAAGACGAGAATGACAATGAGAACGAGGACGCCGGCCTCGATCAGCGTGACATAGACCTCATCGATCGATGCATTCACGAACTTGGTCGTGTCGAACGGGATATGATATTGGAGGCCCTGCGGGAAGCTTTTCGCCAGTTCCGCCATCTTGGCCTTGACGGATTGCGCAACGGCAATCGCATTGGCCTCGGGCAACTGATAGATCCCGATCCCAGCCGCAGGCTGGCCGTTCTGCATGAAGGTCTGGCTATAGGTCTGGGCACCGAGTTCGACCCGACCGATATCACGGATACGCGTTACGCGACCGCCGTTTGCACCGTCGACCTTGACGATGATGTTCTCGTAGTCGATGGCCTCGTTGAGCCTGCCGTTGACATTCAGCGTATATTGAAACGTCTGTCCCTTCGGGACTGGCGGAATGCCAAGTTGTCCGGCTGTAACTTCCTGGCTCTGCTGCTGTACGGCACTGACGATGTCCTGCGGTGTCAGCCCTCTCGCCTGCATGAGATTGGAATCCATCCAGATACGCATCGCGTACTGACCGGCGCCGAAGACGTTGACGTTACCGACCCCCGGCAACCGCGACAGCTCATTCTGAAGATTGATGACAGCGTAGTTCGACAGGAACAGGCTGTCGTAGCGGCCATCTTCGGATGTCAGGCTGACAAAGCCCAGGATCGCCGTCGACTTCTTTTGCGTGGTCACGCCCTGGAGCTGCACGGCCTCCGGCAACGAGGAAAGAGCAATCGCCACGCGATTCTGCACCAGCACCTGCGCCTGATCGGGGTCGGTTCCGATCGCGAAAGTCACCGTGAGGGAATAGGTCCCGTCACTGGCACTGGTGGACTGCATGTAGATCATGTCCTGGACGCCATTGACCTGCTGTTCGATGGGCAGGGCGACGGTATCGACAAGGGTCTTCGCGCTGGCACCCGGGAACCGCGTCGTGACCTGTACTGTCGGGGGAACGACGTTCGGATATTGGGCGACAGGAAGATTGAACAGAGCAACAGCGCCCACCAGAACGAAAACCAGCGCCAGCACGTTGGCAAGGACGGGTCTCTCGATAAAAAAGCGCGAGATCATGCTATTGTCCTTAGTGGTTCAGATAGCGCGTTCCGGTGAGTTCATTGCGTGGTAACCGTGGGCTTGGCATCACCACCCGTGCCTGCCGGCGTGGCACTCATCTGCGATTTTTCCGGGGCAACCTTCGCGCCCGGAACCGCCTGCTGAATACCTTCCGTGATAACCCAATCGGTCGCTTCCAAACCTGTTTCGATGACGCGAAGCGGACCTTCCTGCTGGCCTGTCTTGACCTGCTTTTGCGCAACGACGTTGTCGTTCCCGACGACGAGGACATAGCTTCCCTGCTGGTTCGTCCCGATCGCATCGTCTTTCACGAGCAGCGCCTTGTCATTGCGGCCGACGGGAACGCGGATGCGGACAAACAGACCGGGAAGCATCATCCGATCCTTGTTCTCGAAAAGAGCACGGACCTGCAGCGTACCGGTCGATGCGTCGAGCTGCGGGGAAACATAGTCGAGGTGGCCCTTGTGCGGATAGCCCTGCTCGGTTTGCAAGCCGAGTTCGGCGGGAATGGTCGGCAGATCGGTCTGCTTGAATGTCCGACCCTGTTTCGCCAGGGCCTGCTTGATCATCAGTACCTGCGTCTCGCTGACGTTGAAGTAGGCGTATAGCGGATCGGACTGGACGATGCTTGCAAGCTTGGTCGGGCCGGACACGCCGACAAGAGCGCCGATATCCACCAGATGGTTGGTGACTACGCCGTCGAACGGCGCGGTGACCTCGGTGTAGCCGAGATTGATGGTCGCGAGCTCGAGGTTTGCCTGCGCATTCAGGATCGCCGCGTTCGCTTCATCCAGCGTTGCCCGGGCGCTGTCGACGGCGGTCTGCGTCGTAACCTGCTGTTTCATCAGATTGAGCTGTCGGTCATATTCCTGCTGCGCGCCGACCTGGGAGGCCTTTTGCGAAGCCAGTGACGCCTTCGCCTGATCGACCTGGGCCTGATAGGTATCGGGCTCGATACCAAAGAGCTTGGTGCCTTTGGTGACCGGCGTTCCGTCTTGGTAGCTGATGCTTTGGATATAGCCTTGGACGCGCGCCTCGATGTCGACCGCGTTCAGCGGTGCGGTATTCCCGGTGAGTTCGAAATACAACGTTATCGGCTCTACGACGGGCTGTGCGATGCGCACGGCCTGTGGCGGTGGAGGGACATAAGTGTTGTTATTTCCGTCGCAGCCGAGGAGCCCGGCCGTAAGAAGGAGCGCCAGAAAAAGCAGCGGACCTTGATGTAGACTCACACGCATTGCTGCTACCTCGGCGGTTCACGAGTACCAGTCTTCATGCGCGCCCCGGCACTGACCCCGGTCCGCGATAGCTCAAGGCATGTGCTACTATGCCGCGCCCTCGCCAGAAAATGCAATAGCTCGTGAGTAAGCAATTAAGCTGCCCGCAAACGGAAGCGTTCGCGGGGATCATTGTTGGAAAAGCAGGAGCACGTACGCGAGAAACAGCACGAGGTGCACGGCACCCTGCAGCAAATGGGTCCGGCCGCTCGAAAAGGTGATGATGCTGACCGCCAAGGTTAGCAGCAGCATGACCAGGTTTTCATGCTCGAGCCCGAGCGTCACAGGGTTGCCGATAATATGGCTGATCGCCAGCATCGCCGGAACGGTCAGCCCAATGGTCGACAGCACCGAGCCGAGAAAGATGTTGATTGCCCGCTGAAGGTGATTGGCCACCGAGGCGCGCACCGCACTGATGGCTTCGGGCGTCGCCACCAGCACAGCCATCACGACACCGCCGAACGCGGTCGGCGCGTTCAGCGTCTCGATGACGTAGTCGATCGGGTGGGCGAGCTGCTCCACGAGAAAGACGACCGGTGCCATGTAGGCAAAGAGCAGGATGGTGTGCGGGAAGACTTCTCCGCGCGGCCGAGGCTCGATCGAGTGCTGTGCGGCAGCCTCGCCTTCTTCGGCGAAGAAATGACGGTGGCGGCCGGCCTGAAGCAGCAGGAAGGTGACGTAGAGCCCGACGGATATGATGCCGAGGATCAGTTGACGGGGCGCTGCCGGGTGCTGCCCGTCCGGCCCTGCAAGAAAGGTTGGCATGACAAGGCTCAAGGTCGCCATCGGAACGATCAGCCCGAGATAGGCATTCGCGCCCTGCAGATTGTGCTGTTGCTCGGGACGTCTCCAGGCGCCCAGCAGAAGCGAGAGCCCGACCATACCGTTCAGAATGATCATCACGACGGCAAAGAGTGTGTCGCGTGCGAGCGTCGGGTTGTTCTCACCATGCGTCATGACCGCGGAGATCGCCATGACCTCGATTGATGTGATCGTCAGGGTCAGGATCAGCGTGCCGTAGGGTTCCTTCAGCCGTTCGGCGAGGCGATCGGCGTGGCGGACGACCGAAAGCGCCGACGCCAGAACGACGCTGAAGAGGCCGATGAAGATCGCAGCGAACCCGACCGGACTGGAGAGATGCTCGAACAGCGTATCGCCGAACAGGAAAAAGATCGCCGCCGTGGCTACGGACACCGGCAGCAGCCATTCGCGGCGCAGGAGAGCCGCAAACCCCGTCTCTTCCGACAGGATGGAGTCGCCGCTCATCCTGAAAGTCGCTCGTTGGTGAATGGCGACAACGCGATCGCAAAAGACATCCTGTTCATGCCCCGTCCCGCAGGCCTCCCCGGCGTTGTTCGCTTCAGATTGCCCGCAGTCCGCGCGGCTCGCAAGCCATATCGATAGGACGCTCTAGCTTCGACGAACGCGTCAAACGGGCGTCAACACACCCCGCCGTCAGAGATCGCGGATAATCGAGAAATTCGCGCAGCTGAAATCGATATTGCCGATGCGTATCAAATGCTCGCAACGGGCAGTCAGAAGCGACAAACGCACGTTCTTCGCATTCTTGGCGCGGAGTAGGAGCTCTTGCCGGGCAAACAGGAGCCCTGTCCGATCCTTGATTTCAAATGCCACATGCTCGCTCAGTCCCTCGTCCGATATGGTGATCGTCGCCAAGCCCTGCTGCATATCTGAGTGCTCCTCATTTTAGCAGAGTGTGTTCGACCTCCGCGCGGCGATCAATAGCGCCGCGCGGTTTGTCCCCAACGATCCGTGGGCGCAATAGTTTGACCCGAAACGCGGAAGGGACCGCTACTGCGAGTGATCGGCGACCGGTTCTTTCTGCAACTCGCGAACATGGCGCAATGCCGTGCCGGAGGGGATCCGAGAGGCGGCGGATTTCGGCACGCCGACGCGTTGGGAGAGATAGATGCCGGAGTGGCCGCTGCAGAGATATGCGACGAAACACGCTGCAGCGATGTAGAGCGCGTTCGTCGCGCCGAAGAGTTCTATACCCATGAACATGCAGGCAAGCGGAGTGTTGGTGGCGCCCGCGAAGACGGCCACGAAGCCAAGGCCGGCGAAAAGGTCCACCGGTGCCCCGAGGATATTCGCGAGAGCATTGCCGAGTGCCGCCCCGATGAAGAACAGCGGCGTGACCTCGCCACCCTTGAATCCCGCACTCAGCGTCAGGATGGTGAACAGTGCTTTCCAGAACCAGCTGGTGTAATCGGCGTGATCGGGACGAAAGAAGCCTGCAATCGTCGCGTCGCCGGGGTTCGCAGACCAGACGCCAAGGCCGAGATACTGGGTGCCGACAAAAGCGGTGAGCGCCAGCAGGATCATCGCGGCGACAACGGGTCGCAATGGCGGATAGGGCAGGATAGCCTTCCAGAACGAGGACAGGCGATGCGATGTCTCGGCAAACATATAGGCGGTGAGGCCGAAGATCGCGCCGGCGATCGCGACCTTGAGCAGCAGCAGGGGCTGGAGATGAGCGGAAGCCCCTTCCATCACGGCACCGGCATAGCTGATCACATATGAGGTATGGGTGATCCCCCAGGCCTGACAAACCCAGTCGGCGGTAATCGCAGCCATTAACGCGGGCACGAGCGCCTCATACTGGATGCGGCCGATCGTCAGCACCTCGAGGGCGAAGATCGCTCCGGCGATCGGGGTACCGAACACTGCGCCGAAACCGGCGGCAATTCCCGTCATCAGCAGTATCCGCACGTCACCCGCCCTGAGACCGAAGAAGCGCGCGAAAGCGCCCGCCAGACTGCCACCGATCTGTACGGCTGTTCCTTCCCGGCCGGCGGATCCGCCGACCAGATGTGTCAAAACGGTTGCGACGAGGATGAAGGGCGCCATGCGAAGCGGAACACCACCGCCAGGCTCGTGGATCTGGTCGACGATCAGATTGTTTCCCCCGTCGGCCGCTCCACCGAAGCGCTGGTACAAATAGACCATCGCAAAGCCCGCCGCCGGCATCAGATAGATCGACCAGGGAAATGCAAAGCGCAACGCCGTCGCTTCATCGAGCGACCACAGGAAGAGGGCGACGAGAGATCCGATGACTACAGCCATCGGCACGGTCAAGCCAACCCACCTTGTAAGGCGGAGAACTTGTCTGACCTCGGGACGGTTGAGAACCGCCGAAAGGATAGATCCCAGGCGGAACCACGATATTCTGGAAACGAGATGAAATTTACGCACAGTCCTACTCCTTGACGCCTTGCCAGGCGCTTTGTCGAGTAGGAGTCATCAGCCTGCAAG